>CAVAQB010000025.1:0-20195 GCA_963590725.1 Anaeroplasmataceae bacterium | reverse complement strand
GAATAATATGTAGCACCAATTTCACGTGCGATATCTGCAGTCATTACAGCCCCTCCTGAAAATATAGGGCACATTCCATCAATCTTTTTTAATTCTTTTATAGATTGAGCCATGTTTGTAACTGATGTTGTCATTAATGCACTAAGTCCTATAGCCATAGGATTATATTTATGAAATGCTTCTATAAGCGTTTCTGTTGAAACATCACGACCAAGGTCAACTACATTATAACCATAAGATTCTAAAATTACACAGCATATATTCTTTCCTATATCGTGAATATCCCCTTTTACAGTTGCCATAATAACAGGTCTATTATTTGATTCTTTTTTAGGAAATTTCTCTTGAATTACAGAAAAAGCTATCTTTGCGGCTTCAGCTGACATAATAAGTTGAGGAAGATAAAGCTTTTGATGATCAAAATCTTCTCCAACTTTATTTAGAGTTGGAATTAAAATATTGTTGATTATATCTAATGGGGCAGTCGTTTCAAGAGTTTCTAAAGTTTTAGTTTTTATAAAATCTTTTAATCCCATTTGAACCATTTCTTGAAGCGACATTGAAGCATTTGTTTTCTTTGGTGCTAAATCCTCCATATTAGACATTTTTTGAATATAATTTTCTGAGTTCTTGTCAATATTATATAAAACTTTATATGCATAAATTGCATTCATCATTTCAATATCATTTGGATTAATAATAGGCATATTTAATCCTTTTTGCATAGCAAGTGTTAAGAACGTTTTATTAAGAAGTGGTCTATTTGGAAGTCCAAATGAACAGTTAGATACACCAAGTGCCGTTTTTACACCAAGACGTGTTGTAACAAGCTCTAAGGCATCAAGTGTTTCTTTTACAAGTGCTTGTTCAGATGAAGCTGTAAGTGTTAGGGTATCAATTATAATACGCTCTTTTCTTATTCCATAAGATTGGGCACAATCTACAATTCTTTTTGCGATTTGATATCTTTCTAAAGCAGTTTTTGGTATTCCATTTTCATCAAGCGCAAGTCCTAAAACCGTACATCCATACTTTTTCGCAATTGGAAATACTTTTTCCATTACTTCTTTTTCACCATTAACAGAGTTTAAAAGCGGTAGTCCATTAGCATATCTCGCACCAATTTCCATAGCCTCTTTATTAGAGGAGTCAATTTGGAATGGAAGAGGAATTACTTCAAGTAATTTTTCTAGTGCGTTCTTCATAGTTTTAGGCTCATCTATCATAGGTACACCAACATTTAAGTCTAAAATATCAGCTCCGGCATTAAGTTGTTTAATACCTTCTTCTAAAAGATAATCATAGTTTTCTTCTACTAATGCTTCTTTTAGTTTCTTTTTACCTGTTGGATTTAATCTTTCACCACAAACTATAACATCCTTAATTTCAACAAGATTTGTTCCAGACATTGCATAAGTTTTATATGGATTTAGAGGCATTAATATAGGCTTTCCTTTGTGGACTGAGATAGCTTTTATAAAGTCAGGATCTGTACCGCAACATCCACCCATAATAGATACTCCCATTTCATAAAATTTATCATATGCATCACTAAATTCGCTAAGTTTTAAATCATATATTGTAATACCTTTTGTTATTCTTGGAAGTCCACGATTAGCCTGTACTATTACAGGAGTATGTGTAGTTGAAAGAATTTTTTCAAGAATTGGTACTAAATCCCAAGGACCTAATGAGCAGTTTACACCAAGTGCGTCTACGCCAAGTCCTTCAAGTGTTAATGTCATAATTTCAGGGGTTGTACCTGTAAGAGTTCTTCCACTTTCGTCAAAAGTCATAGTAGCATATAACAATTTATTATCTGAGTTTTCTTTTACCGCAAGTATTGCAGCCTTAAGTTCGTAAAGATCTGAGAAAGTCTCTAAAATATATCCATCGACAAGTTCTTGTGAATATAAAACTATTTCTTTAAAACAAAGATATGCATCATCAAATGATAAATCACCAAGTGGTTTTAACATACGACCAATAGGTCCTATATCAAACATTATTTTTTGACCATTTGATGCGGCAATAGCGTTATTACATGCAGCTAAAACTAATTCTTTTACACTATATTTTGAATCTTTAAGTTTAATAGAATTAAGTCCAAAAGAATTACATGTAATGTAATCACATCCAGCCATAACATATGACTTATGTATATCTATAATCATTTCAGGGTTTGTAATATTTAATTCTTCAGGGATATCTCCAGCCTTCATTCCTCTTTTTTGAAGCTCTGAACCAAATCCACCATCAAATATTTCTACTTTTTGTAGCATGTCGTATTAGCCTTTCTATAGTCGCAGTCAGAATACATCATGCAATTAGCACAAGTCTTTTTTTTAACATTTCCAACCGCAACTATTCCTATCATTGATTTAAGTGGTACCATTAAGCCACTTGATAGAAAATTTATTCCTAAATTTTTACTTGCGTTAATATATTTCGCAATAATTTTATTATCAAGAAATGATGTATTAGAATATCCTGGACAAAATCTATATGATAAATTTTTAAATGGTAATGTTCTCTCATAAGAATCTGATAATTCTTCAATATATGCAGAGGCACAACAATCAAATACTAAAGATTTTAGGGTATCTATTTTTTCATATTGTCTCATTCTTCTATCTATATCAATACCAAGAGTCATACCGACTAAAAGGTATGATGAGGCACCATCAAGATATTTAAGATAATTTTTATTTTCCTTTAAAAAAGGTAGAATTTCATCATATTCTTGATAATAATATTTAAACTTTTTTAAAGATTCAATCTCACAAATACACTCGTCTATTAATTTTAAAGTATTATCATCTGGCATAACATTTCTATACCCTAGATATTTAAAGATTAAATCACGCTTCAATTTACTTCATTTCCTTTGCTAACACATGAGAAATTTTTTCATATATTTCTTTTGCGTTATTAAAATTATTTAAAATATATAAGTGTATTCCATCTACATCATTGGCAAGTAGGTCAAGGATTTGACTTACCGCAAAATTTATTCCTATTTCTCTAATTGCTTCCTTATCATCTTTAAAACGCTCAATCATGGCTCTTAGAGTTAAAGGTACTGCAGCTCCTGTAAGTTTTACAGTACGCTCAACTGATGCCTTTGTTGTAAGTGGCATAATTCCTGGAATAATAGGTACTGTGATACCAATTTTTCGTGCTTCTCTTAAAAGGCGATAAAAATATTGATTATCATAGAATACTTGTGAAATTAAAAATTCAGCACCAGCATCTTGTTTCTTTTTCAAGTTTAATAAATCATCATATAGTGTATCAGCCTCAGTATGACCTTCAGGATAACAAGCTCCAGCTAAAGAAAAATCATAGCCTTCTTGTTTGATAAAGTCCATTAAATCAGTCGCATGCTTAAATTCTTTACAATACTCTATTTCCATATCTTTTGGCTTATCACCTCTTAAGGCAAGGATATTTTCAATACCTTTAGATTTTAAATCTTTAAGTACAGATATAATCTCATCCTTACTAGATGGTCCACCTGTAAGATGTGCAAGTGGTTCTATTCCAGCTTTATTTTTTAAATAATCAGCAATTGTTGCGGTATTTTTAGAATTATTACCTCCAGCACCATATGTAACTGATATAAAATCCGGCTTGAATACTTTTACCATATCTATTGTATTAAATAGTTTATTTAAATCTTCCTCTTGTCCCTTTTTTGGTGGGAAAACTTCTATAGAAAATGTCTTCTTTTTCTTTAAAATATCTATAATTTTCATATGCATACCTCAATATATATTTATACCATTTTATTATAACAAAAAGAGAGTATTTTTTCCATTAAAAAAACATTATAAATTTCAATAATATTTATGATTTAAAAAACATTCTTTATTTCAAAATATCATGAAATATAATATAATATTTATACGAGGTGTTAAAAATTATGATAAAAATTAGCTATAGAGCCCATGACTATGGGAAAGGTAGTGCAGAAGGTTTAGCAGAAAAGATTTCACATCATAAGCTTACTGCTGTACAATTTGTAATAAATAAAGCAATTGAGGGTGAGAGTGGACTCGCTGGGACTCTTACAAAAGAAAAATGTGAGGGATTTTATAACGCATTTCATAACAAAGGCATAGAAATATCAATGCTTGGGGCTTACTTCAATCCAGTTCACTCTGATAAAGAGAAAGTAGCACAAATGGTTCTTAAATTTAAGGAGCATTTAAAATACGCAAAATATTTTAATTGTAAATATGTTGGAACTGAAACCGGTTCATATAATGATGATAAATGGACATATAATCCACTAAATCGTACTGAGGAAGCTTTAGAAGAGGATATTAGAATATTTAGTGAACTTGCAGAATGTGCAAAAGAAAATGATTCTTATGTAGTAATAGAGGGTGCATATGGACATTGTATGTATTCTCCAGATCAATTAAAAAGATTATTTGACAAAATAAATAATGGTCACGTAAAAATTACTATTGATATTTTCAATTATCTTGATATTTCAAACTACGATCAACAAGTAGAAATATTTAATAGAGCTATTGAATTATTTAAAAATGATGTTGTTGTTTTCCATTTAAAAGATTTTATAGTTGATAAAGAAAACAATAAATTAGTTCAAGTAGGACTAGGACAAGGTATTATGAGATGGGATTTATTTTTCCCAATAATTAAAAAGGAATGTCCAGATGCTTATATGACATTCGAAGGTATAAAGCCAGAAGACATTGATTCATCTATTGAATGTGTTTATAAATATTATAGATAAATTATTGAATTGATTAAAATTTAATAATAATAAAAATAAAGGCATAGGAGTAAATACTACTTCTTGCCTTTTTTTACGAATTATCATTTATAAATTTACCACTCTAAAGAGAAACCATTAAAAAAGAAGCAACAAAAAGTTACTTCTTTATAGAAATTGACATTCCATCTCCAATGTTGTAATATTTAGTTTCATAATTTAAATTATTATTTAAAAAATCATGAAAATTTTTAAGCTTACGAACAAGTCCTCTTAATGAACGTGACATAGTACTTGGGTCTTTATCTAAAAATCCATGGAAATCCATATTATCACAAATAACAATACCACCACTTTTTAAATTTTGTTCATAAAGTTCAAAAAAATGCTTATATTGTCCTTTAGCGGCATCTATAAATAAGGCATCAAATTTTATATCTTTAATATCATCATATGCATAGAGTGCATCTTTAAATACTATATGAACCTTATCATTTAAGCCTAAATTAGAAATGTTTTTTTGAGCTTCTGTATACATTTCTTCACTACGTTCTATAGTATAAACTAATGTATCATTCGCCCTTGAAATACGTTCAGCAGAATATCCTATAGCTGTTCCTATTTCAAGTAAAGATTTAATATTATATTTCTTTATTGTTTCCTCTAAAAACTTAAGACCGGCATCTGTAATTATTGGTACTTCATTTTTTATTGCGTATTCTCTCATTTGAAGCTCATAAGAATCAAATTCCAATCCTAAATTTGGATCAATATTTGTAGAAATATTAATTCCCATTACTCTTCTCCACATCCATGGCAATTGCCATTGCATCCGCATGAATCGCCACAATTATCACATGACTCAAGTTTACTAGAATTTTTATCTAGCCAATCATTTAAAACATCTTGTAGCATTTCCCATTCTTCATCTGATTCTATATCAGATAAAGTTCCTTTACCATTTTCAGTTGGTATATATATACAAGCTCCTGCAGTATTAGATTTAGGATCTTTAAATACTACATAATCATGCATAAAATCCTCGCTATGGTATGTGAAAAGAATTTGACAATCAATCTCTCTTCCATCCTCTGTTGTAATAGTTATCATATTATCCATCATATGTTTATTCCTCCGTTTATTTTCTATTTAAAAAATCCTCAAGGATTACTACTGCGGCAAGCTCATCTTTCTTTTGATGACGTTTTTCTCTACTTAAATTTCCTTCAATCATAGCCCTATCTACTACAACAGTTGTAAGTCTTTCGTCTAAAAGATTTACATGAAGGTTACCATCACGCTCAAGTAAAGCTTTAAAATCATAGGATATTTGCGCTCTTATCCCTTGGTCTCCATTCATATGCTTAGGAAGGCCAAGAACTATTTCTTTAACCCCTTCTTTTTCGCAAATTTTTTTAACCTCATTTGCGGCATAAGTATAATCGTCATCTCTAAATCTTATAGTTGTATAAGTTCTTGCAAGCATTCCTAGTGAGTCGCTTATTGCGACTCCACAAGTTCTGCTTCCTAAATCAAGTCCTAAATATTTCATTACTTAATAAATGCCTTTGCAGCTAATAATGCTTCTTCTAGTTTTGAAGGATCCTTACCACCAGCTTGTGCAAGTGTTGGTTTTCCACCACCATTACCACCACAAACAAGGGCTGAAGCTTTTACTATTTGACCGGCATTATATTTTCCATTTGTTGCGCATACAAATGTTATCTTAGTACCATCAGTTGATGCAAGTAAAGCCATATCAAGAGGGAAATCATTTACCATTGCGTTTGCCATATCCTTTAATAGATTAGAATCAAGTATATCAGTTTTTGTTATTACGCAATTATTTTCAATTAGAGCTTTATAGGAATCAAGTGATTTTAATGCACTTTGACTCTTTTTATTTTGGTATTCTACTTCAAGGTTATGTAAATTATTCTTAGTATCTTCTAAAGCCTTCTTAATAAAGATTGTATATCTATATCCTTTAAGGTCATTAGATAAATCAATTTTATTATAATTTAATTTAATTCCATCCTTTAAAGCTTCCTCTATAATACCTTTGGCTTTTAGATTTAATGTATTAATTGTATCTATTTGATTAGATAAATTCTTAATTAGTAATTCTTTAGCGTTATTTCCGGTTGTGGCAAATACTCTAAATATTCCAGAACCAATTGATTCAACATAATTGATTTCATAATCAACTACTTCACTTGTATTTGCTACATGAGTTCCTGCACAGAATTCCTTTGAAACCTCCATATCAACAACTCTAACCTTATCTCCATATTTTTCATCAAATAAAGCCATAGCGCCAAGCTTCTTAGCTTCATCAAGTGCTAAAACATGAGTTACTACAGGATGAGATTCTTTAATATATTCATTTACAAGATCTTCTATTTTTAATATTTCTTCATCTGTAAGATTTTGATAATTATTAAAATCAAAACGAGAATAAAGAGCACATACTTGAGATCCTTGTTGATGTGCATGACTACCTATTGTTTGTTGTAATGCTGCTTGGAATAAGTGAGCTGCTGAGTGGTTCTTACGAGTAAGATCACGGTTAGTTTTATCAACTTTTGCAGATACTATATCTCCCTCTTGTAATGTATTATAGGCAAGCTTATGTAGATATTGACCATTAGGCATCTTAGATACATCTAAGACCTCTATATCATTAATAGTACCCTTATCACATAATTGTCCTCCTGAGAAGGCATAGAATGGTGTTTTATCTAAAACAACAGAATCTCCAAATACTTTAATAACCTTAGATTCTGTCATTAATGTATCATATCCTACAAATTCTGATGCCATCTTAAATTCCATGAATTCTTTATTTTGTCCCTTCATAGAATTAACATCCTTACGAGCAGATCTTGCACGCTCTTTTTGAGCTTGCATCGCATTCATAAATCCATCATGATCTACTTTAAGTCCCTTTTCTTCTGCGTATTCTTCAGTAAGTTCATATGGGAAACCAAATGTATCATATAATAAGAATGCGTCATCGCCAGAAATTATTCCATCCTTAGTACTCTCTACTATTTGTGCGAACTTCTTTTCACCAACTCCAAGAGTTTGTAAGAATTTTTCTTCTTCACGTGTAATAACTTCTTTTACAATTTTCTCCTTATCTTTAAGATATGGATAAAACATTCCCATAATTTCTATAACTTTATCAACTAAAGATGCCATAAATGGTTTATTTACTCCAAGTTGATGTCCATACTTAGTTGCACGACGAAGAACTCTACGTAAAACATATCCTCTTCCTTCGTTTGATAAAGTTGCGCCATCAGCTACCGCAAATGTTACAGTTCTCACATGATCTGCAATAACCTTAAATGCCATTTGACCTTCATATTTTACACCAGAAATATTCTCAATTTCCTTAATAATTGGCATAAATAAGTCAGTATCATAGTTTGTATCAACACCTTGCATTACGCAACAAAGTCTTTCAAGTCCGCATCCTGTATCAATATTCTTATGAGGTAGTTCTTTATAGTCCTTACGAGCTACTCCCTCTTTTGAATTAAATTGAGAGAATACAATATTCCAAATTTCAATATAACGATCATTTTCTAAATCTTCTTTAAGACATTTGATACCACGCTTATCATATTTTTCTCCTCTGTCAAAGAAAATTTCTGTATCAGGTCCACAAGGTCCTTCTCCAATTTCCCAGAAATTACCTTCAAGTGGTATCATATGGTCTTTTGCCATTCCACATTCTATCCATAAATCTCTTGTCTTAAAATCATCAGGGTAGAATGTTATATATAATCTATTCTTATCAAATCCAAACCACTTATCTGATGTAAGTAATTCAAATGCCCAAGGTAAAACCTCATCACGGAAATAATCTCCAATAGAGAAATTTCCAAGCATTTCAAAGAATGTATGGTGACGTGCTGTCTTACCAACATTTTCAATATCATTTGTACGAATGCACTTTTGCGCATTAGTAATTCTTGGATTTTCAGGAATTACTGATCCATCAAAATACTTCTTTAATGGAGTAACTCCAGCGTTAGTCCATAAAAGTGTTGGGTCATTTTGTGGTACTAAAGATGCAGAAGGTTCAACACTGTGTCCCTTAGATGCAAAGAAATCTAGCCACATTTGTCTGATTTCATAAGACTTCATATTTTTCATAATATATCCTCCTAAAATAATAAAAAAAGCCCTTAGACTAAAAATCTAAGGACGAATTACCGTGTTACCACCTTAGTTCAAGATAAAAATCTTGCACTCAATATCTTTAAAGCAGATAATACTTGATACTCCATAGTAGCCTTCAAAATAATCACCTGTAATTTTACACCATCCAATTACTCTCTTTAAAGGATTTTATTTTTACTCATCTATTTCAACATATCTCACACAACGTATTATAACATATTATTAATTTTTTTAAAGTAAAATGTATATAAAAATTGCTATAATTTATATGATGAGGTAAATATAATGATAACACTTGGAGAGATTTTAAAATCTTATAGATTAACTAAAGGTATTAAACAAGATGAAATATCTAATCTATTAAAGCTTGATCAATCAACCTATTCAAGAATTGAAAACAACAAAATTGAACCTTCGATTTATGTGCTTTATAAGATGTCTAAAATTCTTAATTTTAATATAGATTATATTTTAGAAATACTATATAAAAAAGAGAATCCTAAAATAGAATCCTCTAATTTAAAAAGAAAACTTAATTAACCTCATCCATAAAAGTATAAGGTGTAATTCCTTCCATGCCTTCTTCTCCTAATGTGTCAAACGGAATTTCTGGGTCATCAATATAGATGACTTTTTTTATTAAATCACTGCCCTTTACAAGTCTATTATAAAGTGTTGTTTGTCTTTCCTCATCAACATTCTTACAAGCATTAGTTAATACTTTAAAATCACCTATTAATATTAATTTTTCTTTTGCACGAGAGAAGGCTGTATATATAAGCTTACGTTTCATCATTATATAATAATCAGGTAATATTGGCATAATAACATTTTTATATTCACTACCTTGTGCTTTATGAATAGAAATTGCATACGCAAGTGTTAAATCATCTAAATCAGATGCCATATACTTAACTAAAATATTATCAAACATTATCATTAAATAATCTCCCTCAGCTGTTTTAGAAATTGAATCTATATACCCAATATCTCCATTCATAATACCCTTTTGTGGATCATTTTTAAGTTGTAATACCTTATCCATCCTCTTAAATGTTCTTCCACCTCTTGTAATGCTTATAGTCTCTTTATTAAATTTATCTGATATAGCTTTATTTACCTCATTAATGCCACAAGGTCCTGCATACATAGGTATAAGTATTTGTAAATCATTTTGAAGAGAACCGCCCTTATTCAAGAAAGCTTCTACAAATTTTAATATTTTATTAAGTGTCTCTTTCGAGTCACTTGGATAAAAGTATAAATCATTTTTCTTATTAAACAAACTATAAGAAAGATAATTTCTATTAACATCCCTACATAATTCTATTATAGATGAATCACTTGCTTGCCTCATAATATCTATAAGTTTAGTTACAATTATAGTCTTAGATTCTATTAAATCATATAAAACATTACCCTCACCTACTGATGGTAGCTGATTACTATCACCTACAATAATTACTTTAGCGTTTGTTTTAATCGCTTTAAATAATTGATGTGCCATATTTATATCAACCATCGAAAACTCATCTATTACAATAATATCATTTGGTATTTTATTAACCTCATCGCGCTCAAAAACTCCATCATAATTATATCCAAGTAATCTATGTATAGTACTAGATTCTACCATACATTCTTTACCAAGTCTTAATGCCGCTCTACCGGTAGGTGCGCATAAGGCAATCCTTCTTCTAAAATCTGTATCTGTTATAGATTTTTTATTAAGTATGGCAAGTAAGTTTAAAATACCTTTTACTATAGTCGTTTTTCCTGTACCAGGACCACCACATATAATTGATATATTATTATTTATCGCATTAAATATCGCATCTTTTTGAGTCTCGGTATAATTTATATTATAAGTACGTTCAACATCCTTAAGACGATTATTTAATGTATCTATTGTATATACCTTATTCTTTTTATATTCTTTAATTCTTAATATATCTTTACTAAATCCAACCTCATTATCATATAAATCTTTAGGATAATATCTATTATTCTCTTGCACAAACCTTTGTTTTACAATTAAGGTTGTAATTGTATCTATTATCATAGTTTTAGATATATAATCTTCTTCCTGAGCCCCTTTATTTAATATTTGAAAAGACGCACTAATAAGTTGCATGTCGGTTAGGAATGTAAAACATTTTTGATTACATACCTCATATAATGTATATAATACACCTTCCTCAAGTCTTATCTTATCACTATGCGAAAAGCCAAAAGATAGAGCTAGCCTATCAGCTTTATTGAATCCAAAACCAGATACCTCATAGATTAATCTATAAGGATTTTGTTTAATTATAGATAAGGCATTATCACCATATCTTGTGTATAATTTTGATACTACATTTGGTGTAAGACCATAAGAATATAATTCAACATATGCACGTTCTAATTTTTGGTTTTCCAATAAAGAATTATATATTGTATTTATTTTTTCACTGCTTAATCCTTTTATTTTAGATAAAACATTTTTATTATCAATTATTTTTTTAATTGCGTTATCCCCTAAAATATCATAAATTTTCTCAGCAGTTTTTGCGCCTACACCCTTAATAAAGCCTGACGAAAGATATCCTATTATTCCTTCTTTATCATTAATCTCTTCTCTTCTAAAAGATTCTACTTTAAACTGTAGGCCATATTTAGGATTTAAAGTTCTTTCACCAATAAAAGTATAATAGATATCCATCGTTAAAGATGGGAAAAATCCAACAAGGACAATGTCCTCATCGGATTTAGTTTTAGCTTTAATGACCTTATATTGTGAGTCACTAGATTCAAATATTAAAATTTTAGGTTTTAAAACTAGTTCCTCACTCATAAAATCAATCTCTTTCTATATCTGATGGCATTCTATAATCTCCTCTTGGAGATAATGATACCTCTAATATTTTTGGTCCATCTGGTAAAGCTTGACGTTTGAACTGTTGTGTAATAAATCTTTTGAAAAATTTATTAATATATTCTAAAGCCTCATTATCACTTATATCAAATGCATTCTTTAATAGATAAAATATTCTATCTCTATCATCTCCACATGTAAGATAGCGATATAATATGAAATCATTTATTTCATATTTTCCAACAGCTTCTTCTGTTTTTTGGCTCTCTCCTGTAAGTTCTGGCGAAATTGGAGTATTACATACATCAATTAATGTTTCTTTAATATCTTTAAAATCACATAATGCATGCATACGAACCATAAATCTTACAAGTGTTTTAGGAATGCCTGAATTTATACCATACATAGACATTTGATCTCCATTGTATGTGCACCATCCAAGTGCAAGTTCAGATAAATCACCTGTACCTAATACAAATCCATTATATTTATTAGCAAGATCCATTAAAATCATAGTTCTATATCTTGCTTGTGCGTTCTCATATACAACATCATGTATACAAGAATCATGGCCAATTAGTTTAAAATGATTTAAGACATCATCTCCTATTGGCATCTCAAGGACTGTAATTCCTTGACCTTCCATCATAGAGATAGCATTTGACTTTGTACGCTTAGATGTACCAAAGCCAGGCATTGTAACCGCAATTATATTTTTTAAATCATATTTAAGTCTTTTAAACGCATTAATAGATACTAAAAGCGCAAGTGTTGAATCAAGTCCACCAGATACACCAATTACAACACTTTTGGCGTGTGATGATTTAATTCGCTTAATTAACGCAAATTCTTGAAGTGAATTAATTTTATTAAAAGCCTCCATTTGATTTAGTGGGACAAATGGTTCTTTATTTATTTTATTTTCAAATGTAAAAGTTGTTTCATCTAAACTAAAACATACATTTTCATATTCAAAATCTAGATGAATATTATCATGGAAATTAGTATTAGATCTTCTTTTAAAATTAATAGCCTTAATATCAATATCACCATAAATCATATTAGATTTTAAATCAAATGATTCAGCCTCTTTAATTATCTCACCACATGAAGCAATTATATCATGTCCTGAAAAAACAGTATCAGATGTTGATTCATATACTCCAGATGATGCGTAGACATAGGCACCATTATTCTTTCTTGAGGATTCAATTACAGAAGCTCTTCTTATAATATCTTTTCCAAGAACTTCGTTTGATGCACTTAGGTTTAGTATCATATTACATCCATTTAAGGCAAGAATATTTCCAGGAGATATAGTAGACCACATATCTTCACAAATTTCTACACCAAAATGAATATCATTTTTATAATCATTAAAAATAATATTTCCAAATGGATAAACATCATCAAATAATCTAATCTTATTTGTGTTTTTATTATATGCTGGTTTAAACCATCTTTTCTCTTGGAATTCATGAGATGATGGCAATGACCTTTTAGGAACAACTCCTAAAATCTTATCACCCTTTATAACTACAGCACAGTTATAAAGAGAACCTTCATTAGTTAAAGGAAGTCCTAATGCGACTATTCCTTCAAATTTATTATTTTCCAAAAAATATTTTAATGCGTCCTTTGATTCATTTAATAATTCCTCTGAGTAAAATAAATCTTGGCAAGTATATCCTGTAATAGATAATTCAGGAAATACAACTATTGAAGCAATATTTCCATCTAGCATTTTTAATATTTCTAGAATATTAAATTTAGGATTTCCAACCTTTAAAATTGGGGTTGCAGAACAAACTTTTATAAATCCATTCTTTAACATTTAAATCACGCTCCATATAAATGATTCTTTTTAATATATTCATAAACCAAAGGGTTTAACATATCTTTATTTTTTAAAATATTTTTTCTAATTTCACTTGAAGATACCATAAATTTTAAATTTAAAAAACTAAACTTATCTTTATATTCTTTAAGTTCATCTGATATAAACTTATAAATATCTATATCATCTCTTGTTATAATTATAAAATGATAATTTCTTAATAATTCCTTGTAGTTTATCCAAGATTTTATATCTATAAGATTATCAGCACCCATAACAAAATATATATTTGGATATTTAAGCGAAAGTCTATTTAGTGTATCAAGTGTTCCCATATAAATAGGATTTTTATCCTCTATATCTGATATTATATCATCAGATATAAGTTTTAACATATTATATCTATGACTAAATTCTAAAAGATCTTTTCGCTTATAAGAACTTCCTGTAGGCATTATTATTAAATTATTTGGATTAAATCTTTTCTTTAATTCCATAATAATTGCCTCGTGGGCAACAGTTGGGGGATTAAAAGAACCTCCATAAACAATATTCATTACATTCACCTTATGACTTATTTTATCATAATAAGAATAAATAAAAAAGGTGAATAAATCACCTTTTAGTACTTTCTTATCTTTCCATCAAGACCGTGAAGCATTACAGTAGTATCTTTATCAGCACGAAGCTTTTTAGCATATTCAAGCGCTTCTGCTTGAGTTTTGAAAATCTTAATTACCTTATTGCTTCCTTGAATAAATACTTTCCACTCTCTATCATTTTCATCATTAGTTCTCTTAGTTACATGATAAATTTGTTTTCCTGTCTTTTTAGTTTGAGTGTCAGTTGATTCTTTAGTTTGTAAAGCTTTTGGCTTAGAAGGCTTTATTTCTTTTGTCTCTTCCTTCTTAGTAGTTGTAGTTTTAGCTTTTTCTTTTTCTTGTAAAGCTTTTGGTTTAGAAGGTTTTATTTCCTTTTTTTCTTCTTTTTTTGTAGCTGTAGTCTTAGCGGTAGTAGTTTTAGTTGTAGTTGCTTTTTTTGTAGTTGTTGTAGCCATAATTAAATACCTTTCTTTTTCTCTTTTTATATATATAATTTTAGCACTTTAAATTAAAAGTGTAAATTATTTATTTACAATGTATAGTATTCCAATTGTGCCAGGTCCACAGTGGGATGCGATTGTAGAGCCTGCATTTGTAATATAAATATTTTTAAAATTATAATTCTTTTTTATTTCTTCTAGTAAATATTGTGCTTCATTTTCTGCATAAGTATGAGTTATAAATACATTTTCTAAATCAAGGTTATCCTTATCACGTTCTAAGAAACGAAGGAGTGCTTCAAGACCTTTAATTTTCTTTCCATGAGTTTTTTCCGCAACAGTCATCTTTCCTTCACGAACTGTAATAAGTGGTTTTATTTTAAGCATAGTACCAAATATTCTTGCCATTGAAGAACATCTTCCACCTTTATATAGATAATCAAATCTATCAATTATAAATTGACTTCTAACATTTGGAACAATTTTCTCTAGTTCATCCTTTATCTCTTTTGCTGATAATCCTTTTTCTTTTAAGGCTGCGGCCTTAAGTAGTAAAAGTCCAATACCAGATGATAAATTTAGTGAATCAAGTGGATATACATATTCCTCTGCGCCAAGCTCAGAGACTGCAATTTTGGCGTTATTAAATGATGAAGATAGTCCTCCAGATATTCCTGTAAATATAATATCATAGCCTCTATCAATCCATTTTTTAAATGTATAAATATAATCCGCTATTGTAATAGCTGCAGTTTTAGGTAATATTTTATTTTCATCAACATATTTATAAAGTTCATCAACAGTTATTTCTACACCGTCTTTTAAAGATTTATCCAATAAATTAACATATAGAGGCAATATTTCAATATCTAAATTTTTAATTTGTTCATCTGATAAATCACAAGTTGAATCACTAATTATTTTAACAGGTCTCACTAAATATCCCTACCTCCATTTGAAATATATTTAATAAACTGCTCAGCAGTTCTTCCTGATAAATTACCATATCTTATCTCCCATTGAGTAGCTTTTAGTAATAGTTCATCTTCTGGAATCATAATATTATTACGCTTTGCAAGTTCTAAAACTATATTTTTAAATTCTTGATTAGATGGAGACATATATAAGATTTGAAGACCAAATCTATTAGCAAGACTAAGCTTTTCAGCTTCTGTTTCCTTGCGGTGTAGGTCAGAGCCTTGATTATCAGCAGTAGTTTCTGCGATTATATGACGACGATTTGATGTAGCGTATACAAGCACATTTTGTGGTTTAGCTTCAAGTCCTCCTTCAATAATAGACTTAAGCTGTTTATATTCAATTTCATGTGTTTCAAATGATAAATCATCCATATAAATTATAAATTTATAATGTCTTTTTTTGAATGTTGCGATTAAATTTGCGACATCATTCATTTGATGTTTATAAACTTCAATCATACGAAGTCCCTTATGAAAAAATTTATTTAACAAAGCTTTTATTGATGTAGATTTACCTGTACCAGCATCTCCATATAATAATACATTATTTGCCATCAAGCCATCACAAAAAGCTTTAGTGTTTTCAATTAATTTTTCTTTTTGCCAATCATATCCTATAAGATCATCAAATGATACATTTAGCACATTTTTAACTGGTATTAAATCACCATCATCAGATATTCTAAATGCCTTATGGAATGCGAATTCTCCTACACCAAATTCTTGATAAAACTTTAATGTTTCTAAGAAAAACTCTTCTACATTCTTACATAGAAGAAGTTTTTTATTAAATTGATTTACAACAGATTGAACCTCTGTATCATAATATTCTTCTTCATCACGAATTATTTCAAATGATTTAATCTCATCAATATATGGAATATCATTAAATTCATCATGATATATTTGATAGAATTCCTTAAAATCTTCTAATATTAGTTTATGATTACCAAGCATTTTTCCTTCATTTTCGCAAGATATGGAAAAAGGATTTTCATTATACGCAAGCATATATGCAATATATATTTGTAAAACATTACCTGTATAGTGATGTCTTAGCGCAAAATCCGCAAGGTATGATACCATTTTAGGATCACGCAATTTGATTGAATCATAAACTTCTTTATAAATTATATTATTAAATACATACATATTATTATTCCTCATTATCTTCATTATTTGAACTATTATAAACTGATATAATAGATTTTATATAGTTAATAAATCCTTCTAATACACTTGGAGTCATTATCTTTATCGCTTTACCAAATGTAAATATCCATGCATAAAATGCTGGAGATATAGAAACTTCAACATTTATTTTAGCCCTATTCTCATCTACTTTTTGAACTATTAGTTTAGGTCCAAATTTATCATACATCGCATCTATTATTTTATTATCAACATAAAGTTCTACCCAAATAGAATCTGTTGACCACATTTGAAATTGTGTCTTAACATAAGCCTCAGAATTATATTTATGCGCTATTGCCTCAGTATCAGATACCACTACATTACGCATTCTATCAATTCTAATACTATAAAATTTATCTTGACCTTCTTTAATTCCAGCACAAATACAATAATAGTAATCATCATTATAGATTAAATCAACAGGAGTAAATTTATGAACGTTTACTACCTCTTGTCCCATATTATTATGCTTAATATATTCATAAGATATTTGTTTTCTTTGTCTTATTGCGCAAATAATAGTTTCAATAGAATCTAATACCGCAGAAGTTTTATTTTTTTTAGGATTCTTAATGGTAATATTACCTTTAATTTCCTTTGCGATATGTACTGATGTTTGTGCGAATAGTTTTGCGATTAAATTATTTGATGTTTTTTCATCAATAAATCCAGCTGATACTATGGCAGATACTATAAGCTGTATTTCAGATAGTTTAAATTGTCTATCTTCAAGATAATATTTATTTTGAGAACTTTTGATAGTTTTTACTGCTAAAAAATATTCATCAATTACTTTTATATCAGAATAAATTGTTTTTCTATCAGCAGTAATATCTTGATCTTCAAGATATTCAATAATATTTGCGACAGTAACAGGATGTGTTTCATCTGACTCAGTCATCAAATATTCAATTATTTTTACAATTCTTAATTTATTCTTTTCATTAGAATTCATAGTCTCACCATTTATAATTATATAATAAAGTGGTGAGAAAAAAAAGGGACAGGACGTCCCTTTTAAATATTAATTACTTAACCTCAATAGTCCATCCGAACTCATCAGGGATTCTTCCCCATTGAATTCCAGTTAATGTATCAAATAACATTTGTGATACTGGTCCAATTGTCTCATTATTAAAGAATACTTTATCTTTATAAGCTAGAACTCCAATTGGAGAAATTACGGCAGCAGTTCCTGTTCCAAATGCTTCCTCAAGCTTACCTTCTTTTGCAGCCTTTAATAAATCATCAATAGAAAGTCTATCTTCTTCAGTATCATGAACCTTATATCCCTTACTACGAAGTAATTTAATCATTGAATCACGAGTAACACCAGGAAGTACTGATCCCTTACCAAGCTCAGCTGGTGCAGTATAGATTTCTCCATCAATCTTAAACATTACATTCATAGTACCAACTTCTTCGATGTACTTCTTATGAACTCCATCAAGCCATAAAACTTGTGAATATCCCTTTTGTTCAGCTTCAATTTGTGCAAGGATAGATGAAGCATAGTTTCCACCACACTTAGTAAATCCTGTTCCTCCTGTGACAGCACGAACCATATTCTCTTCAACATAAATCTTAACTGGCTTTAATCCTTCAGGATAATATGAACCAACTGGTGATAGAATAATCATGAATAGATAATGTTCAGCATCATGAACACCAAGCTTTGGTTGATATGCAAACATAAATGGTCTAATATATAGAGATGTATTTTCAGCAGTTGGAACCCAATCTTTTTCAACACGTACAAGTTCTTCTACAGCTTGAACAAAATCATCTACTGGTACTTGTGGCATGCAAAGACGCTCATTTGATGTTTGGAATCTTCTTGCGTTCATTTCAGGACGGAATAATAAAGTTCTTCCATCAGCAGTCTTATAAGCCTTCATTCCTTCAAATGTTTCTTGTGCATAGTGTAATACAAGACATGCAGGATCAAATGGAATTGGTGCATATGGAACAATTCTTGGATCTGTAAATCCTTTTCCTTTAAACCAATCCATTACAAACATGTAGTCTGTATAATATTTACCAAATCCTAATTTATTTTGATCTGGTTTTTCTTTAAGCTTTTCAGCTTTTTCAAATCTAATGTTTAACATTATAAATTACCTCACTTTGATTAACTATTGTTATTTTAATACTTTTATGATAGTAAAACAAGATAAAAAGGAATATTTTGATTAAGAATTAGCATTTTTAATGAAAATATGAATTATTTTAATCTAAATTTCATAAATCTAAAATTTTATTATATTTTACTTTTTTATTTATTATGTTAATATATAGTTGGTGATATAAATTATGAAATTTTTTGCAGGTGTAGGAATTGTTATAGGATTATTTCTTGTTGGCGCATTTATTGCGTTAATAATTTCCGAAAAAGAAAACAAGGGAAAATATAAATTAGATTTAATATCATATCTTATAACAGGAATACTAACAATAACAATTAGTATTCTACTTATGTTTAAATTTACTTCTTGGTGGAGATTATTTTGTACAGGAGCACTAGTTATAGTACTTTCAGTATTTCTTATAATAATTACTATTAGTGATAAAAAAGGTAAGAAATATATTAAATATAAAACAACCGGACATGGTAAAAACAAACATATCACAACCGATTCTACTGAATATATTGATAAAGCATCAAGTGATGCAGAAAATACAACAAAATAGTAAAAAAAGGCTTTACTTTTAGGATTATATAGTTTATAATACTAATCGTTGTTGAGATGGTTCGTTAGCTCAGCTGGATAGAGCACACGCCTTCTAAGCGTGTTGTCAAGCGTTCGAATCGCTTACGAACCGCCATATTTTACAATAATGCCGCAAAGTGCGGCATTTTTTTTATTTTCTAACAATTTCAAAAATTTATTATTTATGCCGTTTCTTCAAATAAATAGTTTGGTTAATTAATTAAAACCCTCCGTAAATTGATGAGGAAATTGATAATCAACCAATTAAACACGATTTTTAAAGAAACTTATTTTTATAATTTAAATCTTTATTCTTTATCATTAAGTAATTTAGAAACTATTAATAATCCTTTTTCATATGATGGTTCTGACAATAAATCATCACTCCAAAGTCTTACAACATTATTTTTAGTTGTATATTGTAACCCTTTTAAAATTCTCGAATTTTTATAAATTGTAGTATCGGTTATTCTAATTTTATTTTTTGAGATAGGAGAATTGTTATCATGTAAAACTAATTTAATATCATTATTACTAGCATCTAAAAGTTTTTCATAATTTTCATATAATTTTGGACACTCATTTTTTAAAAGACTTGATAAATTTTCATAAACATATTTATCAACTATATTA
>CAVAQB010000024.1:0-22958 GCA_963590725.1 Anaeroplasmataceae bacterium | reverse complement strand
CCAGTACCATAATTTAGTGCATAGATTTTAGCATCTTTTGAGATTATAAACCCTTTAGTATATTCTTCTATAGATTGTGGTGTTTTCATAGCGCTTGGTAAAAATTCTTTTAATTCACTAAAAAGAATTTCTTGTGTAAATGTAAAAGCGCTAAGAAGATTATATACATCATCTTGTGTATAATATTCTTTAATACCTACTATTTTTATTACTAAATCTAAAGCTTCTTTAAGTTTTAAATCTAAATACTTATTATCCTCTAACATCATCATTTTTCTTATGTTTTTTATATATTATGTATGTTATATAAGCGGCAGTACCTAAAATAATAGTTGATAGTGTAATAACACAAAGTGTTGTACCAATCGCCTTATTTTCAGAGACAGTAGCCTTAGTTTGATTTATTACAGCCTCACATGTAGTTAAATATTCTGATTCTTTAGGCTCAAGCATAAAAACCTTAGATATATCAGATACATTTGCAAGTGGATTTAGATAATATTTATAATATTCTGTTAAATCACCTAATGTAACATTACCATAATATTCGCTACTATAATTTGTTTTATACAAGTTTTGTACTGATTTTAATGCAGGTGAATATCCAATAAATTTTGCGTTTTGGAACGCATTTTCAGGATTTAGCATAAAATCAATAAACTTATTCGCAAACTCTTGATTCTTAGAAGTCTTTGGAATACACATTCCATCAAAGAACGCGCAAGTATTTTCTGGTACATATACATTATATTTTAGTTTTGATAAATCTTCTTTACCTTTATCTCCACCCATACCTTCTTCAAGACCTAAATACACTGCATCAAAGAAATCTCCTAGTTGTGTGAAGCATAAATCAAGATCACCTGATGCGACCTTTCTTTTTAATGCGTCATCTCCCCACACATCAAAGTTTGCAGATTTTATTCCTTGAATAAGTTCTTGGCGGGCACTATTATCTTTAACAAATGTCTCATCATTTGGATTAACACCATTAGACATATAATATGCAGATATCGCCCAACGAGCTGTATTATACATTCCAACTTTCGCAGAATGATTAAATAATGATTTATCAAATAAAGATTTGAATCCATTTTCTTTTATAATAGACTCGTTTTCATCATTTCTTGTAGAATATACTATTGAATATGCTCCCCATAAATATGGCATACAATATTCCATAGTATCTTTCATACGACTTTCTCTTAAAGTTGTAAGATTATCGTCAAACTCAGCATTCTTTATATATTCATAATTTTTTGTATCAATCTTATATAATAAATCTTCATTATATAATTTTGTAATCATATAATCTCCTGGAATTGCGACATCATACGCAGTAGTTCCAGAACTTATTTTTTGATACATTGTTTCAGATGATGTTACACATTCTTGGACAACTTTAATTCCTGTTTCTTCTTTAAATTTATCGAATAATGATTCATCGATATATTCTCCCCAGTTTAGAAGATATAATGTATTTTTATCTCCTCCGTTATTTAAAATAACAAGGGCGGCAATAGTGAAGGCGATAATTACTGAAACTGCTGAAATTACAATCTTTTTCATTATTTGCTCACCTTCTTTGCTTTCTTCTTAGAAGTTTTTAAGGAGAATGTAAGTACAATGGCTAATGTCACCATTGTAAGTAGTGCATTATATGCATAAGCACCTGCTGAGAAGTTCTTCTTTGTATATGAGTTATATACATAGTTTGAGAAATTGTAGAATCCATTTCCTTGTGTGAAATATGAAATTACGAAATCATCAATAGATAGTGTAAAAGCTAAAAGCGCACCTGTAAGTATTGCGGTTTTAAGAGATGGTATAATTACAAGCATTAAAGCTTTCCATCTACTACATCCTAAATCCTGAGCAGCTTCAAAAAGCGATTCATCAGTTTGTTGTAGTTTAGGTAATACCATAAGTATTACATATGGTGTTGTAAAGAACACATGAGCTACAAGCATTGTAGGGAATCCAAATATTTGTGGAATTAATGGTAATAATAATGAGAAAATAATCATTATTGAAATACCTATTACAATCTCTGATTGCATCATTGGCATTTCATTTAAAAATCCCATAGCTTTTTTAGATTTACCAGTAAGTGAATTTATTCCTATTGAAGAGAATAGACCTAATACTGTTGCGATTAATGTTGCCCAAAATGATACTAATAATGAATCTAAAATATTTCTATAAAGAGAGCTATTAGTAAATATTTCTTTATAATTTTTTAATGTAAATCCACCAAAATGTAGGGCACTAAGTCCATTAGCGTCACTATTGAATGATTGATAAATAATGACAAGTACTGGAATATACATTATAAATAGTGCTAGTACCACAAAAATAACTTTTAATACAATCGGAAGATATTTCTTCCATCCAGTTCTTTCTATCATAAACTAACACCATCCTTTCCCTTTGAAGTCTTCCCAAGGGCAAGAATAAATACAATTATAATAATTGATACAAATATTGATAATACTGAACCAAGATTGTAGTTATTAGCTGTCTTGAACATATTTTCAATAATATTTCCTATCATATTAACCTTACCATCTCCTATTATTTGCGAAATCGCAAATCCAGTAGCAGCAGGTAAGAATACCATTATAATTCCTGATGATACACCAGATATTGAAAGTGGGAATGTTACCTTAAAGAATGTTTTCCAACCAGGTATTCCTAAATCCTTTGAAGCCTCTATTAAAGATCTATCAAATTTTTCTAAAACTGTATATATTGGGAAAATCATAAATGGTAGGTAAGTTGTTACAGTAACAAATATTACTGCACCTTTAGTACCAATTAAATCAAGAGAACTTAGGGCTCCTGATGAAAATAATTTATACCACGATAATATTCTTAACATTGAATTACACCACATAGGTAAAATCATCATAAGTAATACTAATGGTTTATGTTTTAAATTTGAAAATGATACAAAGTAAGCTACAGGATACCCTATTAAAAAGCAAATTAATGTAGTCCAAAAAGCAATAACAAGTGAATTCCATAATGCTTCCCAATACGTCATATCACGAAGTTCTAAATAATTATCAATTGTTGCCTTAGCACCACTAAAAGATACTCCGTTTGTATCGAAGAATGTCAATACAAACATTAATAATAGGGGTAATATTACAAGTATCGAAAGCCATACAAAATATGGAATTGCAAGTTTCTTAAAACTTTTCATTATATAGCCTCTTCTTGTTGATCTAAAACCTTCATTAATTGAATCTCATAATAATCAATCTTAAGTCCAATTTTTTGACCAACTTCACAGTTTTGATAATCCTCAACTAAAATATCATATCCATCAACATTTACATGTAATTCAAAGTGTACTCCTGTAAATACACTAGATGTTACAACACCTTTCATAAAACATGAATCAGGATTATCGAATTCTAAGTCAAAATCCTCAGGTCTTATTACAACATCAACAATTTCATTTGGTTGGAATATAGTAACATATGTTTCAAACTCAGCACCAAGGAATGATACAAGATTGTCATCAACATATACACCTTCCATAATATTATCACCATCATAGTTTGCAAGAAGGGATTGTCTAGACTCACTCTTTGACTCACAATAAATATTTTGTGGGTCAACTGTAAATCCCATCTCTTCTCCTACTACGTGCTTTCCTGGAGTATTGATATTTAAATTCTTACCAGCAATCTCTACTACAAGTTCATAGTGATTTTTATTAAATTTAGCAGATTTTACAATACCTTTAATTTTTGCAGTTTCAATAGGACAAACATCAAAGTCTTCTTTTTCAACGATACAGTAAATTTCTTCACCTTTCTCAAAGTCATTTACATCAACTCTAAACTTTCTTCCTAAAGCTTCTAGTCTATCGTTTCCTAAATACTTTCCACGGAAAATATTTGATTGTCCAATAAATCCCGCAACAAATCTATTTACAGGCTCGTTATAAATATCTTCAGGACGTCCAATTTGTTGGATTTCTCCTTGATTCATTACAACAACTGTATCAGACATTACCATGGCTTCTTCTTGGTCATGTGTTACAAAAATAAATGTAATACCTAAGTTTCTTTGCATTTGCTTAAGCTCATAACGCATCTTTTCCCTTACCTTAAGATCAAGAGCCGCAAGAGGCTCATCAAGTAAAAGAATACGAGGTTTATTTACGATTGCACGAGCAATCGCAATTCTTTGTTGTTGTCCTCCAGATAATTGCGATATTTGTCTATCTTGATATCCTTTAAGATTAACTAACTCTAGCGCATTTAATACTTCTCGTCTAATAGTATCCTCTTTAAAATGTCTATCCTCAATTTGTGTAATAATCTTATAGAAAACATCATTTTCTTTAAGATTTGTATCAAGTGATTTAAATAGTTCTTTAAAATTAGATCCATCAAATGATGCATCAGAAATATTTTCATCACTTAAGAACTTATTAAATTTTTCTTTTATATAATCATTAGATTCTTTCTTTAATGACTTCTTTTGATTCTTAACTAAAGTCTCAAACTTAATAGTTGGTGACTTACTCTTAAAATATTCAATAGCTGCGGCTTTAACATCCTTAGGCTTTAAATATTTTTCTAATATGTGTCTTACAGAATCAATTTCCTCTTCATCAAAGTTATAATCATGTAATAGATTATATACACCGATATCATACACATTTGAATAAACATTGTTTCTAAGACCGAAAGCAATGTTATCATAGATATTTAAATGTGGGAATAGTGCATATTTCTGGAATACTGTGTTAATTGGTCTCTTATGAGTAGGAATGTTTTGGATTTCCTCTCCATCAAGTATTAACTGTCCCTTTTGCATAGTCTCGAATCCACCAATGATTCTTAAAGTAGTTGTCTTACCACATCCAGATGGACCTAGTAGAGTAACAAACTCGTTCTCATTAATCGATAAGTTTAGGTTATCTAGAATGACATTGTCTCCATATGCCTTCGAAATACCGCTTAGCTCAACTAATTTACGTGCCATTTCTTCGTATTATTCTCCTTTAAATGTTCATAATATTAGTTTTTAGTATTGCCAGATTATGTGCAATTTTATATAACTGACTTTATTATAAAGTATATTTTTTAAATGTAAATAATAATTTGACTTTTTTTACATTTTTTTAACATTTTTTGTAAGCTTAAAAATTTATTAATTACTAATGCAGTGGTCCCCAATTTATTCCATCATTATAAGCATTACATCTAGTACAATAATTATCTACATAATTATGCCCTAAAGGATCCCCGTAAGTAAAAGTCTTACTACCTATCTCTCCGTTTATACTTGAATAATAATATATGGCAGGTGTTTCACAATCAGCTGCGCTTTTCAAAAATTTCTCATCAGTATTTTTTTGATCATATACTATACTTTCACTAGGCACAGTGGGATTTTTTTTATTTGTTGACTCATCAACTGATGAATTCGAATTGCGGCCACATGATATGAGTAATAATATAATCGGTATTATTAATAATATTTTTTTCATAATCTTCCTTTATAAATAAGAGTGCCTTAATAGGCACTCTAATCTATTAATTATTCATCCAATCATCAAAATCTAAGTTTTGACCATTATTTGTTGATTCGCTAGATTCTAAGCAAATATCTTCAATATTAATAATTTCATCTTCAATTTCAGGTTTAATATATTTTTTCATTTTTTTTAATTTCTCCTATTCTATAACATTAATTGTATATTCTTTTACATTAGAATTTATAATTGTTCCATCTGCAAGATTTAATGTGAATTTAGTTGAAATAACTTGACCATTGTAACTTGATTTAACATTTGTTAAAGTTGCAACCAAGTACCAAGTATAATCAAACTTATCCTTACCATTAGTACCACCTACCGCAGAATAGAACACATCAAATGTTTTCACATAATCAGATTTACCTTCCATAGACATTGTAACAGTCCAAGAAGTAACTTGTGATAAATCAACTATACCTCCAAGTGTACATACATATCTAATAGATGTACCATCTGTTGTTTCTTGTTGTTCAAGGATTGGTGTTTCGATTGACTTAGAGGTAAATGTTGCTTTATAAATATTTATACCACCAGCAGTAGCTTCTTTATCATTATCATCGAATGTATCTGAACCTATATAATAATCCCCGGCACTTGGAATAGGCAATGTATATAATGAAGCATTAGACCCACTAACAACGTTTCCCAAATTTTTAATTACCTCTAAGTTTCCTTCAACGGCTTTGCATATTTTTATGTTTCTTGTAGATTTACTATTACCTGATATAGCAACTAATTCCACAATTCCAGCTTCTGTTGCAGATATTTTAAAGGCATTAGAAATAACTCCATTTTCGATGTTAATCATTCCATTTGTTTTAAATCTATCGAAAAATTTTACACCATCATAGGTTTTACTAGAATTTTGATTTTCGATTGATGTATTTTTTGTACCTGAAAAAATAGAACTTTCTTCTGATGTATATAAAATTGTATCCTCACTATAAGTTGAACACAATGCTTTATCAGCTTCATCGATTACAATGCTTATACTTTTTTTGCCAAAATTCATCATATATTCTTTATTTTTAGAATCTAATGTGGTTTTAGCAGATTTAACACCATCATTATCTTTTTCATTTGATAATAATTTATTATACGAATTAGTCGCAGTATTAATTGCATCTTTAGAATTAGCTGTAACTGTTCCAATAGATTCAACTGCAGCAATAAATTGATTAACTGCCTCATCAGCCAATGAATTATATGAAGATACTGCTTCAGTATATGTCAAATAATTAGAAATTGTTTCACTTGATGGATTACTGCATTTTTCAATTGCCAACTTAGCTTCATCTATTTTTGTTTTGCAAGAATCAGTATATTCAACTGTACCAATATTACTAATTGCATTCACTGCTAAATCTTCATTCGATAAACCAGACTCAACCGTATCAGTTATAATAAAAGAATATAGTTTGAAATTTGATGTTGAAGATGATGTACCAGTAAATAGTAATGTATGAGTTCCTGCTTCTAATCTATTTGTTTTAGTAACCTCACTACCACTAACAATTTGAATTGTATCTAAATCATCAACCTTATAATCATAAAACTTTGATCCACCACCAGTATTATATTTAAAAATAACACTACCTGACCCTTTTAATGCAAATTCAAATTTAAACCATTCTTTATTGGTACCACCAGCAGCTCCAATTTGATAGTATGTTGAATTATATTTACTTGCATTTTTGAGTGATGACTGAGAATACTTTAATGGCATTGATATATCAGTAATTTTATCACCTGCCATACTATATTCTTTTGATCCTGCATTTTCCTTTTTAATAGATTCCCACGTACTTAAATCAAATGTATAGGTATTAGTTGTTTCCACTGCATCAACTACAGTTACCGCTCCTACCATCAAGAATACAAACGCACCAATAAGTGCCGCAAATATTGCTTTTAATTTTCTTTTCATTTTTTCTTCTTTCCCCTTTTCAAAAATATAACTAAAAAATAAAAAAGCTGTATCAAATATATACTACATAATTCCTTTCTATGTTTGTATATAATAAGATGCAGCTGGCTAACCTTAAAGGTCCCTTTAGTTTTGCGTCATAGAATTACTTCTACTTTGCCTTTCATTATTTAGTCATTATTTATTTAGCGTAAGAAAACGCTTTACATTGAATATTATATATATATAAGAAAGTAAATATATTTTTTGAAAAATCATATTTTTTTCAATAAAATTTGATTTTTGGCAAAAAAAAGAGAACCCCGAAGGATTCTCTTTTATATTACATTAATGCCTTAGATAATACATCCTTAACATTTTTTACAGGGATTATCTTAAGACTATCTCTTACTTCTTGTGGAATATCTTCTATATCCCTCTCATTCTCTTGTGGAATAAGAATAGTTGTAAGACCTGATCTCTTAGCGGCTATTGCTTTCTCCTTAAGACCTCCAATAGGAAGTACCGCACCACGAAGTGTAACTTCTCCTGTCATACCTAAGTGAGATGATACCTTACGTCCTGTTAAGGCTGATACTATCGCAGTAGTTATTGTAACTCCTGCTGAAGGACCATCCTTTGGTACTGCACCTTCTGGTACATGAACATGGATATCATTTTCAGTAAATATTTCTGGATTAATTTCATAATCAGCTGCATGAGATTTTACATAAGATAAGGCAGCCATGCATGATTCTTTCATAACATCTCCAAGCTTTCCAGTTAATACTAGTCCACCCTTACCCTTATAATATGTAACCTCAATATCTAGAGTATCTCCACCAAATGATGTATACGCAAGACCTGTAACAATTCCTATTTGATCTTCATTACGATTAAGGTTATTAAAGAATCTAACCTTACCAAGGAATTCTTCAATGTTATCTTTTGTAACAGATACATTTTCTAGCTTATCAGTTAAAATCTTTTTAACAGCCTTACGACAGATAGTACCCATCATACGGTCAAGTTCACGAACACCTGCTTCTCTTGTCCATCCGGCAATTATTTTCTTTAATGCTTCGTCATCTATATTAAGCATTTCAGGCTTTAATCCATGAGCTTCAAGTTCTCTTGAAATTAAATGAGTTTTTGCGATATTGAATTTCTCATATTCTGTATATGATGAAAGTTCAATAATTTCCATACGGTCACGAAGTGGACCTGGAATACCAGATAAATCATTTGCTGTTGTTATAAACATTACCTGTGATAAATCATATTCTTCTTCTAAATAGTTATCTGAGAAATGAGAATTTTGTTCAGGATCTAATACTTCAAGAAGAGCTGATGCAGGATCTCCTCTAAAGTTAGATGTCATCTTATCAATTTCATCAAGTAAGAATACAGGATTTACTGTACCACAATCCTTCATTCCTTTAAGAACACGACCAGGAAGAGCTCCTATATATGTACGACGATGTCCTCTAATCTCTGATTCATCAGAAATTCCACCAAGGGATTGTTTAATAAACTTACGTCCTAAAGCCTCACTTATAGATTTAGCAAGAGATGTTTTTCCAACTCCTGGTGGACCTACAAGACAAATAATTGTACGTGGATTACGATTAGTCATAATTTTAACAGAAAGGTATTCAAGAATTCTTTCCTTTACCTTATCAAGACCATAATGGTTCTTATCAAGAACTTCTTGAACCTTATTTATATCCATCTGATCTTCTGTTGTTTTATACCAAGGAAGAGATATCATAAAATCAAGGTATTGTTTGATAATTCCAGCTTCAGCCATTTGATAAGAAGTATTTGAATATCTCTTTAATTCATCAAGTGCCTTCTTTTCAACAGCCTCTGGCATCTTAGCTTCAAGAATCTTCTTACGAAGTTCATCTATTTCCTCATCTTGTCTTGCTTTATCACCAAGCTCATTTTGAATTGCTTTCATCTTCTCACGAAGATAATATTCTTTTTGTGAATCATCAATAGATTTTTTAACATCTTGATTAATCTTATTTTCAATATCGCCAATTTGTTTCTCACGTGCAACATCTTCTAATATATATTCCATACGTTTTTCAAGAGATTGCTCCTCAAGATAACGATATTTATTAATATTAGTAGATTTTAAATGGAACGCAATAATATCTGCTATTTGTTCTGTTGAAACTCCTGATTGAATAGTACGTAATACTTCATCTGCATTATTTAAAACAATAGCAGCATTCTTAGAAACCTCTGATACAACACTACGAATAAGCGCTGTTTCCATTGCACCATCAACAAGAATTGATGGATAATCCTTAACATTTACCATAAAATATGGAGTAGATTCAATAAACTCATCTACACTAACTCTTGATACAATATTAAATTTAACTTTATAATTATTATTTGGAAGTTTTAATTTTAAAGTTAATTTAGCTTTAACACCAATTTTTTGTACATCCTCGGTTGTAACGTCAGTTACAAGTGGATTCTTTTGTATTAAAAGAATAACTTCGTTATTAAACTTCTTTTCGCAAGCCTCTAATGCTTTAAGCGATATATCCCTTCCTATTTCAATTCTAAACTCATTATTAGGAATAGGTATAATACCACGAACAGCTATGGCTGGTAATCCTAAAGTTTCTAGTTCTTCCATAAAAATCACCTCTTAATTTATTTAGCCCCCTAGACTAGCATTAATATATTACATTACTTTTGGCACTATGTCAAGAAGTTTGCCAATTTATTTTATTTTCTTGCATTTTTAACAAAAAAAGAGGCTGTTAGAGCCTCTTTAAATTTAAATTATTACTTTAATAATTCAAGAATGTCAGCCTTTTTAGCTCCAGCAGGAACCTTAATTCCTTTTTCTTGAGCTATAGCCTTTAATTCAGAAACTGTCTTCTTTGAAAGATCATCTGATTTTTCTGCCTTCTTAGCAGTTTCTTTCTTGCTAGATGTCTTAACTTCTCCTTCAACCTCAACAGCGTTAGATACAAGTAAGTCAATTAACTTTTGGTTAACTAATTCATTATAGTATCTTCCAACGTTTTGTTGCATTAATTCATCCTTAGTAAGCTTAGATGTAGCAAGGTCTTTCTCAGCTCTTGCTTCAATTTCTTCCTTAGTTGGCTCAATCTTTTCAACTTCAACAATCTTAGACATTACAACATTGAACTTAGCAGACTTTAATGCTTCCTTCTTTGTAATATCTTCGAATTGTTCAAGAGTTGCACCCATGAAGCTTAAGAAAGTCTCAAATGGAATGTTATACATCTTAGCTTGATTCTCATATTGAGAACGCATTTGATTATATCTTTCATCAATAAGTGATTGTGGTACTTCTACATCAGTTGAATCAAGGATAGTATTGATGATTGCATCAACCTCTTTATCCTTTTCAGTTGTCTTCTTAGCATTTTCAATTTCAGCCTTCTTAGAAGCCTTGAAATCTGCAACAGTCTTTTGCTCTACATTTAAAGATGCTACAAATTCATCATTTAATACTGGTAATGTTTGAGATTTAACCTCATGAACAGTAACCTTAAATACTGCAGCTTTTCCAGCTAAATCTTTTTGTCCATAGTTATCTGGGAATGTAACATTTAAATCCTTAGTTTCTCCAGCCTTCATTCCAATCATTTGATCTTCAAATCCTGGAATAAATTGACCTGAACCAATTTGAAGTTCATAATCCTTAGCAGATCCTCCTTGGAATTCAACTCCATCAACAGATCCTACGAAATCAAATTTTGCAAAGTCATTCTTCTCAATAACTTGAACCTTCTTAACATCAGTTGTAGAATGTGCCTTTAATACATCATTGATAGCATTTTCTACTTCCTCATCTGTAGCGCTATAATTTGGCTTAGCTACTTCTACACCTTTATATTTAGGTAATTCAAACTCAGGCATAACATCAAATGATAATGCAACTTGGAAATCCTTTCCTTGTCCAAAATCCTTTGACTCAATGCTAGGCTCAGCTTGTCCTAAAATCTTATTAGCTAAATCTTTATCTCCATATACCTCTTGAATCTTTTCATTGAAGATAACGTCTAATGCATCATTATATAATGATTCAACACCATAATTCTTTAAGAACACACTCTTAGGTGCATGTCCCTTTCTAAATCCTGCAATAGTTACATTTGCGTTAACTTTATCAAAAGCCTTATCTAATGCCTTATCAAATTCATCAGCCTTAACATCAAATATAGCTTTTATACGACTCTTTGATACGTTTTCTAATTTCATATTAGTATTCTCCATTTCTTTTTAAAAAAATCTTACCTTTTAATTATATCATAATTTAATGCTTTGTAAATAATAAAAATTTGCTTTATATAAAAGAAATTGGCCGAAGCCAATTCCTAATTATATATCATATTTTGCAGATATTTCGCTTGGCGTTTTTCTAAGTAATGTAAACACAGGAAGCGTTCCAAATATTATTGTTATCGCAAAAAGTAATAATACGCCTAAATATGGATATGGTGATAATAGTAAGTTATATTCTTGGCTTACAATTGTTGTATAGACAAATTGTAATACAAGCCCTATAAATAATACCCCAATAGCATATCCTATAAACGAAGTCCTTAAAGTAGAAATTATAGAATATGCAACATATTTCTTAACTATCATACTTCTTTTAGCTCCTATATTTCTAAATACTCCTATTTCATATATTTCAGAAATCATTCTAGAACGCATTGTAAAATATGTATATACAATACATATCGCAATAAGTACTGCAATTGAAATATATGCTTCTCTATTTAAATCCTTATTAAGCTTTTTATAATCTTTGTATTCTTTATCGTAAGCATTCAAACTAAAATCATATGAATCTTTATTAATTTTATCTAATGTTTCATTATCATATATTTCAATATATTCAGCTCTACTTTCGCCAGATACAAATTTATAATAATCATATGTATATGCATTAAAACAATCAGTAAACGTGTAATCAGGATTATTAAATTTAAATAACCCAACCACTTGATAATTATCTACAATATCACCTATATCAAAATTTCCATAATAAGCAAATATAGGAGTATAATTTTTTGATATAATGTTTAAATCTGACTTTATTATTGTAGTATATTTACTTACATCGCTGTAAGCGTAAGTTGTAATTTCAAATGGTTTAATATCTTTTTGAATTGATTCTAAATCTTTATAAAGATAAACATCACTTTCATTATTTAAAACATGATTTCCATTATCATCAATAAGTGCCACTACTCCTCTTATTGTGCATTCATAATATGCATCACCTATAGCTTTTGGCTTTTCGTTATTATTTTTATAAGCTACATATTCATCTTCACTTAGAACATATAAAACATCTTTTTGTGATGAGGAAGCATTTAAATCTGAGCCATAAAGTATTTCATATTTTTCATATTCAACACAACCATTTGTTATAGATGAACCTTCACTAAAATAATCGTCTTGATATTCTTGCGAATAACTAGACATTAAATATTTATAATTATTATGGTAAATTGAGTCTGTATTAATATTTGAAATTCCACATATAGATAACCTAGAGTCTACAACACAGTTAAATAATTGGTCGTATGAATCTAATTTAAGTTTATCTTTAAGTGTTTCTGCAAGCATTTTTCCAATAACAACTTCGTTATCATTTTTTGGAGCCTTGCCCTTAAATATGCCAAATGATTCAATTTGATTATAATTAAAATGATAAAGATCTACACCATAAGACTTACTTGAATAATAACTTTTATATATATTAAAAGTGGCATTATCTTTGTTTCCATATGAAACATTATAATTTGTATGTGGATTTATAAACAAATCATCACCATTATAATTATATGAATATGCATATTGGTCTTTAGGAATGCTTTCTGTGTCTATTCTTCTAGCCTCGTAGAATTTCGCTACCGCAAAAGCTAGCAATAGTCCTATAAATATTAATATAAATCTAAATGATTTTGATTTTTTAGATGAATATTTATATGTCGCATTCGCATATTTTAATTCTCTTGTAAAAGACTTAATAGGATTATATTTCTTTTGATCATTATACCAAGAATTATCAAATTCAAATTTATCTTCTATTTGATTATCTAAATTTTCTTCAAACTTACCATCAACAAGTTCAACATTTGCGTCGTTAATGTTTTTAATTGTAACATTAGATTTTATATAATATGTACCACCAATTTCTATTAAGGTTAAAGAAATATCTGGATTTTCTTCTTGTGAATAAACAACAGTTTTTATTTTTTCTCCATCCTCTTGTCTATTCATATCACCTAGATATACTTTATAATCAAGTCTATTCTTAATATCCTTAGATGATGTGTTTAATTCATTTCTTATATTTTTAATTTGTCCATTGCATAACTCTACAATAACATCTGAATAATATTCAGCAAGTGGCTTATCATGAGTTACAAGTAATACTAGGGCAATCTTTGATATATTTTTTAATATATTCATTATTTCAACAGAATTCTTTGAATCAAGGTTACCTGTTGGTTCGTCCGCAATAAGAATTTTAGTTTTTTTAACAAGTGCTCGTGCAATAGCTACACGTTGCATTTGTCCTCCTGATAATTGTCCAGCAAGTTTTTTACGAAATTTATAAAGTTTTACAGCTTCTAGTGCATATTTAATTCTTTTATCTTGTTCTACTTTATCAGTAATTCCAAGTATTTCTAACTGAATAGATAGGTTTTCGTATACTGTATAGTTTGGAAGAAGATTATATTGTTGGAAAATATAGCCAATATTCTCCCCTCTAAACTTATCAATAGATCTCATATTGTATTTTTTAAATATTTGATCATCGTATTCTATATCTCCACTACTAAATCTATCAAGACCACCTATTACATTAAGCAAAGTCGTTTTTCCAGCACCACTATCTCCAAGTAATGATACTAATCCTTTAGATGGAAGGGTTAATGAAGTATTATTTATTACATGAATTTGATTAGATTTTCCTTTATTAAAATATTTATTTAAACCATTAATCTTTATCATTTTACTTCACCTTCTTTAATCCTTCACGAACTGTAAAGTTAAATAATTTTTTATTAAAACGTCTAGCTATAAATAGACCCATTACAAACATAACTACAAAATATAGCAAAATACCTACAACCGACCAATTTGTAAATTCAAATGTTTGGGCAAACTTATTTACAGTTTTACTTAATATAAAACATATTACAAATGTAACAATCGATGTAAATATTACCGCAATCATAGTTTCATTTTTAACTATTTTCTTCATATCACCTTTAGTAACGCCAAGTGTTCTAAATGTATTATATGCTTCCTTATTAGATTTAAATATTACTTGAAGGATTGCATACGCAATAAAATATACAATAATAAGTACAAAGGATGATCCAATCATTACAAGGTATGATTTCATATGTGTTATAATTTTTTGAAGTTTAGTAGATGTTGTAAATGTTTCAACATCAATAACATATAAATCTTTGCATTCCTTCTTCATATTAGATTTATTACCTATCAATGTAGCTTCATATACAACCGCAGTATTTAATAATTCTTCTATATCATTTCCAATTATTATAGTATTTTCACTATAAATCAAAGAAGTATCTTGTGTAATGTTACTTAAATCTAACATCAATTTATTAAAATAATATAATTTAAACGAAGCCGTTTCATCTACTTTATATATAGTTGTTTTTTTAGAATAATCAAAATCAATGTTATAATTTTTTGAATTATTATTTTCTGAAACATTTATCATTCCTAAAAGTTTATATAATTGATGAATCTTCTCGTTTTTTGTAAGTATAGGTTCAAATGACTTAACATTTTGGGATTTTGCGACGCCATAAATTTTAAACTTTGTTTCTATGCCATCATATTTTAAATCTCTATTTAAATAATTGTCATAATTAAAAGTATAATTCGTACTAAAAACTAAAACGCAGCCATATTCATCATCAAATTTATCAGTACCAGCTACAAGCTTATAATCACTTATATTAGGGTCATATCCAAAGATATCGCGATCTACATAATATGAATTAGGATCCGGCATATAAAAATACTTTTGTAAATCATAATAAAATTCATTTGTATAATATTCTTTCGATATTTTGTTAAGCCTATCTTTACTAATTTCTTTATGATCATTATCAGACACTATAATTCTATCTTTAGCGTTATAGTAGAAAGAATTACCTTCGTTAGAATCATTAAATTCACTATATATTGTTTGGTATAGTGATAGTGCAAAAAAGCATGTAAAAAATAACACTAAAAACATTAAGAAAGTTTTTTTAGGAGTCGCGATTAAATTATTTTTTGAAATCTTTAAATCAATACTTCTTGAAATAGGTTTATAATCAAGATTTAATTCCACATTTTCATCTTCTACTATATCAGACTTATTATCTAGATATAAGTCTTCTTTAATTTCACCATCTTCAATTTTGATTTTTCTTGTTGCGATATCCTTAACTTGTTCAAAATTATGTGTAACAATTAAAACTAGTTTATCTGCAGCTACCTCTTTTATAAGCTTTATTATTTCTTCACCTGTTTGTGTATCAAGATTTCCTGTTGGTTCGTCGCATGCAAGTATTTCACATTTCGAAGCAAGTGCACGTGCAATAACACATCTTTGTTTTTCTCCTCCAGATAAATGCGAACCTCTATTTCTCATTCTATCTTTAAGTCCTACACGTTCAATAATCTTTACAGCTTCAGCTTTTGCCTCACTCTTATTATAACCATTAATAATAAGTGGTAACATTACATTATCAAGAACTGTATATGCATCAATTATATTATAATTTTGAAAAATGAATCCAATTTTATCCTTTCTAAATTGGTCCATATCATCAATTGAAAAATAAGATGTTTCATTACCTTTATAATATATTTCTCCTTCATCAAATGAATCAACCTTGGTAATAACATTTAAAAGTGTTGATTTACCAGAACCAGATTCACCTGTTATTGCCACTATTTCACCTTTATTTAATTTTAAGCTTACATTAATAAGCCCTTTACTAGTTACACCGTTGGCGGTGTAATATTTACTAACATTCTTTAGTTCTATCATAAAATAAATCCTCTTTTAAATATAATTTTTCATATTTTTATAGCTAAAGTCAACAAAAAGGCCAAACGGCCTTTTATTACTTGTTCATATATCCTTTTGCGGCAAGAAGTTCAGCTAGTAATACTGCCCCGCCAGCAGCACCACGAAGTGTATTATGGCTGAATCCTACAAATTTATAATCAAATATATTATCTTCTCTTAATCTTCCTAAAGATACTCCCATTCCACCTTCAAGCATTCTATCAAGCTTAGGTTGTGGTCTATTATCTTCTTCAAAATATGTTAAGAAATGTTTTGGAGCAGAAGGAAGTTCTAAATCTTGTGGTACTCCTTTATACTCTCTCCACTTTGCGATAATTTCTTCTTTAGAAGGTTTATCTCCTTTAAACTTTAAAAATACAGTAGCTAGGTGTCCATTTGATACGGCGACACGTACACACTGAGCAGATATTTGAAGAGATGCAGGATCCATATCAACTATCTCATCACCTTTGATTGTACCAAAAATCTTTAATGGTTCAACCTCACTCTTTTCCTCTTCTCCACCTATATAAGGAATACAGTTGTCAACAATTTCAGGCATAGTTTCAAAAGTCTTTCCAGCCCCTGAAATTGCTTGATATGTAGATACGAATACCTTATCAATTCCATAAGACATAAGAGGAGCTAGAGCTGGCACATATGATTGTAGTGAGCAATTTGATTTAACCGCAATAAATCCTCTCTTAGTTCCAAGTCTCTTTCTTTGAGATGCGATAATATCTAAGTGCTCTGGGTTGATTTCAGGAATAATCATAGGTACATCTTTTGTATGACGATGAGCAGAGTTATTAGATACAACAGGGCATTCAAGCTTTGCGTACTTATCTTCTAATGCACGAATTTCTTCTTTTTTCATATTTACAGCGCAGAACACAAAATCCACAGTTGAAGCAATCTTTTCTGCATCTGCTTCTGCATCAAGAACAATCATATTCTTTACAGATTCAGGCATTTCTTTATCCATTGCCCACTTACTACCTACTGCATCGATATACTTCTTTCCTGCAGATCTAGAAGATGCCGCAAGCAATTCTATATGAAACCAAGGATGGTTTTCAAGTAATGTAATAAAACGTTGTCCAACCATTCCAGTGGCACCAATAATTCCAACCTTAAAATTATAATTTGACATATTAATTTCCTCCAATTAAGTAATACTTTTATATTATAGTAGCAAAGTATACTTTTTTCAAGTAAAAACCCGTTTTTATGAAATTTTGTTAAGTTATTTTTTTAATTAGGCATTAATAATTAGAAACATTATGCAATATTTTTAAATAATATTAGTAAAAAGTAATATTAACTAGCTATATATATTATGAGGAGATGAAACAGGCTCCCTTAACATTATAGATTGGAGTGATTTTTTTGATAGTAGTGATAAATTACTGCTAGGAAAGGAGGATATGATGGAGTATTTAGTTTTACTCCTATTATGCCTTTTGGTTATCGCTTATATATTAAAAAATAAGTAATAACTAAATAAACTTATTCTCCTTTATATAAATGTTAAAAAGCATCAGTGCTGACAACGCTGATGCTTTTCTTTTTTTAAACTTATTCTCCAACCTTATATTATCATTTTTTCAATGTGTAATCAAGCCTTTTATTAAAACTTCTTCATTAAATATCATTAGGAAACTATAACTTGATTATTTGTTTCAGGTTCAATGATACCTGCAGGAATTTCATTATCCTTTTTCTTGTCCTTCTTATCTTTCTTAGGTTTGCTCTTCTTACTATTATCATCTCCACCATTCCAATGTTTAATAGCAGATTTGATGCCGTCAACACCTAAATATACGCAAGAGATAAACATTAAAACCATTAATAATACAACTAACTGTTTCAATGTGAAATCATAAGCCATGCAGAATGTACCAAGAGTGATGCATGCAAGATTTACAAAATAATTAAATATCGTACTCTTTGATTTGAAGAATCCTACCGCAAAGAAATGAAGTGCTCCTCTTATAAACATAACAACACCGACGAAATATCTATAATAGTCTTGCATGAAATCTATAAATTTTCCACCATCATTAGAATTATTTTGGTAATAAATTCCACCAACAAGTAAAAATATTCCTATTGTTAAGTCTATTATTATTTCAGCAATATTCATAATTTTAAAATACTTTGTATATTTTTTTCTATTGATTAAATAGAATATTGATCTCGCTATACATAGTAATAATATAAATATAGCAGTTATAGTAATAACTATCGCTTGAGCATCTTCTAATTTTAAAGCAATTGATAATGCTACGGCAAACAAAACAGCTGATGCAAGTAATTTAAATACAAATCCTAATGCTTTAAATGGACCATTTTCTTTACGCTTTTCTTCTCTTGGTTTTTCTTTTTCTTCTGAATCATCCTCTTTAATTTCTAAAGACTTTTCAGAATCTTCTTTTATATCATTATCTTTTTTAACCACTATATCAGTTGCATCAGAAGCATCAACTTCATTGATTTCTTCTGCATCATTCTTTTTCTTCTTTTTAAACAAGCTCATAAATGGACCTCCTTTAATTTATCTTTATTCTATTATACATTATTTTTCATAAATAAACAAAAAAAGAGAATTAAATTCTCCTTTTTTAATAATTAGTTGTTTCCAAATAATACATCTTCCATATTATATATATTAGCTGTCTTATCTAGAAGCCATTTTGCACCTTTTATTGCACCTACAGCAAATATAGCTTTAGATTGAGCACTATGCTTAAGTGTTAATACTTCATCATTACCTGCAAATATCACTTCATGTTCACCAACTATAGTACCACCACGAACGGCATGTACTCCAACCTCTTTATATGGTTCACGCTTTGAAGATCCTACTCTTCCGTTTACCACTTTAAAATCTCCTGCTTCTTCAACAGATGCAAGAAGCATTTTTGCAGTCCCAGATGGGGCATCAATTTTTTTATTATGATGCGCTTCAATTATTTCTATATCAAATGAATCCTTTAATATTGGTGTTATCATACGAACAAGTTTATTTAATAAAATAACTCCTAAAGAATAATTTGATGACCAAAGGACAGGAACTTTTGTTCCTAATTCTTTAATTTTTTCCTTTTGTTCATCGCTATATCCTGTAGTCGCAATAACAACAGGAGTGTTATTTTTAGTCGCATAATCAATAATCATATCTAAATTTACTGGATTAGAGAAATCAATTATTACATCAATATGCTCCTTTATTTCAAATAGTGATGTAAGTTCTCCTATAGATACCTTACCTACAAGATTCATATCATCTGTAAAATTCTTATGAACCATTTGCCCCATGGCACCATATCCAACTAATGCTACATTAATCATTTTTATACAGTTCCCTTCATTTGATCTAGTGTTATCTTAAGTTGTTCAAACTTTTGTGGGCTCATTTCATCAAGTGGTAATCTTAATGGTCCTACATTAAATCCTAAATAATTCATTGCAGCTTTTACTGGAATTGGATTAGTTTCTAGGAATAAGTTATGAATAAGATCTAGATACTTAAGTTGTGTATCACGAGCCTTCTTAACATTACCATTTAGATAATCATATACCATATTATGAACAGTTTCTGGCATAATATTTGCCCATACTGATATAACGCCTGAAGCTCCAAGTGACAATAATGGTACTACAATATCATCATTTCCTGAATACATTCTAAAATCATCATTTAAATATCTTGCAATCTTACCAGCATAAGTAAGATCTCCTGATGCTTCCTTAATTCCAATTATATTAGGATGTTTTGACAATACTTCTACTGCATGAACAGATATAGAACATCCTGTTCTTCCTGGAACGTTATACATAATTATTGGCTTTGGTGATGCATCTGCGATTGCAGTAAAGTGTTTAATCATACCACTTTCATTAGTTTTATTATAATATGGTGTAATTACAAGCATTGCATCTGCCCCCATATTTGCATACTTAACTGTGTAGTTAATTGCGGTACTAGTTGAATTTGAACCAGATCCAATAATAATCTTAATTCTTCCTTTTGCACGAGCTACAACATATTCAATAACTGATGCTTCCTCATCGAATTCCATTGTTGATGCCTCTCCTGTTGTACCTAAAATACAAAGGGCATCTGTATGATTTGCAATATGGAAATCAACAAGTTTTCCAAGAGCATCAAAATTTATTGTGCCATCTTGATTAAATGGTGTTACTAACGCAACAATTGATCCTTCTATTTTTACCATTTTTTATCCTCCAAAATATCTTATTCTACATCATTGTGATATAAATCTTTATAAGTTTCTCTTTTAATTACGACTCTTGACTTGTCGCCATCAACAAACACTACTGCAGGAGTTTGGGCTTTATTATAATGTGAAGACATTGAATATCCATAGGCTCCTGTTGTAAATACACATACTATATCTCCGCGACTAGCTTTAGCCATTTTTATATCTTCAATTATTAAATCTCCAGACTCGCAACATTTACCAGCAAGTGTTACAACCTCTGTTTTAGGCTCATCACATTTATTTGCGATAATCGCATCATACTTTGCTTGATATAATGCAGGTCTTATATTATCTGACATACCACCATCAATAAAATAATATTTTCTATGAGGTGTCATTTTAATATTTCCTACTCTATATAAAGTATATCCGGCCTCAGCTACAATTGAACGTCCTGGTTCAATAACAAGCATTTTAAGCTTAACATTATTTTTATCTATTGCTTCTTCAGTATGTTTAATTAAAAGTTTTGCGACTTCGCTATATGGAATTGGTTTATCCAAATCAGTATAATGAACTCCATAACCTCCACCAATATTTAAAATCATTGGCTCGCTAAATTTAGTTAAGAATTCAGCAATTTTATCTATAGCGGCATAGAATCCTTGCATATCAAATATTTGCGATCCAATATGTGAATGGAATCCAGCAAGATGTAGATACTCTGAATTATTTACTACATCAATTGCTTCCTTTAAATCATATGAATCCATAAGCATTCCAAACTTAGAATCAACATGTGCTGTAACAATAAACTTATGTGTATGAGCTTCTACTCCAACATTAAGTCTAAATAAAACCTCAACACTCTTTTTAAGCTTTTTTGAAATCTCATCAAGCATTAAAGCTTCGCCAAGATTATCACAAACAAAATTTACACCAGCATTAATTCCATCAATAATTTCTTCTTCACTCTTATTATTTCCGTGGAAATAAATAAGTTTTGGGTCTTGATACTTAAGTGCTGCATATAATTCACCACCAGATACAACATCTGACCCTATTCCTTCTTCACAAACAAGCTTATACATTTGAATACACGCAAATGCTTTAGATGCATATAATACTAATGTTTTAAACTTATTCGATACAAGATTATTCTTGTAGTCACGAATGATTTGTCTCATCATTCTCTCATCATATACATATAGTGGTGTACCATACTCTTTAGCCAAATCGCTACATGTAATTTCTCCTATTTTATATTCCATAAGATCCTCCTTCTTGATGCAAAATAAAAGGCACCTTATGGCGCCTTAATAATTCAACAATGAAAAATATAAATTAGCGCCACCACATTTTTATAATGTGAGAGTGATATAGATATTTTCTATATCCCCATGAATATTTAATGCCTTAAATATCCATTCGGCGATGGTTACCTTTCATATATATCATAGAATGCCTTCTCAATATATTACTTATCTACATCGCTACCTCTATTTATCAATACAAAGTAATTATACACATTTAACTTCTTTTTGTCAAACAATCAATATTTTTTAATCTTTAATTTCAAAATATCCTTTTTTTATCGAATAAGTTTTTCTTTACTATCTAATTTTCTTAGATTTTTTTAACGAATATATCTTATCATTTATCTTTTTTAGAGCCAAAATACTGGCTTTTAATAATATAATTAGATAAATACTTTCCTTTTCTTAAAATATTTGCCTCACTTGGAATATCCCCAAACAAATCATAATTACTTTTAATCGCAAAACTATAATTTGTTTTTAACATATTTCGACCCATTAAAGTTCTTATAGTTTGATTTTTTTCATTTGTATATTTAAATTCGTCTTCTATACCATACATATAAGCAAGCGTTGGTAATAAATCAACTTGGCCGCAAATTTTATTAAAAGATTTAGTTGGCTTATATTTTTCTATATTAAAATATTTATCCTGGCTATTATCCCCTATTACATAATGTCCTTTAATATTTTTATTATAGATTATATTAAGTGTAGTATAATTTTTGGCTTTAGTAGTCCAAATATATTTACTATTATCTTCTAGCTTATCTTTAGTTCTATTTGACATATATTTATGTATTCCACCGTGATCCCC
>CAVAQB010000023.1:0-11689 GCA_963590725.1 Anaeroplasmataceae bacterium | reverse complement strand
AATTAAAGAAGCTAAAGCGTCTATTATTTTAAGTGCATTTGAAATATGTAGAAGAGCTATGTCTCAAAAAAGTAATAAAGAAACATATGATAATTCAGAAAAACTTTATTGTCATTTAAAACCAATAATCGAGAAAAAATCATTTGAAAGCATATGCGTAATTTTTTTAAACGCAAAATTAAAAATAATAAAAGAAAAAATATATGAAATGGGAGGCGCAAGAGATGCGATTATTCCGGGTGAGCAAATATTAAAAGAGGGAATACTTTGTGGTGCAGTTGCGATAGTTATATCACATAATCATCCATCAGGGGATCCTAATCCATCAAAAAGTGATATTAAAGAAACCATGAAACTTTCAAATGCGTTATCGGTTTTAAATATTATGCTTATGGATCATATCATTATTGGAGATAATTCATATTTTTCATTTTTAGATAATGAAATTCTATAAAGAAAAAAAGTAGCCATTGGCTACTCTTTTATATTATTCCTCAGAAATTGCACCTACTGGACATGCAGCTTCACAAGCACCACAATCGATGCATTGATCAGGATTAACATGAGCAGTACTCTCTAATTGGATTGCTCCTACTGGGCACTCACCAGTACAAGTTCCACAAGAGATGCAAGCTGATTCATCTACTCTTCTTGGCATAGTAAATATCCTCCTTTTGCTACTTTAATTATATCATATGAACGGCTTTTATGTAAAGATTACAATTTATTTTTAAATAATAATTAAAAATCTTGATAAAAAAATAGTTTTAAAGTAAAATATCTTTTGTTAGGAGTGAAAATTATGTCATTATTTATTATATTAACAGGAATGAAGATATGGCAAGGAATCGTTGGTATGATTGTTTGTCTTTTAATAGGTGCTATTCTAGGTTTCTTTATTTCTCGTGCTGTATTTAAGAGATATTTAAAGAAGAACCCACCAATTAACGAAGCACAAATTCGTGCAATGTTTAAACAAATGGGAAGAACACCATCTGAAAAACAAGTAAGAGCAGTAATGAAATCATACGATACTAATAAGTAATAAATAATTTGGAGTCTTTGACTCCTTTTTATTTTATAAAAAGCGAAGAATTAATTTTCTTCGCTTTTGTTTTTTTCTAAATTATTATCATCTACAAGAACTTTTTCTTTTTTCTTTTTAAAACAATTTTCAGTACCATGATATAATCTTATGAAATTTGATTTATGTTTATAGATTAAGAATGCCGCAACAAATGTATATATAATACATAAATGCATTGGGACAATTTCTAAAATCCAACCACTATCCATTCCTACAAAATGAAGAATCCAAGAAGAGGCAACAACTGTGATTGCGGCGAATGTTGAACATAGGCAAACATAACCACAAATTAGTAAAACTATTCCAAATACTATAAGACATGAAATGGCAGGTACTGGAGTAAGAATTGCGACAACTCCTAAAGAAGTTGCTACACTCTTTCCTCCCTTAAATTTTAGGAAGAATGAGAATGCATGACCAAGTATTGAACATAGTCCATATACAATATATGGAACTTTAGAATCCATACAGCCTAGAGGTTCTAATATAAATTCAACAATAAATATCGCAAGCATTCCTTTTATTACATCTAATATAAACACAAAGAATCCAAGCTTTTTTCCTAAAATTCTTATAGAATTTGTAGTTCCTATATTTCCTGAACCAAAATCTCTAATATCTATACCTTTAAATTTTTTACCAACCCAAAGACCATTAGGAATTGATCCTATAAAATATGCAAACACACACATAAGTATTGTAAGTGTTAAACTTTGAGCAAATGATATTAACATCATAAAATAAACCTCTCTTTGTAAAAGTCTATAATTTATTATACAAGATTAGCGTATTAAATACAAATAAATCAATAAAAAAATGTAGTTTTATAGCCTTTTTCTCTATTGTTATAAGGAATAATTTATGATAAGATAAAATTAGTATTTTAAATTAAAAGGGTGTGTAAATATGGCTCAAAAATATGATGATAGTTCCATTCAAATACTTGAAGGACTTGAAGCTGTTAGAAAAAGACCAGGAATGTATATTGGATCTACTGATGTAAGAGGATTGCACCATCTTGTATGGGAAATTGTAGATAACGCAATAGATGAAGCTTTAGCCGGTTATGGAAGAGAGATAAGTGTTCAAATTAATAAGGACAATAGTATTACTGTTATAGATAATGGACGTGGTGTTCCTTGTGGAATGCATGCATCTGGTAAAAATACAATGGAAGTAATTTATACACAACTTCATGCTGGAGGAAAATTCTCAGAAGATGGTGGATATAAGGTATCTGGAGGACTACATGGAGTAGGTTCATCTGTTGTAAATGCCTTATCAACATACATGGAAGTTATGTCATATAGAGATGGAGAAATCCATGAAATTGAATTTGAAAAAGGTGGACATGTAAAAACACCTGCAAAGATACTTGGAGGTACTAGAAGAACTGGTACTACAGTTACATTTAAACCAGATGAGGCTATTTTTACTACAACAATATTCTCATATGATACTATTAAAGAAAGAGTAAGAGAAAGTGCTTTTTTAATAAAAGGACTTAAGATGATTTTAATAGATCAAAGAACTGGTAAAAAGGAAGAATTCTATTATGAAAATGGAATTTCTGAGTATGTTTCATATTTAGATAAAAATAAACATTCTGATTTCCCTGTTGCCTTCTTTGAAGGTAAGCAAAATGGAATTGAGGTTGAGTGTGCTTTTCAATTCATTGATGAATATGATGAAACATTAATTTCTTTTGCGAATAACGTTCGTACTAAAGATGGAGGTACTCACGAGGTTGGATTTAAAACGGCTTTAACTAAAGCTTTTAATGATTATGCTCGTAAGTTTAATTTATTAAAAGATAAAGACCCTAATATAGATGGTGCGGATTTAAGATGTTCAACTACTACAGTTCTTAATGTACGTATTAATGAGGAACTTTTAGAGTTTGAAGGACAAACTAAAGGTAAGCTTGGTACACCTTCTGCAAAAATTGTTGTAGACCAAGTTTTATATGATAAGTTTAGTTTCTATTTGCTTGAAAATAAAACTTTCGCAGAAGCTGTAATAAATCGTGCCCTATTAAATTCACGTGCACGTGAGGCTGCAAGAAAAGCTCGTAAGGATGCCTTAAATCTAAAAAAAGATAAGAAGGAAGTAAATCTATCTGGAAAGCTTGCACCAGCACAAGCTAAAAATAAAGATATGAATGAATTATTCCTAGTCGAGGGAGATTCAGCCGGAGGTTCTGCTAAAAATGGCCGTGATAGACGTTTCCAAGCGATACTTCCTTTAAGAGGTAAAGTATTAAATACAGAAAAGAAGGCACAAGAAGCAGCACTACAAAACCAAGAACTTGCGACAATGATTTATACAATTGGTGCTGATTATGGTGATAACTTTGATATAAAGAAATCTAATTATGATAAGATAATTATAATGACCGATGCCGATGACGATGGAGCGCATATTCAAGTATTACTTTTAACATTCTTCTTTAGATATATGAAACCAATGGTAGAAGCAGGAAGAGTGTATATCGCAAGACCACCTCTTTTTAAGATAACTAAACGTGGTAAAAAAGAAGAAATAATATATGCTTGGACAAATGAAGAATTAGCTACTATTACTAAAGGTTGCCAAAACTATATGGTTCAACGTTTTAAAGGACTTGGTGAAATGTCAGCTGAACAACTATGGGATACTACTATGAATCCTCTTACAAGATCTTTAATTAAAGTTGGAATTGAAAATGAGGATGAAGCAGAATCACAAGTAGAAATTCTAATGGGTGATGATCCACAAAGACGTCGTAACTGGCTTGAAAATCATGTATCATTTACATTAGAAGAAAATGATGGTGAGGAGTAAGTAGTATGGCAGATATTAAAAAGAAATTAGATAAATATATAGATGAAAAATTTGAATATTTAAAGCTTGAAGATGTTATTGGGGATAGATTTGGTCGCTATTCTAAATATATAATTCAAGACCGTGCTATTCCAGATGTTCGTGATGGTCTAAAACCAGTTCAACGTCGTATTTTATATGGAATGAATAAGATGGGAATTACTTCTAAATCTCCATATAAAAAATCCGCAAGAATTGTAGGAGAAGTAATGGGTAAATATCACCCTCATGGAGACTCTTCAATATATGATGCGATGGTTCATCTATCACAATCATGGAAGATGGGAGTTACTCTTATCGATATGCATGGTAATAATGGATCAATTGATGGTGATGGCGCTGCCGCAATGCGTTATACCGAGGCAAGACTTTCAAAAAATGCGGATTATTTACTAAAGGATATTGAAAAGAATACAGTTCCATTTGTACCAAACTTTGACGAAGAGGAAATGGAACCAACTGTACTTCCAGGATTATTTCCAAACCTACTTGTTAATGGCGCAATGGGTATTTCATCAGGATTTGCGACATATATTCCAACACATAACCTAACTGAGGTTATAAACGCAATTGTTGCGCGCATAGATAACCCAGATATGACTCTTGATGATTTACTTGAAATTATGCCAGGACCAGACTTCCCAACAGGAGGTATTATTGAGGGTACTGATGGTATAAGAGAAGCATTTAATACAGGATCTGGTTCTGTAATAGTAAGATGTAAGTATGAATTTGAAGATATGGGTAAAGATCAAATACGTATTGCCATATCAGAAATTCCATATGATACAAATAAGGCTAAGATTGTTGAAAGAATTGATCAAATGCGTATAGACCATAAGGTTGAAGATGTGGTTGAAGTACGTGACGAATCAGATAGATCAGGACTTAGAATCGCAATCGATTTAAAGAAGGGCGCAAACGCTCAAGCTATTATGAATTACCTACTTAAAAATACTGATTTACAAGTAAATCTAAAATATAATATGGTAGTAATTCATGATAGAAGACCAGAACGTATTGGAGTTATAAAAATACTTGATGCCTATATTGATCACCAAAAGGAAGTTTTCACTAATAAAATTCAATATGATTTAGCTAAAGATACAGCCCGTCTTGAAATAGTAGATGGACTTATAAGAATGGTATCAATTTTAGATGAGGTAATATCAATTATTCGTGCATCTAATGGTAAGCAGGATTCTAAAGATAATTTAATAAATAGATTCCAATTTACAGAAAAACAAGCTGAAGCTATTGTTACAATGCAATTGTATCGTTTATCTAAAACAGACGTTGTAGCGTTAAAAGAAGAACATGATACATTAACTCAAAATATTTCTGAATATAATGAAATACTAAATTCAGAAAAGAAGTTATTAAAGAAAATTAAATCTGATTTAATTCAGATGGGTAAAGATATAAATCAAGAGCGAAGAACAAAAATCGTTGAAGAAATTAATGACCTTAAGATTGATGAAACTGATTTGATAACAAAAGAGACAGTACATGTAGTTGTAACTCGTGATGGATATATAAAGAAAATTAGTCTTAAGGCATGGCAAATGTCTTCAAATAATAACATTAAACAAAACGATGCACTTATATATTCAAATGATGTATCAACCCTTGATACACTACTTATATTTAGTGATGGAGGAAACTATTGTAGTCTTCCAGTATATAAGATAGATGAATGTAAGGCAAAGGATATTGGAATGTTTATTAATAATATCATTACAATAGTACCATCTGAAAAATTTATTCAAGTATTTGACATAGACAAATTTACAGACAATAAAACATTGTTGCTTGCGACAAAAGATGGACTTATAAAACAAACATCACTTGCACAATTTGAGCTTAAGCGTTGGACAAAAGCTGTTAAGTGCATGAAGATATCTGATAAGGATAAACTTGTATCTGTTGATATTACTAACCATCCAATGGAAATAATATCAGCTACAGCTGATTGTGAATTTATCCGTTATAGAGCACTTGATGTACCAATGTATGGAACATCAGCATCTGGATTAAAATCATTAAAATTAAAACCAAATGATAAAGTAGTATCTTCATTTTATGCAAACAAAGATGATGATATACTAATGCTTACTAAAAAAGGATTTATTAAGCGAATTAAAGTCGAAGAATTAAATCTATCCGCAAGAGGTAGATCTACAACCGCGATGATTAAAAAAGTTAAATCAAATCCTCAAATCCTTGTTGACGCAAAGAAGCTTACACCAAATCAATATAAAGAAAATGTAGATATCAATGTTGTTTATAGTCTTGGTAATGACATTCAAAAAGCATTTGACTTTAAATATAATGTCGCTGATGCAGGAAAACAAATATTAAACAAGGAATTAGGAGAACCACTACAATTATTTATAAGTGCTCCACAAACACCTGATCAAAAAGTTGATGACTCATATCTTTTAGAACAAGAATCTCATATGGACTTGTTCTCAGATGATGTAGAAATTGAGACTCCAAAAATTAAAGCTAATAATAAAACAACAAAATCTGTAATATCTGATTTAGACGCAATTCTAGCTTCAGTAAAAAGTGATAGTAATGATTTAGTTATTGAGACAAATGAAAGTGTTATAAAAAAGAGTGAGTCTTCTACAATAGTTAGAAAAAAGATGAATGATTTTGAAACTAAGAAAAAAAATACAGATGATATACCATTCAAAAAAGTAAATCTGTTTGGAGATGATAATGATGAAAACTAAAATAAAAACAATTTCTAAATACCTAATTGTGCTTATAGTTTTAGGATATGCGATTTATGAGGTTGTCCATTATGCATTAAAACTTAGTGATAGTAACACTATGGCCTATAAAGTTGGAATTTGCATTTACTGCATCATTATTATAACTTCAATTATATGTTTGATTCTTCTTATAAAGAATTCAATATATAGAAACAAATTTACTCATAACGATTTTGAGTAGAATTAAGGCTTACCACTAGGTAGGCCTTTTCTTATATAGTTAAAAAAACATTTCAAAAACTAACTAGTTTAAAATACTAGATAAAATGTTATTTCAAAAACGCAAACACATTTATAAAAAGTATGTGGTGCTTTAATTTTGCTAAAAAGCATAAAAAAAATGAATTCAGACAAAAAAATGACTGATTTAAAGCCTGTTTTTAGGAGATTTTCAATATAAACGCCAATAAATACTCACATAACAAATAAAAGTCGCTAAAATAAGGCGTATTTTAAGAAAAAAGTTAAAATGGTAATGAATTATTGTTTGTTTATTGTCTGTGGTATAATAAATATAGAAATTTAATATTTCAAAAGATACATAGTATTGAATACTAGATTATATGCATGCAATAGCTAATTAAGCAAATAATAAAAACTATGTGTCGTTTGAAAATTTTATTGGAGTGTGAATTTATGATAATAGAAGCATTTAAAGAAAAGAAAGAATTTAAAGATAATGAAACAGTATTAAATATTTTAAAAACATTTAAACCTAATGATTATAAAAATTATATGTGCGCAATTATAAATAATAAGCTTTATGAGCTTAACTTTATTGTATCTAAAGATTCAAAAATAGAATTCTTAGACCTTACAAACACGGATGCAGCATACGTTTATCAAGCTTCCCTTAGATATTTATTTGCGTATACATTATATACTCTATATCCTGGTTCTAAGGTGATTTATAACTATTCAATTTCAAGATCGATATTCGCTCAACCTGTTGGTATATCTCGTCCAATAGATTTTACATTACTTAGTGAAATCTCTAAAAAAATGGATCAAATAATTGATGCGGATATTGATATAAAAAGAGTAAGCTTAACCCACAACGAGGCTAAGGAAATATATCTTAAAGAAGGACTTAAAACTAAGTACGATTTAATAGATTATAGAGAAGCAGATAAAGTTAATCTGTACGAATTAAATGGATACTATAATTACATGCATAATTACTTAGTTCCATCAACAGGATTCTTAACTAAATATAGACTTAACCTATATTCTCCAGGAATCATTATTCAATACCCAAGGGCAGAACTTTTAGGGGAAATACCTCCTTTTGTAAATGAAACTGTGTTGGGTAAATATTTAAAAGATGCGAACAAATGGGGAAATATAACAGGTGCTGCATATATTTCTGAATATAATAAGCTTTTAGAAAATGGATTAGGAAACGAGCTTATTAATCTTTGCGAAACAAAGCATAATAATCTTTTAGCTAAGCTTGGTGAAAATATAGAACAAGACATAGATAATATTAAACTAATCTGTGTTGCAGGACCATCGTCATCTGGTAAAACAACTTTTACTAATAGGCTTAGAATAGAATTAATATCTCGTGGTATAAAGCCTTTAATGATATCTCTTGATAACTATTATAAAGAAGATGGAAATTATCCTAAAGATGAAAACGGAAACCCTGATTACGAGCATATAAATGCTTTAGATATTGAACTTTTCAACAATCAAATGCTTAAACTAATTGCAGGCGAAGCTGTAGGCCTTCCTATATTTGATTTTAAAACGCATAAAAGGTCGTTTTCGGAGCCTATAAAGCTTGAGAAGCATCAACCTATAATGATTGAAGGAATACATGCCTTAAACGGTGAATTATCAAGTGCTATTCCTGGGGATGCAAAATATAGAATATATATAGCTCCTCAATCACAGCTTCATATAGATGCAGAATCTCCTATATCAATGACTGATGTAAGACTGCTTAGAAGAATGGTAAGGGATTTTAGAGATAGAGATTCAGATCCTGCAAAAACAATTGCGATGTGGCCTTCTGTTAGAAAAGGAGAATTCAAATGGATTTATCCTTACCAAGAGAATGCAGACTTTGTTTTTAATTCAGAACTTTCATATGAGTTAGGAGTTTTAAAGCCATACGCCATGGAAATACTTAAAAAAGTAGACAAGAATTCTAAAGAATACTTTGTAGCTCATAGACTTCTTGGAATTTTAAAATATATAAAGCCACTAGACGCCAAATGGGTGCCTTGTAATTCGATTTTAAGAGAATTTATAGGCGGGTCTATGTTCTATGAAAAATAAGCCGTTTTTATGGCTTTTTTTCTTGTTAAAAATAAAGAATTAAATTATAATAAATGATGTATGAAATGAGGTGATGAATATATATGGAAGACGCTTATACCAAAAAAGGCGCCCTAAATAATGTCGATACTTTGAAAATAGATCAAGTCGAATTAAAGAACATCACTAATCTTTATGAACATAAAGGTAAGGATTTTTACTATAAAGAAAGATTGAAGAATGAGATGGATGGAGTAACAATTGATGTAGTTTTAAGGAATTGCAAGACTGTTATGGATATGCGAAAGATTAATATATCTGATTCTAGATTTCGATCAATAGTTAAAGGGAAATCTAAACCTAAAAATAAAGATGAAAATATGGTAGAAAACGTTGCGTTTATTTGTGACACTTTTGCCAAACATATAAAAGAATTCGATCTTAATGCCAACCAATTTTTAAATTTGGGTAAACTTTTGTTTAAAAATATAAAGCCAATTAAGTTTAGGTCTTATACGACAAAGGAACAAGAAAATTTATTGATGGTAGAAAAAAAACATAACACAAGAGATATATTAACATCTATGCTTATAAAGTATGAATCGCTAATCAGAAGCAATAAATACGAGACTGTATCAGTCGTTTCATCATTCTTTATTGATTATATGATGGAAGAAATATTTGATGATGAAAACGAATTTATAGGAATATTTATATTATATGCGTTATTGTTTAAACAAGGATTCGAACTATTTAAGTTCACATCTTTTTTGGAAGAGGTCGATAATAAATATGACCTGTTAAAAGATGCGCTAGCAAAATCTGAACATGGATGGTATGAAGGATATCCTAACGCTTGTCATTTTACTTCAGTCTTAAGAAGAATTATGATTGATTGTTATCAAAAAATTGATACGCTAATGCACGCTAAAGAAATCATTAAAGCGAACCAAAAAACTGATATGATTGAGCTTACAATTCTTAAGAGAGTACCTGATGTATTTACTAAGGAAATGATAAAGGATTTATGTCCTGATGCCTCACAAACTACAATTGACAGGACTTTGAAGCGTTTGCGAGAGGAAAACAAAATAATTCCAAACGGAACCGGAAGAAGTGCTAAATGGACAAGGATTTATAAAGAACAAAGCTTCAATAAAAATGAAATCGGTAGGTTAAAACAATTTACTCTTGCAGATTATGTGCCTGAAGCAGAAAGAGACTCTGATAAATAATCAGGGTCTTTTTTTATATATTAAAAACATTTCAAAAGATTACTAGTTTTAAAAACAAGATTAAGAAAACTATAAAACGAGATAAAACGAAAGTTATAAAAATAATTAAATCATATTATTGATAAAATAATGCATTTTTATGATACTGTAAAATGAGAAAAGCTAATTTTTAAAGTAGAAGAACAAGCTTTTAGTTGGATAAATCCCCATAAATGATCGCATCGACGCCTTAAAATTGATGTTTTTGATTAAAAAAGGCATAACAGAGCCTCTATACGCGTGCGCGTATGCGCGCGCTCTATATATAAAATATAAAAGAGTAAAAAAATATATAAATAGCTGAGTAGTAAACGGACACCACGAATATATGAAAAGAATTATACTATGGATGAAAAAAATTCGCACGTTACACTCGCTATTACTGAGTGCCAACTAAAAAAAATGCTCTACATACCTTCCAGCAAAAGAAGAAGAGGCAAGCGAAAATGCTGGGTAAATGTTTTCTCACCACAAAAAACACATTTAAATCAGAAACTGAGCCCGATAAATATTCATAAAAACAATTTTGGAAGCCCGTTTTCCTTACTTTTAATATCTAAACTACGTCAAGTAAGGGCACTATGACATAGTTTAGAGAAGAAGAATAGGCAAAAAAATCACATTAAACATAGTCATGAAGGTGTTTGATGTAGTTCTTTTTATTTATTTAAGGCGCTTTTATATTTTTATATAACTTCCTATAATGTATATTATGTTAACCATAATAATAATAGTCAACCGTGCGGTTTTTCAAGCATTTGTGGATAATGTGCGAAAAGGTGATTTCGAATATTTTGACAAAATTAGCAAAAAGCCCGTGGTTGAGCCATTTATTGAATGTGCACTAAGTGAAAATCATCCCTGATTTATTATCCACAATTACAAAATTAAGCTTTAACCGCATCAAGCCAATTTATCTAATTCGTTTTGGACACTCATAACTGTATTTTTTAGGAATCTTCATATATATATCATATAATTATCAGAAATCGAGTTTTGATTTTACAGGCAATTGTTCAACTCGATCTCTAATTTTTAACTTTAACCATTTCTTTCAAAATTCAGCTTTTACCTAGTTTTAATAAATCACAAATGCCTTTATAAATCTTCATTATTTAGTTTTTAATACTAGATACGTTTTGAAATGTTTTAAATCTACCAGTTAAATATAGCTATATATATTTATATAAGGATGGGATGATTTAAGTTCTGGAATCTTATTTCAAATGATATTTTTGCTAAAATAGTCTTATTATTCTATATCTTGTTATTCATACAATTGTTATAAAACAATGTAAGCGCTTTAGTTGTTTTCAAAATATATCAATTTAGTTTAAATATTATGAAAGATGCTTTCATTTTTTTGACTTCTGCTTCTTAAAAAACTTCAATCGATCAATTACTTACTATGACTATTC
>CAVAQB010000022.1:10075-10749 GCA_963590725.1 Anaeroplasmataceae bacterium | reverse complement strand
TATTTATATCTTGTATTAAATCTCTATATTCTTTCGCTCTCTCAAAATCTAAATTAATAGACGACGTCATCATTTTTTCATTTAGTGAATCTAAAACATTTTTTGTATCTCCATTTAAAAATCTTATTATATCTTTTTTATAAACGGAATAATCAAATAACTCTTTATTAATGCAAGGTCCTACACATTGGTGCATATGGTAATATAAACATTCTTTATTTGGAATTGTTCTACATTTTGGAATAGGGTAAATTCTATTTAATAATTCACATGTTTTTCTTGCGCTAACCACATTAGGATATGGTCCGAAAAGTTTACCATTTTTCACTTTCTTTTTATCAAGAGTTCGCGTTACATATAATCTAGGATTTGGGTCGTTTGTAAGTAATATATATGGATAACTTTTATCATCAGTCAACATAATATTATATTTAGGATCATATTGTTTAATAAGGTTTATTTCCAGAATAAAACATTCTTTATTAGATTCTGTCATTATATAATCAAAATCACAGATTTCAGATACTAATAGAGTTGTTTTGGCATTATGAGAGCCTGTAAAATAACTTTTAACTCTATTTTTTAATATTTTAGCTTTACCAACATATATTACTTTACCATTTTTATCTTTCATTAAATAACATCCACTAGATTCAGGTAGTAATCCTAGTTTT
>CAVAQB010000022.1:1856-10065 GCA_963590725.1 Anaeroplasmataceae bacterium | reverse complement strand
GTTTTTGTTTAATTAAATCATTCATAGAATCTCCCCCCCTTTCGTAAATATTTAAAAAAAGGCTATCATAGATAGCCATTTTAATTATTCAGCTGATTCAATATTATCATTTTCATCAACTGATTCTGTAGTTTGAGCTTGGAAAATAGAATCTGCAGCTTCAAATTCAATTGAAATCTTATCTCCAAGTACTTCTTCTAATGCTTGTCCAACAGGCTTAGCACACTTAACATCTACATCTTCTGCAGTGTATCCATCCTCTGCTTCAATAATTCTTGCGCGACGAGCAGCAACATATGCTAGTTTGTACTTTGAATCAATCTTCTTTAATAAATCATCTACTGATGGATAACGCATTCCATCTTCTTTTTTTGTGTTTGCCATAATATTTCTCCTTTTATTTTAATAAATCAATGTATCTATGAATTGTGCGTTCAGTTTTTGCATGCTCTGCACGAATTATAGCCCTAATTCTATCAGCAGCATTCTCAACTGTATCATTTACAACAATATAGTCATATTTGTATGCAAGTTTAAATTCCTTATTAGCCTTCATAACACGTTGTTCGATAACTTCTTCTGTTTCAGTTCCTCTAGAACGAAGTCTGTCGTATAAAGCTTGTTTTGATGGAGGTGCTAGGAAAATAAATACTGCATCAGGACATTTTTCTCTTACTTGAAGAGCGCCTTGAACTTCAATTTCAAGTACTACCTCTTTTCCAGCTTGAAGTTTTTCTTCAACTAAATCAAGTGGTGTCCCATAGTAATTTCCAACAAATTCTGCATGCTCTAGGAATTTCCCATCTTTAATTCTTTGTTCAAATTCCTCTCTAGATACAAAATAGTAATCCTTACCATTAACCTCACCAGGTCTTTGTTTTCTTGTTGTCATAGAAATAGAATATTCTAGATTATGACCAGGCATATTAAATAACGCTTTTCTTACTGTACCCTTTCCTACTCCGGAAGGTCCAGATAAAACTATCAGTAAACCCTTGTCGTTTAACTTCATCTTTATCTACCTCACAAAATCCTGTTTGTATTTAATTATAACATTTAGATGATGTTTTGTAAATAAAAAGAATAGGATTTTTGTCCTATTCTAAATCTTTTGAATCATCTTCTAAATCTCTATCTTCTATCTTTACAAGAACAGTACGAATTCTTGCTTCATCTATTTCTATAACTTTGAAGATAACATTTTTATTGTAGTCTTCATATTCTCCTGTTTCATCATTTTGTTTTGTAAATGATGCAGGAATTATTTTGATATCTCCAACGTTTGGAAGTGTTTCAAATTGTTCAAAAAGCCAACCAGCAAGAGTCTTTGTAGTATCATCTGGGGCATTTCCTAATTCGAGTTCCTCAAATAAATCATCTACATAAACTTCTCCATCAGCTTCATATTCATTATCTGTAATCTTAGTGATTTTGGCACGATCTGGTTCAACTTCATCATGCTCATCGTAAATTTCTCCAACGATTTCTTCAAGACAATCTTCCATCGTAACAATTCCAAGAGTATCTCCATATTCTCCTAGAACAATTGCGATATGTGTCTTTAATTTTTGCATCTCTTTTATCAAATCATCAACGTGCATTGCCTTAGATACAAATTTAGGTGAACGCATAATCTTTCTTATATTTACTTTACTATTTTTAATATATTCGCATAAGAAATCACGTTCGTATAATATACCAATTATATGGTCTTTGTCTCCCTCATATACAGGTATACGAGAAAATTGTGATTCTAACAATACTTTCTTAATTTCTTCTACGCTAAATTCTACATCTATCGCTGTAACATCCATTCTATGAACCATGATATCTTCGATTGTTCTATCATTTAAGTCAAATACATTTTTTATAAGCTCATGCTCATCGTTTTCGATGTTACCTTCATCTTCCATAGTATCAAGAATTGTATTTAATTCATCCTCTGAAATATCTTCAGCACTAGATTCTTTTTTACCCGCAAGAAGTTTTTGTATTCCTCTAAATAGTATTACTATAGGGAATAAAATTATTGTAATTAAATATACTGGTCCTGATAGCTTATAACACAATGTGTCACAATATTTTTTACCTAATGTTTTAGGAGTAATTTCTCCAAATAACAAAAGTACTATTGTCATTACAAGAGTAGATGCTAGCGACACATATGATTCATTTTTTATAAATGAAGCGAATAGTGGTACTGAAAGTACAGTCATTAGTGTATTAACAATATTATTACCAACAAGTAAAGTTGTAAGTGTTTTATCAAAATTTTCTATTAAATATAATGCTTTCTTAGATCCAGCTTTTCTATCTTCTACTGCAGTTTTTAGTTTAGCAGTAGACATTGATGAAAATACTGTCTCAGACATTGAGAAAAATGCTGATAAGCAAATACATAATAAAATTATCGCTAAAAACACTCCTTCGGTCTTAGTAAATGCGCTTAAAACCACCGTTTGTATATCCAATTTTTATAATAGCTAATCAAGTATATGTGTTTCATAGCACTTGGCAATGCTCAAGCACACAACTTTATAGCATACTCCTTTTATTTTCTATTTTTACCAATTTTTAATTATTTTATTTTTTATTCACGTCCACAGTATGAACCATCAATTGTTGAAATAATTATTCTAGTTCCTGCTTCAATGAATAAAGGTACTTTTACCTTAAATCCTGTTTCTACTATCGCATCCTTTAATGCGTTAGTTTTAGTATCACCCTTTACTGCTGGGTCAGCTTCAGTTACTTCAAGTGTAATCTTATCTGGAAGATTAACTCCTAAAATCTCTGATTCATATGAAGTGATTTCAACATTTAATCCCTCTATCAAGAAATTTTTTTCCCACTCAATATGTGTAGTTGGCACTTCAATTTGTTCATATGTTTCATTATCCATGAAAGTATATGTATCACCTGATGAAAATATATATTGCATGCTTCTCTTATCGACATAACATCTTTTGAATGCTGAATCAGATCCCTTAAGAGCTGTCTCCATAACAGCACCTGTTCTTAAATTTTTCATCTTTACACGTACATAAGCTACCTTATTTTGTAATACATGCATAAATTCAAGAATTTGCATAAGTTTTCCATCATATTCAATAACAACACCATTTTTTAAGTCGTTAACTTTAATCATTTTAATATCTCCATAACAATTTAATTGTATCATACTATAATACTTTTTTCAAATATTTAATAGCTTCTATGTATGAATACTCCTTTAACCCTGTAACTGTATGAGTACAAACATCACGCACAAAGTTTATTTTTCTAAAGTCATCTCTATTATCAACATCTGATAGATGAACCTCAACCTTTTCACACTTTTTTATTTCAAGTGCGTCATGTATTGCGACTGATGTATGAGTATAAGCACCTGGATTAATAATTATCGCATCGCATTTAGTGAATTGAATTTTATCAATTATATCACCCTCATGATTTGATTGGAAAAATATATAATCAAAATAATCTTCCCTTCTCATCATATCGCAAATTTCTCCTAATGTTACACTGCCGTAGTGATTTTTATCACGTTGGCCCAACATATTAAGATTTGGTCCATTTATAACCAAAATTTTTTTCTTTTCCATCACAATCCAAGCTCCTTTTTAATATCTTTTACTGCCTGAAAAATATCAATATTTAAAACTTCAATATCTTTAAAATATTCGTATTTATCTTTACGTTCATTCCATAGTTCTTCAATTGTTTTAGTCTTAAACATAGGTCTTACATTCACCTTATCATTTTCTATTCTATTTTTTAAAATATCTAATGATACATTTATATATACAACCTTACCATTCATTAATAATTTATTAGATTTATTATTAATAATTCCACCGCCGCATGATATAACATAAGAATCATAATTTTTGAAATCCATTAAAGCCTCATATTCAAGTTCTCTAAATTTATTTTCACCATATATTTCAAATATTTTAGGAATAGACATATTATTTTTTTCTTCTATATATTTATCAAGATCAACATATATATATCCAATTTCTTTTGATAATGCCATTCCTACGGATGATTTACCACACCCAGGCATTCCAATTAAATAAATATTCATTTCTTATTTCCTCCAAGAAACTTTATTATATCACTATATATTATATCTATTGTTTCATTAATATTATCAAGATTTACTTCATAAAAATGTGTTGGCATTTGATTCCTAAACCAAGTCATTTGCCTTTTAGCTAAATGTCTTGAATTCTTCTTTATCTCTTCTATTGCGGTTTCTAAAGATATTTGGCCATCAAAATATGGTACAAGTTCTTTATATCCTATCGCATGAGGATATATCTTCTTATCATATAAAGCTTTTACCTCATCTAATAGTCCATCTTCAATCATTTTATCAACTCTTGAATTTATTCTATTGTATAATGTATCTCTATCAGATACATTTAAATATATAACATAGGAATTAAATATTTGTCTTTTCAATGCATTTTGATTTGATACAGAATGGTTTGTATCTTTATATATTTGTATTGCCCTAAGTACTCTTTTTCGATTATTAGGATGTATTTTTTCTCTATCTATATTTTCATCTAATTTTAATAGATAGTCATATAATTCAGTATTTGAATAGCATTTAAATTGTTCCTCAAATGAAGACTCTCTTTTTGATGCATCAAATTTATAATCATATAAAACAGATTGAATATATAATCCTGTACCACCACAAATAATTACATTGTGTTTATCATAAATTATTTTACGAGCTTCAGCTTGGAACATAGATACATCATATTGCATTGTTGGTTCTAGCACATCAAGTAGATGATGAGGTACACCCTTTGTTTCCTCTTTTGTAGGCTTAGCAGATCCTATATCTAACTTTTTATATACCGCAACACTATCTCCTGATATTATTTCAAATCCTAGCCTTTTCGCAAGTTCAATTGATATTTTCGTTTTTCCGATTGCAGTAGGTCCTACTATTGCGATTACATTCTCCATTACATTTCACGTAAGAATAACTTTTCAAGGTATTCTTTCTCCAATCTTATAATAGTAGGTCTTCCGTGTGGGCAGGTATATGGATTATTACATTTATTTAATTGTTCTATTAAAGACATTGCCTCATTTTGTCCTAAAGCTTTATTAGCTCTAATAGAAGATTTACATGCAATTTGCTTAGATACTCTATCTCGCTGTTTAATAATAGATATTTCTTTGTTTTCATAAAATGAATCTATAAGATTATGAATAAATGTATCGATGTTATCAAAGTCCATCCAGTATGGCACTTCACGTACTGCATATGAATTTGCGCCTATTTGTGATAGTGTAATTCCTATCTCGGAAAGTTTATCCATATTTTCTTCAATAAATATCATCTCTGATGGACTAAATTCAAGCGGATATGGAATTAATAGTGGCGTTTTTATGTTTGAAGGATGGGATAATATATTATAATATTTTTCATAATTAATACGTTCAGCTGCTGCATGTTGATCTACAATATACATTCCCATATTGTTTTGAAATATTAAATATGTTCCATGAACTTGTCCAACATATTCTAAATATGGAAGTCTCTCAGTCTTAGTCATATTTGGAGATTCATATTTATCATCAGCCTTTATTGTTTTTACATCATCAACCAACGTTTTTAAATCTTCTTCTTTAGGAATTTTAATATCCTCATCAAATAACGCAGTGTTTTCTTCAAAAACATTTGAAAAATCAGTTATATCATCAGGAATTTTATAAGGTTTTATAGAATCATTTGATGATATATTTTCTTCTATACTCTTATTATTAAAAGTTTCTTTTACAAATGATAATTGTTCACTATGCTCATGACTCTTCTCTTCTTTAAGTATAGGTATCATATTTGCTTCTTTAAGCATTTCTTGAGCCATACCTTTTAGAGTAGATGAAATTTCATCTTCATTAGATATCTTTATTATAGCTTTTGATGGATGAACGTTTACATCTACAAGCATTGGTTCTAGTGTAAGGTATACACAAGATATTGGATATCTTGTATGTGGAATATATGTTTGATATGCTTCAGTAATAGCATCATTTAGCTTATATGATTTGACATATCTTCCATTACAAATAGTTGTCATTTCTTTTTTATTAGATCTATTTATTATAGATTTAACAAGACATACTTTTAATGTATATGCAAAGCATTTATATTCCTTAATCATTAAATTCTTTGCGATATTATATCCATAAAGTTCTCCAAACAATCTTACAACATCCCCATTACCGCACGTTTTAATAAGAACTTGGTTTTCACTTTTTAATGTAAATGATATAGATGGATTTGATAAAGCAAATTTCATCATTAAATCCGAAATAGCCGAAAGCTCTGTTGATGTAGTTTTAAGATACTTTAGTCTTGCGGGAGTATTAAAAAATAAATTTTTTACACAAATGGTAGTACCTTTTGGCGCAGCTTTAGGGCTTTGGGAAATCTTTTGTCCTGCCTTGTATACTACTTCATATCCACCGCTTCCTTCAGATGTTAGAAGTGTAAACTCAGAAACTGATGCGATTGAAGGAATAGCTTCGCCTCTAAATCCAAGTGTTGATATTCTAAATAAATCCTTTTCGTTGCGAAGCTTTGAGGTTGCGTGGCGTCCAAACGAAAGTAATGCGTCTTCACTTGACATTCCACATCCATCATCAGTTACAACAATTTCTTTAATTCCGCCTTCTATTGCAGTAACCATAATATGTGTGGCTCCAGCGTCTATTGAATTTTCAACTAGTTCTTTCACAACAGATGCAGGTCGTTCAACAACCTCTCCTGCCGCTATCATATTTGCTAGATGAGAATCTAGCTGATTAATTTTAGGCAAATTACTCATCTCCTACTTTTAAGTTCATATAAGAAGTTTAGAGCTTGAATTGGTGACATTGAATCAATATCTGCTGAGTCAAGCATACGAGCAAGCTCATCATTCTTATTTTCTTCTATTACTTCTTTCTTTGATTCGTATTCATCAAAGTTAAATAAGTCTAAATTAATTTCTTTACTATCATTATCTTCAAATGTAGTTAATATTTGATTAGCACGTTCTATAACAGATTTTGGCAGTCCTGCAAGTTTAGCCACATTAATACCATAACTCTTATCAGCTCCACCATCTACTACTTTATGAAGGAAAACAACTCCATCTTTTGTTTCTTTAGCTGTTACATGTACATTCTTTAAATGTTTTAACTTTTTGTCTAAATGTTGTAGTTCATGATAGTGTGTTGAAAATAACATAACACATTCAACCTTATCATGAACATATTCAATTATTGATTGTGCTAAAGCCATACCATCGTATGTTGATGTACCTCTTCCTAGTTCATCAAATAATATCAAACTATTTTTTGTAGCGTTCTTAATCGCATAATTAGCCTCAATCATTTCTACCATAAACGTAGATTGACCTGATATTAGATCATCTGAGGCACCAATACGTGTGTATATTGAATCAAATAAACATAATCTAGCTGTTTTGGCTGGCACAAATGAACCTGATTGCGCCATTATAGAAATTAGCGCAAGTTCCCTCATATATGTAGATTTACCTGACATATTAGGTCCTGTAATAAGCAGAGTATTATAATTATTAATTACAACATCATTTGATACATATAAATCATTATTTAGTACATGTTCAACTACTGGATGTCTTCCATCAATAATAGTAACCTCTCTTTTATCTATAATTTCTGGTCTTACATAATTATATTTTGTTGCGACCTCTGATAAAGACATATAACAATCTACCATAGATATTGCGTTTGCAAGTATTTGTAAGCTTTGAGAATACTTCTTACATTCTTCTCTTAAAGATATGAAAAGAGCATATTCCATATTTACAATTTTCTCATCTGATCCTACAATGATACTTTCATATTTTTTTAAATCTTCTGTAATAAATCTTTCCGCATTAGCTAAAGTTTGTTTACGTACAAATCCAAATTCATCTTTAACCTGTGAAAGAAATGATTTAGTTATTTCGATATAGTATCCAAATACTCTATTAAAACCTACCTTTAAGCCTGTTATACCAGTAGTTTCTTTCATTTCCTTTTCATAGTTTAAAACCCATTCTTTAGAATTTGAAGAAATATTTTTTATATCATCTAAATCTTTATTGAATCCGCTTCTTATCATTCCACCTTCTTTTATAGATAGAGGAACCTCGTCATTTAAAGC
>CAVAQB010000022.1:0-1846 GCA_963590725.1 Anaeroplasmataceae bacterium | reverse complement strand
GTTGCATAATAAATTATATAATGATTCATGAGTATCTATTAAATCAACAAGATTTTGTGTATCTTTTGTTTTAAGTTTTGATACAGCATTCTTTAATGCTGGAATATTTGACAAACTTCTTCTTAACTGAACCAAGTCCTTAGCATTAGCTGAACCAACTGATATACGACCAACTATTCTCTCTAAATCATATACTGTTTTAAGGGTTTCTTTTATTTCTTCTTTAGTAAGATAATCGTTATTTAATGCTTCAACATAATCAAGCCTTTTATTTATTTCTATTTTATTTACAAGAGGACGTTCTAGCCATATACGTAGCATACGAGAACCCATTGCAGTTTCACATTTATCTAAAAGCCATAAAAGAGAACCAGAATGTTGACTTTGTCTCATAGTTTCTGTAAGTTCTAGATTTCTTTTAGTAAATGGATCTAGTCTTAAGTAATCCTTAGATTCATAATATAAAGCATTTTTCAAATGTGTAAGTGATGTTTTTATTGTAAAGGTTAGATAATTAAGTAAAATACCAAGTGATGGCTTTATATCATTTTCTATACCTTCAGAAACATATTCCAAATAATTTGGTAATGTAATTTCATCTTCATGCGAAATTACAACTCCATAATTTTTATGTAAATCATCTAAGAATTTCGCTTTGAAATTTGATGATACAACAACTTCACGGGCATGAAGTGATATAATCTCATTAAGAAGTTGGGATTCTAAACCAACACGAGTTATATATACATCGCCTGTAGTTGCGTCAGCATAAGATAATGCATATTCTCTTTTGATTGGGTAAATTGATACAATATAATTATTTTCCTTTGAATTAATATCTGTATCAAGAGTTGTACCTGGAGTCAAAATTTTTATTACATCTCTTTTTACAAGCCCTTTTGCAAGTGCAGGATCTTCTGTTTGTTCAACTACTGCGACCTTATATCCCTTATCTAAAAGTTTTAATGCATATACTTGGTATGCATGAAATGGAATACCTGCCATAGGCACCCTTTCATCTATACCTGCATCCTTTCCTGTAAGTTGTAGTTCAAGTTCACGAGCTGCAAGATAAGCATCATCAAAAAACATTTCATAGAAATCTCCTACACGGTAGAAAACTATAGAATCCATATTCGCTTCTTTTATCTCACAATATTGTTGCATCATTGGTGATAGCTTTGTCTTATCAACACTATCTATTGTCATAATTAACACCTAAATTCTTAAAAGTTTATAATGTATAATTATATTATAAATACCCTTTTTTTTCAATATTTCATAATACTTTATAGTAAACTAAAAATGGGATTATAATTTATAAGTATCTTTATATGAAAACCATTTTTTGTTATTACAATTTATTTGTCTAGATAGTTATAAAATGTTAATATTTTACTGCATTCCAAATTATCAGTTTAAAATGACTAATAATTTTTTCTAAACAACATTTAAGTAAAAATAGTTAGTATCGTGCTATAATTAATATGGTAGGTGAATTTTAATGAATGAATTAAAATCAATATACGATAATTATAAATACATTATTTGTTTAGACACTGAAACAACAGGGCTTGATCCAAAAAAATGTCAAATAATTGATTTAGGCGTAATAGTTATGGAAAATATAGAAGGTAGCATTAAAGAAATTTATAAAATTAACTCTTTAATTAAGCTTGTGCCTCCTCTTACTAAACTTCCACAAGATATTATAGATTTAACGCATATAACTGATGAAATGCTTCTAGAAGATGGTGAAGATATAGATGATGTTAAAAAGAGGTTTGGTGATATTTTATTACTACCTGGTAAAAAGATAATCGCTACATACAATGCCCAATTCGAT
>CAVAQB010000021.1:0-7851 GCA_963590725.1 Anaeroplasmataceae bacterium | reverse complement strand
GTTATAAGCTCCATATAATAATTTATTGGATACATTGTAGCTGAAAACAAAAGACATCCATTCACTTTATTTTTAATAATATTATAAGTATATTCTCTTGCATCTAGGCATTGAAGCTTTATAATATAATCTTTATTATCCTCTTCTATTATAAATCTATGGGATTCTGAATAAATATCTGCGATGTTTAAAAAATCAAGTATGTCAAAATATACAAGCGATATTTCATTTCTATTATCTATAGGATGTTCTATATCTGATAATATTATTTCAACACTTTTTCTAATAGATTCAAGTATATTATAAATATTATCATCAAAGAAAGATGAATAATACATATTACCATCAATCATCATCTCACTATATTTATTAAGTTTTTCCTCAAGCGATAAAATATCTTTATGTATTGTATTACCTCTTTCTTTTAGTGTGTAATACATATTAACAATACTAGAATATTTTATTTCTGCTGAATACATATCTTTAGCTCGTGATACTAAATTATGTGCTTCATCAATTAATATTTTAGGTTTATACACAGAATCATCAAAATAGCGTATTAAATGCGCACTTGGGTCAAACACATAATTATAGTCACAAACTATTACATCACATAACTCTGATAAATCTAGCGAGAATTCAAATGGACATATTTTATATTCCAACGAAAGTGCTAATATTACATCTCTTGTAAACAAATTGTATGAATTATAGGCATATTGAAGTGCTTCTGTAAGCCTATCAAAATACCCTTTGGCATATTTACATTTTTGAGGGTCACATACAGGGGTTTCCATAAAACATGATTTAGCTTTAGAGGTTAAAGATAAAGCTTTTACCTTTAAGCCCTTATCTATTAGTAATTTTAGGGATTCTTCTGCGACTTTTTTACCTGTAGATTTTCCTGTTAAATAGAATAGTTTTTCTCTATCATTCTTTAAAGCTTTAATTCCTGAAAATAAAGACGCCATAGTCTTACCAATTCCTGTAGGCGCAATAGCGTATAATATTTTCTTATGCATTAGGGTGTAATATGCACCCTTCATCATATCTCTTTGCCCATCTCTTATTTTATCATATGGGAATTTTATTTTATTAATTGTGTCAATTCTATCATTTTTCTTTTCTTCTAATATATTAATCCATGATACATAATTAGTTAAAGATTCATAAAAAAAGTCTCTTAATTCATCATATGTATAAGTAAGTGGAAAATATATACTTTCATATGTAGATACATTTATATATGTAAGCCTTAAATTTATTTGTGACATTTCATATAAATCCATATACATATAACCATATAATTTTAGTTGAGCTAAATGCTCATGGTGATAATTTATATCAATATCTTTAAGTTTTAATCTCGTTGATTTAATTTCTTCTAAAACTGTGCCTATATCAGTTTTGAGTACTCCATCTATTCTTCCCTCAAGAGTAATTTCATAATCATTTACAGAAACTGTATTTTTTAGATAAAACTCCTTTTTATCATTATCACTATATTTATGTTGAATAAATTGATGAGCTTTTATTCCATCTCGTGCTGAAGCATTAGAAAAGAAGTCTTGTGATAAATCACCAGACGCATATAAGAAATATGCAATTTCTCTTACTCCAACACTTATTTTCATTTATTTATTCCTCACATATATCATTAAATTCAAAATTTTTTATTTTAACTTTTGGCGACCCTATTAAATGTAGGTCATGAAATTCTTTATCTAATACATTATAAATGCTTGGCCTTAAATCTAATCCTTTTTTAGGCCATAATGTTTTATTATGTCTATTTAATAAAATAGAATCTAGGGTAATATTTAAAATATTGTCCCCTACTATAGTTATTCCGTTTTCACTATCTATATTAATATCTTTAAATAATACATTGTTAATTGTTCCAAGTATAGTATTACAATCTCTTTTTACGTTAGTTATACTTATACCCTCATCTCTTCCCCACCAGTTTAATGGAGATACAAGATGTGTATCTATTTTAATGCGTTCAAATTTCACATTATTAACACTTCCGCCATCTCTTAACATTAAAGAAATGCCTCTATTTGAATCATATATTTCTATGTCATGAAAATATATATTATTAAAATCACTAACTGATTCAGTTCCTATTTTAATTGCGGCACTTGTTGATTTAAATCTGCAATTATATACCTCTACATTAGAGACAGGTCCATATTTTTTAGCATATGATGTTGATTTTAATACTACGCAATCATCTGCTGAATATATATCACAATTTCTTATTATTATATTTTTAGAGTGGTCTGGATCTATGCCATCACAATTTGTAAATATAGGATTATTTTTAATAGTAACTCCATCTATTAAAATAGTATCACATCCTACAAGGTGTATAGTCCAAAATGCACTCTTGCATAAAAATACATTTTTTATGGTAATATTTTTAGAATTTTCTAAATATATAAGTGGTGTTCTTGGATAATAAGCTCCTTCTATATGATATTTTGTAACATTGCCTATAAAGTATTCTTCGCTTCCATCAATTATTCCCGGTCCATCTATTACTATGTTATTTAATCCATATCCAAATATAAAATATGTATTAGGCTTGCCATTATATGAACAATCCTCCCATGTATTTTTATATATCATTTTATTTTTTGAATCAAAAGTTTTAAAATCATCTTTATTATTACTCATTTTTATATGGCAACCATGAGATAGATATATATTTGCGTTATCACATAGATTGATAGTACCACACTTATATAAGCCCTCTTCTATTATCAATCTATCATTATTTTGTGCACACTCCAAAATCGCATTAGATAATATTAATGAGTCATTATCTATTCCATTTTTATAAGGTTTAAATTCACTAAAATATCTATCCATAAAATGCCTCCACAATTTACTTATATTATATATTAAATACCAAATAAAGTCATTAAAAAAGGGGATTTAATAATCCCCTTAATTATATTATTTGTTATTTTCTACTTCTTCATCTTGGTTATCAAATTCACCCATTTCCTCATTATCATCATGAGGTACAATAGCGATTGTAGAAACATTTTGTCCAGATCTTAAATTAATTACCTTAACTCCTTGAGTAGCACGAGATGTAAGTGAAATATCCGCTGCGGCCATACGAATTACAACACCCTTATTTGTTGTAATAATTAAATCTAAATCATTAGCTATTGCAGATAATGATACTAAATCTCCATTCTTTTCTGTAGCATTGAATGTTTTTACTCCCATTCCTCCACGAAGTTGTGAACGATATTCAGTTGCGTTTGTACGTTTTCCATATCCATTTGATGTTACTACAAGGATTTGATCATCATCATTATAAATTTTTGTAATTCCTATCAAATGAACACCTTCTGGAAGTGTCATTCCACGAACTCCTGCAGCACTACGTCCAATAAGTCTTATTTGATCCTCGTTAAATCTTATAGCCTTACCATTTGACGCTCCAAGAATTATTTCATCATGTCCAGATGTAACAATTACCGATAATAATTCGTCTCCTTCTTTTAACTCAATTGCGATAATACCATTTGATCTAATATTTTGGAATTCAGCAAATGATGTACGTTTTACAACACCATTCTTAGTTGCAAAGAAGAAATTCTTTTCCTTATCTTTTAAATCTTTAACTGTAGTTATTGTTTGAAGCTTTTCTCCTTCTCCAAACTTAAGTAAGTTAACTACAGGTAATCCTTTAGCTGTACGACTTCCTTCTGGTACTTGGTATCCTTTTATATCATAAATTCTTCCAAGATTTGTAAATACAATTAAATGATCATGTGATGACATAGGTAAAATATGATCAACTACATCATTTGCGTTAGTTTTAATACCTGTAATACCTACTCCACCTCTATTTTGAGTGTGGTAAACATCTTGTTTCATTCTCTTAATATAACCAGATTTAGTAACTGTAATTACAACGTCCTCTACTGGTATTAAATCTTCATCTTCAATATTTAACGCAGTAGAAAGTGATAATTCAGATCTTCTCTTATCACCATATTTTTCTTTAATTTCAAGAAGTTCATTACGTATTATATTAGCTTTACGATCTTCTGAGGCAAGAATATCCTTTAAATCTTTTACAGTCTTAATTAAATCATCATATTCTTGCATAGTCTTTTCTCTATTTAAACCAGATAAACGACGTAATTGCATATCAAGAATAGCTTGAGCTTGAAGATCATCAAGACCAAATCTATTCATAAGTTGTTCTTTTTCAGTACCATCTGTCGTATTTCTTATTACACTAATAATTTCATCTATATTATCTAGAGCTATTTTTAATCCCTCTAAAATATGTAGACGTTGTTCTGATTTATCTAAATCAAATTTAGTACGTCTTGTAATAACATTAAATTGGTGAGCTAAATATACTTCTAGTGCTTTCTTTAATGTTATACATTGAGGCTTACCATCAACAAGACATATCATATTTATTCCAAATGATGTTTGAAGTTGTGTTAATTTATATAATTTATTTAACAATACTTGTGGATTAACATCATGACGAACCTCAATTACAATCTTAGTTCCATTACGGTCATTAGACTCATCACGAAGATCTGTAATTCCATCAACAAGTTTTAATTTTGTAACCTCTCCAATACGTTCAATAAGTCTTGCCTTATTTACAGTATATGGGATTTCACGAACTATTATTTGATGATGTTTTTGTGCTTGTTCAGCCTCTTCTATATCAACCTTAGAACGAATAAGAATTGTTCCAAGACCTGTTTCATATGCACTCTTAAGACCAGCCGCTCCAAGAATTAATCCTCCTGTAGGAAAATCTGGTCCTTTTATAAATTGCATTAAACCATCTGTATCAATATTAGGGTTATCCATTAAAGCTATAACTCCATCAATAACTTCTCCTAAGTTATGTGGTGGAATATTTGTTGCCATACCTACAGCAATTCCCATTGAACCATTTACAAGTAAATTTGGAAATCTTGCAGGAAGAATAGTTGGTTCTACTTCAGTTGCATCATAGTTATCAATAAAATCTACTGTATTTTTATTAATATCGCGAAGCATTTCCATAGAAATCTTAGACATTCTTGCCTCAGTATAACGCATTGCGGCAGCACCATCTCCGTCTACTGAACCAAAGTTACCATGTCCATCAACAAGCATATAACGATAGTTAAATGGTTGTGCCATACGAACCATCGCATCATAAATAGAAGAATCTCCATGAGGGTGATATTTACCCATTACTTCTCCAACAATTCTTGCTGATTTTTTATGAGCTGTATTTGAATATACACCAAGTTGGTTCATTCCATATAAAATACGACGTTGAACTGGTTTTAATCCATCACGCGCATCAGGTAATGCACGTGCAACTATAACTGACATTGCATAGTCTAAGAATGAAGATTTAACTTTTTGAGTAATCATGACAGGCTCTACTTTGTCATGTTCTTCTTTTATTATTTCCTCTTCAGTAAGATTTTCATCATCTATATTATTGTTATTATTATTTTCCATGATTTCCTCCTACTATTATAAATCTATATTTGCATATACTGCATTTTCTTGAATAAATTCTTTACGAGGACCTACATCCTCTCCCATTAACATACTAAATGTTTGATCCGCAAGCATTGCGTCATCCATTTGTACTTGCATAAGTATTCTTGTTGCAGGGTCCATTGTTGTTTCCCATAATTGAGATGGATCCATTTCTCCAAGTCCTTTATATCTTTGTACTTCAGGTTTTCCACCCATTACTTTCTTAAATTCTTCAAGTTCTTCATCAGAATAAGCATAATTCATTTTTTTACCAACACTTATTCTATATAATGGTGGTTTTGCAAGATATATATATCCTGCTTCTATTAATTGTGGCATATATCTAAAGAAGAATGTTAATAAAAGTGTTGCGATATGGGCTCCATCAACATCGGCATCGGTCATTATTACAATCTTATGATAACGTGCCTTATTTATATCAAAATCTTCACCAAATCCAGTACCAATTGCTTGAATCATTGATACTATTTCATTATTTTGTAAAGCTCTATCTTGTCTTACTTTTTCAACATTTAATACCTTACCTCTAAGTGGTAAAATAGCTTGATATTCAGAATCACGTCCTGATTTAGCAGAACCTCCTGCTGAATCTCCCTCGACTAAATACATTTCACATTTTTCTGCATCTTTAGAATGGCAATCAGCAAGTTTTGAAGCCATCATAATACCTGAAAGAGGAGATTTACGAGTAGTTTCTCTTGCTTTTTGTGCAGCTTCTCTTGCACGAGATGCAAGTATTACTTTTTCTACTATAAGTTTAGCCTCATTTGGGTGTTCAAGTAAATAACTTTCAAATATTTCACCAACTATTTGAGATGTTATTTGTCTTACTTCACTATTTCCAAGTTTAGTTTTAGTTTGTCCTTCAAATTGAGGGTTAGGATGCTTAATAGATATAATTGCAGTAAGTCCTTCTAGAGAATCATCTTGCTTTAAATTATCTTTTTTAAGCATATTTTGTTCAGTTCCGTATTTTTTAATAACACGGGATATAGCCATCTTAAATCCATCTACATGATATCCACCCTCATGAGTGTGAATATTATTTGCAAATGAATATAGATTTACAAGATAATCTGTTGTATATTGCATTGCAATCTCAACAGTAATACCATCAACTTCTTTATCAGCATAAATTATATCTTTATGAACTGGAACTCTTGATTCATTTAAAAATTTAACATATTCAATAATTCCACCCTCATAATAATATGATTCTTGATGTTGATTTTCAACATATTCACTTCTCTTATCACGAATAGTAATTCTAAGTCCTTTATTTAAAAAAGCTAATTGCTGAATACGAGTACGAAGTGTTTCATAATTATATGTTGTTGTTTCTTTAAAAATTTCTGCATCTGCTTTAAATGTAACCTCAGAACCATTTTCTAAATCAGTAGGTCCAATTTCTTTTAAAGGTTCAACAGTTATACCACGAGCAAACTTAATAGAATATAGAATATGATTACGTCTAACTTTAACTTCCATCCATTCAGATAATGCATTAACTACAGAAGCACCAACTCCATGTAATCCACCTGAAACTTTATATGATCCTCCACCAAATTTTCCTCCGGCATGAAGAACTGTAAATATTGTTTCAACTGTTGATTTACCAGTTTTTGGGTGAATATTTGTAGGCATTCCACGTCCATTATCAGTAACTCTTATAATTTCACCTGGAAGCATTTCTACTTCAATATGATTACAAAATCCTGCTAAAGATTCATCAATAGAATTATCTACAATTTCCCATACTAGATGATGTAATCCTCTTTCTGATGTTGAACCTATATACATTCCAGGTCTTTTTCTTACTGGATCTAATCCTTCAAGAACCTGAATTTGATTTTCATCATAAGCTTCAGAAGCTTTCTCTTTTGTATTAAAATCCATTTCTTTTAAAACTGTATTAGATACATCTTTTTCTTCTAGCTTAATTTCTTCATCCTTTAACTCTTCAGCCATTTTTACATTACTCCTTTTTTAAATATATTATTTGTGCCTTATTTTTTAAGGCATTTGGAATTAAATCAATAGATGTAGTTGTAATAAATGTTTGATTTTCATTTATTAAAAACTTTACTAAAGATAATATTCTATTATTATCTAATTCTGAAAATACATCATCAAGTAATAAAACAATATTATTACCAAATAACTCTCTCATATAATAAAACAATGATATTTTTAGTGATAATACAATACTTCTTACCTGACCCTGTGAAGAATAAGATAATGCGTTATTATTATTTATAATAAAAATAAAATCATCTCTATGAATACCTT
>CAVAQB010000020.1:0-28281 GCA_963590725.1 Anaeroplasmataceae bacterium | reverse complement strand
TCTATATATTTATCTTTATACAAAATTTTTTTAAAGTTTATGTATGCACAATAATTTTTATCTTCAAAGTCAGATAATAAATTTAGGTAAAGTTCTTCTTTTTGTTGATTAAATAACATAGGGTCAAATTTATTATCTATAATATTTGGGTTATAAATTATTTCATTAAGCATACTAAGACAACTCTCAAATGTGTATGTAGAATCATTTATAGATTTTGGGTCTAAAAAGTCTATAATGAATGTAAGTCCTAAATTAGATGGGGTTTCATTTGCTTCTGTTTCAATTGAGGCACCATAAAGATAATCTAGACGCCTACATAATAAATAATTATTAGGATATTTTTTTGAGCTCATCACCATCATATAGCTTAATAATTGTCTTATAGTAGCTTTTCTTTGGTCTTTTATTTTAGTAAAAAACAAATATTCAATTTTTATAATATTTTGTTTATTTGATTTATCAAAAAATGTTTTTTTCATAATTTATTCCATTCTATAATAAAAAGGAATTTGCATTCCTTTTTAACAATTAGTATTTAAAGCTATTTCAATCATTTGATTAAAGTTTTGTTCTCTTTCTTTAGAAGAAATTATAAAAGGCTTTACAAAAGAATCTGAAACAGTAAGTAGACATGCTGCATCCTTATTACAAGATTTTGCGATTAAAAATAGTGCGAATGATTCCATGTCTACAGTTTTTGCGCCTTTATTTATTATAGGTTTTATATAATCACTAGGCATTCTATAAAATTGGTCTGTTGAATGTACTGTAGCTTCAATAATATTAATATTTAGTGATTTTGCAGAATCTTTAATTTTTTGATTTAATTCTTTGCAAGGGTATTCAAATTCTTGTTCTTTATATAAGTAATTTAGGGCAAAATTTGAATCAGTATAAGCTTTATCTACAAGTATTATATCAAAAGCATTTAAATCGGGGGTATATGCGCCAGTAGAGCCAATTCTTATTATTCTTTTTACATCATAAAAATTATAAAGTTCGTAAGCATAAATAGCTATAGAAGGCATACCCATACCACTGCCCATTACACTTATTCTTTTTCCGTTATAATATCCTGTAAATCCTAACATATTTCTTACTGTATTAAAAGTAGTAACATCAGTTAAATATGTATCAGCGATATATTTAGCTCTTAGAGGATCTCCTGGCATCAATACAGTATCAGCAATTGCTGATTTTAAATTACATTCTATATGCGGTGTTGGAATATTTGACATTATTTATCACCATCCATAATTTCTATACCTGATGAGGTACCAATACGTGTAGCTCCGGCTTCTACCATTTTATTGTAATCATCTATATTATGAATTCCGCCTGAAGCTTTTACACCCATATTATCCCCAACAGTTTTTTTCATTAATGAAACAGCATCTACTGTTGCGCCTTTTGTACCAAAGCCAGTAGATGTTTTTACAAAATCAGCACCAGCTTTTAATGCTATTTTTGATGTTTCTACTATTTCTTCATCTGTTAAATAACATGTTTCAAGTATGACTTTTACAAGAGTACCATTAGCGGCTTTAACTACTGAAAGTATATCTTCATAAACTCCCTCGTAGTTATGCTCTTTCGCAAGGCCAATATTTATTACCATATCAATCTCATCTGCACCATCTGATATTGCACGAACAGTTTCATACGCTTTAACATCAGATGCATTAGCGCCTAAAGGAAATCCTATAACAGTACATATTAGTATATCTGTTCCATGTAGTAATTCCTTGGCAAGACTAACTCTTGAAGGGTTTACACAAACACTTTTAAAATTGTATTTGTATGCTTCATTACAAAGCTTTAATATATCTTCTTTTGTAGCGTAAGCTTTAAGAAGTGTATGATCAATTAGTTTAGTATTAACCATTTTTATATCCTCCATTAAATATCAAGAATATTATTCAATTCAACCATCTTAATTGTTACTTGAGGTTCAGGATATTTACCCTTAGTAATGTTTTTTCTAACCTTTTTAACGGCTTTTGGATTAAGCATATAAATAGTAAATAAACCTGAATCTATAACTTCTAAGTACTTATTAATATTTTTAAGTAAACATGAAAAACTAATAACTTTTCTTATAATACCATCATCATATATGAATAGTTGTGCATCTTGAGGTACTATAAAAGGGTTAAGCCCATCCCATTTAGCCGCAACATAGGCATTACGTGCACCAGGTTTTCTATAGAATTCAAATTCTACAGGCTCGGCATTGTCGTCTTTATACATTTCTTTTAAATGATCACGTTGTTCAATATATTGATATACGTGTTCTAGTGTTATTGGGTCCATTTTAGAATATCCCATGAATTCTTCTTCATTTCTATTCTTATATGCAGCCTTTATGCTTTGATATACTTTGACACATATATCTCTTTTAAAAGGCATCGCATCTTGAAACATTTCATTATATATCAAAAGATTATATCTTTTACATATAGTTTCAACAATGTTTAAAATTTTGTTAAGCTTATATGATGGATATAATAAATCAATTTCAGCACGAATATTAACATCTAAAAATTGTGGCGAAATTTTATCAGAACTAATAGTTGATTTATCCGCAATAACAAATAAAGCCTTTAAGCCAATGTCATCGTTATTATAATATGCAATTTTTTCAGCTTCTCTAGTCTCCATATCTAACGTAATATATTTTGTTTCGTTTAGATATTCTAGCAAATCTGCTCTATCGAAGTTTCTCGTATTCTCTTTGAAGAAATAATATTTAAACTTCATCTTTTGCACACCTTTCATAAATATTCATAATATATTATATATTATAAGTTTAAAAAACTCAACCTTTAAGCCTTTTTACAAAATATAAAAGGGCTTATAAAAGCCCTTAAATATTATTATTTATTTAAATTATCAACAATTTTACGGCAACGAGGACATAATTCGCCATCATCAACGTGAGGAACAATAGCCCAGCAACGTGCACAAACATATCCTTCTGCAGCCATTACTTTGACATCAAACTTATCTCCATCTTGTTCTTCATATTGAGATACAATTAATATTTGTCCTACATTTGAGTTAATCTTATTAAATACATCCTTTGCTTCTTTATCAAGAGTAACTATAACTTTAGCATTAAAACTCTTTCCAATTATTTTTTCACTTCTTGCGTCTTCTAAAGCCTTATTGATTACATCACGATACTTCATGAATTTATCAAAGTTTTCTTCTAACTCTTTCATTTCATCGCTAAGCTCTATCGCATTAGGCATACGAGTTAAATAAATATCTTCAGCTTCGTTAAATTTAGATGCATCATATGCTTCAGACATAGTATGAGGAATTATTGGAGATAATACTTTCATTAAAGTATCTGCAATCATATAGAATACTGTTTGACAAGATAATCTTTCTTTAGATCTTGGATCCTCGATATATAAAATATCTTTAGTAAAGTCTAGGTAGAATGCGCTAAGTGTAGTTGATACATATGCCATAGTCTCTTTATAAACATCATTAAAATCAAATTCATCATAGTATTTATAAATGTTTTTAATGTATTCTTGAAGTTTAATATACATATATTTATCTACATTTGTTAATTCACTATATGAAAGAGCCTTTGACTTATCAAAATCGCTAATATTTGCAAGTAAGAATTTTAAAGTATTACGAATTTTACGGTAAGACTCGGATACTTGTTTCAATAAATCCATTGACATTGGCATATCAGCACGATATTCAACTGAGGCAACCCATAAACGAAGGATATCAGCACCATATTGGTTGCATACTTTATTAGGGTCTACAGTATTACCTAAAGACTTACTCATCTTTCTTCCCTGACCATCAAGTGTAAATCCATGTGATACTACATTCTTATATGGCGCAACTCCTGTAGTTGCGACTCCTGTAATAATTGATGAGTTAAACCAACCTCTATATTGGTCAGATCCTTCAAGATATAGGTCAGCAGGATACTTTAATCCACGACGAGATAAAAGCATATGAGAAGATCCTGAATCAAACCATACATCCATAATGTCTGTTTCTTTCTTAAATATTCCATTTGGTGAGCCTGGGTTAGTATATCCTGCTGGCAATAAATCCTTAGCATCACGCTCAAACCAAACATTAGAACCAAATTCACCAAATAGATCCGCTACATGTTTTAGCACATCTTGGTCTAAGATTGCTTCTCCATTTTCACAATAGAAAATTGGAATAGGAACTCCCCAAACTCTTTGACGAGAAATACACCAATCATGTCTATCACGAATCATATTTGAAATACGAACATCTCCCCATTTTGGATTCCAATTAACATTCTTAATAGCTTTTAATATATCATCTTTAATTGGATCAATTGAGGCAAACCATTGTGGTGTAGCACGGAAGATTACAGGCTTCTTTGTACGCCAATCATGAGGATAGCTATGTGTTATTGGATCTAATAATAATAATGATCCTCTTTCTTTCATATCTTCAATAATTGGATCTTCTGAATCTTCATAGAACATTCCAGCATACTTTCCAGCACCTGCCATTTGAAGTCCTTTATCATCTACTAAAACAAGGGTATCAAGACCATATGCTTTACCAGCTTCATAGTCTTCTTCTCCATAACCTGGTGCGATATGTACAAATCCTGTACCATCAGTTGTAGTTACATAGTCAGCATTAATACAAGGAGATATTCTATCATATAGAGGATGTTTATACTTAAGATTTAATAATTCTTTACCAGAAACATTTTCAAGTACTTCTACATCACAAAGACCAAGTTTATTTGTTAATTGTTCTTTAAGTTCAGATGCACAAATTAATTTACCTTTATTTGAAGTGTTAATTAAAACATAATCAATATCTGGTCCTGCGGCTACAGCTAAGTTTCCAGGTAATGTCCATGGAGTAGTAGTCCAAACCATAAATTTAGCATCCTTAAAATTACCCTCACCATTTACAATAGGAAGAGTAAAATAAATTGCCTTAGATGTAATATCTTTATATTCAATTTCAGCTTCAGCTAATGCTGATTCTGAAGAAGGTGACCAATATACAGGCTTTAATCCTTTATAAATTAATCCACGCTCAGCCATTTTAGCAAATACTAAAATTTGATCACGTTCAAAATCATGTTGAAGTGTAAGATATGGATGTTCCCAATCTCCTAGTACTCCAAGGCGTTTAAATCCAGCCTTTTGTCTTTCAACTTGTTTATAAGCATACTCTTCACAAAGCTTACGGAATTCTACTTTATCCATAGTCTTACGGTTTACGCCTTGTTTTTGTAATGCTGTCTCAATAGGAAGTCCGTGTGTATCCCAACCTGGAATATAGACAGATTTAAATCCTTTCATATTTTTATAACGAACAACAAAGTCCTTTAAAATCTTATTTAATGCATGTCCTAAATGAATATCACCATTTGCATATGGTGGACCATCATGAATAGTATATTCCTCTAATCCTTCATTTTGTTTAATAACTTTATTATAAAGATCCATATTATTCCATTTTTCTTGAATTTTTGGTTCTTTATTATTTAAGTTTCCTCTCATTTCAAAAGAGGTAGTTCCCATAAATAACGTATTTTTATAGTCTTTCTTTTCAGTTTCCATAATATTCCTCCAATAAAAAAATCGTCCTAATATTTAAGGACGATTATTAACCGTGGTACCACCTTAGTTCAGATAATATCTGCACTCATTAATCTGTAACGTAGATATACGAAGTCTACTTATCCTAGACTCTCCTTTACTAGTGATACATAAATACTAATATTTTTAAATCTTTCACCATATGATTTAATCTCTTTAAAATATTTTTTGTATTTAACGTCTAATATGCTCGCGGATTTATAATACAAGTGATATTATACAAAAATTACTTTATTTTGTAAATATCAAAAAATTTTTTTACCATACTGTTGCCACATTATCAACATAGTGCCAATAGTTTCCTTCAATTTTTGTTTCACTATAATAATAAACATTGTTTAATAATTCTTCATTATTATAAGATTCAATACTAATTTTATTAAATTCTTCCATGCTACCTTCATAATATGCATGTTTAAACACTCCAGGTTTTTCAGTAATTCCTATTTTAAACGCAGATGAATTTATCTTTGTAACAGATGTAGGAATTATTACATTTTCGAGATTATAACATTTTCTAAATACATAATCCTCAATAATTTTAACTGAAGATGGAATCCTTACACTACTTAAAGATGTACAGTGTAGGAAAAGTTGTGATGTCATAGTTGTAAGCTTATTAGATAAAGTAATGCTTGTTAAAGCTTCACAATACTCAAATGCACTTACACCTATATATGTTACACTATCTGGGACTACTATTGTTTTAAGTTTATTATATTGACTTTCATGAACATAATTTGAAAATGTCATAGGGTCAATTCTTAATACTTTTTTTCCGTTTTCTTCAACTTCTGGAATTATTATCTCTTCACTAGATGTTATATTGCACGATGTAAGAGTTAGTCCTCCGTTTTCGATTACATATGTAAAATTTTCAGTATAATAGTATTCATCACCACATGATGTAAGAGTGCATAAAACTAAAATAGCAAGTAAAAATATTGGGAAAATTTTTTTCATTTATAAGTACTCCTTATATAAAATTTTAGTTCTCCCTTGTATGTTCAATAAATTCTTTTAATGAACCATCTAGAAATTCTTCTTTTTTCGCAAAAAGATATATATCTTCTTTAATCTTAACAGTTTCACCATCTAGCGCATAAGATGCCCCGCTTAAAAAAGCGAGCATCTTATTATATGCCATTGGCTCTAAATCACAAAAGTTTACAACTATAGGATTATTATCGATAAGTTCTTCTGCAAGCTCTGCAGCTCTCTTATCATCATCTTGTAGTTTTTCAAATACAATTCTTTTAGAAGCTTGAAGCTTCTCTGGTGCTTTTTTTCCAAACATAAGTTTAAGCCTCCTCTATAGAATCTATATTTGCATTTTTATTAGACTTATCAATTACTGACATAGCTTGCGCTCTTGTTCCTTGACGAACCATAATAAGAGTAGTATTTGTATATTCTTGTAGAACTTCTATACGTTCTGCTGATTGTGGGCAGGCAAGAATTAATTGAATTGGCATTGAAGATATAAATTTCATCATAGCTCTCATACGTGGGAAGTCCATCTTATCGAACACCTCATCGAACATAACAAATCCGATTGTATCCTTAACTCCAACCTTATTATTTTCAAATATACGAACAAATGCCGCAATAATCGCAACATAGAATGGAACCTGAGTTTCTCCTCCTGAACGAGACTTAAATACCTTAGAATAAAGCATAGTTTGTCCATTTGTATCAGTTATCTTAATATCATAATCCATATATGTACGATAATCAGTGAACTTATTAATTACACCATCAGAATTAATTTCATCTTGCGCAAGAGATGTAAATAATTCCTCTAATTGAGTCTCATATTTAATTTCAAAATCTGTTGTAAATAAAGACTCTCCATTAATTTGTTCTCCATTTGTAACCATATCATAGAAAGCACTATATTCACTAGATTTAGGGAATATGAATTGATATGAATCTGCACCAAACTTAATCTTAGATAATGTTTCATTAATCTTTCCAATTTCGGCTTCAGCAGATAAAATGTTGTTGCGAAGCTTAGATAAGAAATCTTCCTTAAATACAATTTCAGCATATTCACGTGCTGTTCTTACCTTCTTCTCATATTGAATAAGTTCAGATTTTTGTAGTTTATCAAGTTCAGCTAAGAATTTCTTAATTTCATTAATTCCTACTGATAATGTTGAATTATATGTGTTAACATACTTAAATTGCTTATTAAGTAAGGCATCACATTGAGTTTCATATAACTTCTCTTGATCACTTAGTTTATGTTCAAATTCATCAAGTGCTTTTGTAGGATTTGCTGATTTAGAAATTTGATCAAACTGATCCTTCGCTTGATTTTCAATTAATATATTATCCTTTGCAAGATCTTTAAGTTCTTTAGATAAAGTATCAAGTTTTGTATTAAGATCGGCAATGCGTTGTTGTGCTTGACCTGTAGAAATACGGATTCCTCCGATTTCTTGGTTAATACTAACCTTTTTATCATCATTAGACTTAAGAGATGAAAGTATATTATCGTAATCCTTTTTAACATCAGATACACCCATTGACTTAGTGTTTTTCTTTTGTTTTTCTAAATCTTTAATCTTAATATCAAGATTTTGAGCCTTAATTGCGTTATCAAGTGAGTTTATTAAAGAATTAAAATCAAGTGTTCTAATTAATCCAAGTTCATTATCTTTAGTTTGAATTTCATGAACTATTTCATAATATTTATTCTTTAACTCTTCAGCCTTAGCACCCCATAATTCTGTTTGGTCTTGTAATGCGTTAGCTCCAATAAATGGTTTATCTACATTTGGATTTAAAGCTCTTACTGTGTATCCTCTATAGATTAATCCGTCATTTGTAATAGCTGTGTTGTAATTCTCAAGTTCTTGTTCATTATCACACATAATAACATTACCGCAAGTAAAGTTAATATAATATTGTGCATCTACATTTTCTGATGTCATAATTGAAGCAAGTGAGTTCTTTTCATATGATTTATATTTACTAATTTGCTTAGTATTTACAAGTCCTGTACCATAGAAATTATATTTATTCTTAATACGAGCAAATACTGATAATGCAGTATCATAATACTTAGGCTCTACAATCATATCAAAACGTCTATTTGCTAAGAATATTTCTATTGTATCTGCCCAAGTTTTATCTTTAATATCAATAAGTTCTGCGAAGAAATGAACTGATACATCAAATCCATAAATATTCTTTAAGCCAAGTGCGATATCATTTCTTAATTGTAATAATTTTGGATTATATCTAAGTCTATTATTTTGAAGTCCTTTTAGTGCAGTTGATACCTCATTAATTTCTTCTAATATATCTTGTCTATCCTTAGATAAAGCTCCCTTTTCAATATTGATATCTTCAATAGTTTGTTCAAGTCTATTTTTTGTATCAATTAAAGTAAGTTTTGTCTTTTCAGAATCAAAATTAGATACTTGTGATAATGGTAGATTTGCAAGTTCTTGATAAATCTTTTTATCACTAGTACGGCGAAGTTCCATAACTGAATCTTTAAATTCAGATGCTTTCTTCACATATAAAGACATTGAATCTTTAACATCATTATATTCTCTTAAAGACTTTTCTAATTGCTTATTAATATATTCCTCGGCTTTAAAGTCTTCTGAATTTTGAAGAACATTATAAAGTTCATTACGGCGAGATTCTAACTCATCTTTTTCAGATTGAAGATCAATTAGAGCATCAGCCTTAAGTTGTCTCTTCTCTTCTAATAATGAAATTTCATTTTCAGAATCCTCAATTGATTTTTTAACATTCATTACATCGAATAATTTCATTAAATATTCATAGTAATTCTTTTGTTCCTCAAATTCCTCAATTGTTTGATAAGTTGTTTGAATATCTTCAAGGTCTAAAATCTTATTCTTTATTACATTTAGAGTACCCTCAAGCTCTTTATAAGCTCGTATTGAGTCTTGAATTGATGCTATCTCAATTTGTTTTTCTTCAAGAATATTATTATAAATAAATTCCTTAACATTAGCGATAGGCTTAAATGCTAAAGCCTTTACTAAAAGTTTATAATAATCCTCATTTATAGAACCAAATGCATTACGGAATCCTCTTTTTGCCTCAGTCTTAGTAGAATAAATCTCTAAATCACGATTATTCTTTTTAAATTCCATTATTGAATATATATGTTTTCCTTCTCCAAGGAATAGTTTATCATCACATGCGCAATGACCTCTATACATAACATATTTTGCTGGTCCTATTTCACCAACCGCATCAATTACGGCTCCAAGAATAAATGTTTCTTGTGTTGTTTCATTATAGAATTGTAGACAAATATGTCCTGTTACATCTCCATCACGAAGATATTCTTTTTCTTCAGCACCAAGTTTACATTTAACATAACCTTTAAGATCACGTTTTCCTTTTTCGTTAGCGGCTAAGTTAAAGTTTTGATCTCCTCCAGTAAGAATAAATGTTAGTGCATCAAGAATTGTTGACTTTCCTGATCCATTTTGTCCTGTAAGAAGGATGTTATCTTTAACATCAATTGTTTCGTTAGCAAGATAATGCCAATTAATTAATCTAATTTTATTAAGCTTAATCATTATGCTTTGTCCTCGCTTTCCTCTACAATATGTTCAATTGACTCATATACCTCAGAAATTTCTTCAGTATTGATTGCGAATAATATTGTAGGATAAATAATAACTCTTGCTGATGAAGATTGAATATCACCAAGAACTTCTATTATATTAAATCTTCTAAATGTTCTTAATGCTTCTACTAAATCAGTCTTATTAATTCTTTTCTTAATTTCAAGATAATTATACTTTGTATGAATATCTTCTACTGTAATTGAGATTTGTTCATTTAATGATGTTTCCTTCATCTTTTCATGATATAGAATGCGAAGGATTAAAAGCACAATAGTAAGATCTCTTTTTAACTTTATAGAATTTGCTGCTTGTCCGCCAGATAAATATGCAACCCCAAGATCAGTTTTCACTATAAGTTCATAACCAAGTATTTGGTAAAATTCTTCAAATAAATCTTTATAATTTATTAAAAAATAATAATCATTTTTATTGTTTTCTTTATCTCTTGCAAGGAAGGTATTTGAAAGCATCTTATTACATACACTTTGGAATTGATCCTTTTGTCCTTGAGAGAATGTCTCATAATTTTGTAGCATTAATTTTGTTCCTCCCTTGTTATTCTAAAGTTTGCCATCTTAAAGTAATCAGTTTGAATTTCATCATCAAGTTTTAAAATCTTATATTGATGTTCTGATGCATAAATAAGTACATAAATACAAAGCAATGCTTCATCAAATGTACCATTTTTATCTACTATCGATTTAGCTTCAAGCGAATTATTAATATCAAGTCTTCTTAATATAAAATCTGTCATATACGCTGGATCATATTTAGCCTTAAATCCATTTAATAACGATTCATCAAGTGATTCAAAATCAAAACGGTCTAAATCAATTGAAGAGAAATCACTATGAATATATTTTCCTCTTGGAGTATAAAGTGAGGCTTCACTAAATCCTTTAACAGATGGTAGATTTACAACTGTATTAATCTTAGTCATTGCCTTATCAATTTTACCAATTTGATTTTCTTTTTTAATGTATTTAAGCATTGTGTTAAGTTTTCCAATTATATTATCTTCTTCAGTAAGCAAGAATTTAACCTTACCAATAGTTGAATTTATATAATTCTTATTCTTTTCATCAATACCTGTAATAAAGTCATCTAATTCATTAAATATATCTACCATTTCATCAATATCTCGGTTGGCTTTATCCATCGCAAGATTTGGATTTCTAAAACGATACATATAATCCTGTGCTATATTTTCCATAGCTTCTTTATTTGAGGCAATAGATTCAAGCTTTGTTACAATATTTAAGCGATATTTATTAATGTTATCAGCTGTTTTTAATTTTGTATAAGTAGGCTCATAGATTTCTTCATTATATTCTATAAGTTTTTTCATCAAATCTTTAATTTCAGATGTTTCAATAACAGAATTTATGTAATCTTTAATTCTTGAATCCATTTTTCTAAGTGATCTAATTAAAAGTTTTGTATTCTTATAAACCTCTGAAATCATTAATGGATAATCAAGATCTTCATTTGATAATAATGAATATATTGTATAAATATATCCTTTATATTCATTAGGATCTACAATTGATGAAAATGATGGAGTCGCATAATCATCATCGTCGTTATAATAATCATACGATAATGTTTGAGGACATATTTGTTGTAATGCCTCAATCATAGTTATCGCAACATCAGTAAAGTTTAATATTTCAGTATAATCAGCAGTTAAATCAATATATATCCAACCGCATTCCTCAAGTCTTCTTAAAACCAAATTAGCAGTATCTCTATTATTTTCTGGAACCTCAAGATTATCTTTAAATTCTTCTTCATCATTTAAAAATAAATTTTCATGATTATCTAAGTATAGAGTAAGCTCGTCTACTACAAGCTTTCTATCAATTCCAAGAATTGATCCTGTTTCATAAATAGCAAAAGCCTGCATTGCGCAAGCTGTATATAATCTTTTATTTTTTGAAGCTAGGATTGAGAAAAAATTTTGTGGTATTATGTCGAATAATTCCATTATAGTATTCACTCCCTTATATCACAAATCTATTTTAACAAAAAAAACTGTCAATTACAATCTAATTTAAAGAAAAAAGGGAATATTTATATTCCCTTTCAAAATCATCTAAACGTTGAACTTAAACAGCATTACGTCTCCGTCTTCTACTACGTAATCTTTACCCTCTTGTCTAATCTTTCCTGCTTCTCTACATTTAGTATAAGATCCTTGAGTCATAAGATCATTATACGATACAGTTTCAGCACGAATAAATCCTTTTTGGAAGTCAGTGTGAATAATTCCAGCACATTCTGGAGCTGTCATTCCTTTTCTAAAAGTCCAAGCTCTTACTTCTTTTTCACCTGCAGTAAAATAAGTTGCAAGTCCTAAAAGATCATATGTGGCACGAATAAGTTTATTAAGTCCTGCCTCAGGAATTCCAAGCTCTGAAAGATACATTGGCTTATCCTCTTCTGGAAGTTCTGATATTTCAGCTTCTATTTCAGCAGAGATTGGAACTACCATAGCCCCTTCATCATCTGCATACTTTTTAAGTGCTTGATAATATTTAGAATCCTCGGGATTTCCTATTTCATCTTCTGACATATTAGCAACATACATTATCTTCTTTCCTGTAAGGAATCCATAATTTTTAATTATTTCCTTTTCTTCATTTGTAAGATCTAAAGATCTTACAGGCTTCATTTCTAGAAGAGAGGCCTCAATACGCTTTAAAATATCAAATTCCACTTCAGCATTATCCATCTTAGATTGTGCTTTTTTAGCAATCTTTTGAATTCTATTTTGTACAACTTCAAGATCTGATAAAGCAAGTTCAATTCCAATAGTTTCAACGTCACGAATTGGATCTACAGACCCTTCAACGTGAGTAATATTATCGTCATCAAAACAACGTACAACCTCAACAATTGCGTCTACTTGTCTAATATTTCCAAGGAATTGGTTACCAAGACCTTCTCCTTTAGATGCACCTTTTACAAGACCCGCAATATCTGTAAATTCACATATTGCGTGTACTAGTGATTTTGGTTTATACATCTCATTTAATTTATTTAATCTTTCATCTGGTACCTCAACAACTCCAACATTTGGTTCAATAGTTGCGAATGGGTAATTAGCAGCAAGCGCTCCAGCTTTTGTTATCGCATTAAATAATGTTGATTTTCCAACATTAGGAAGACCAACGATTCCGGCAGTAAGTGCCATTTTCATCACTCCAATTTCAAAACATTTATATTATACTTTATTAAAAAAATAAATCAATCATTTAGAAAACTTTTCGTTATATAATTTTTTTGCTTCCTCTATAACCTCTTTGGCTTTTTCCTTCGGCAAAATTTCGTGAACATCTACGTTTTTTCCCTCAAGCTCTTTATATATTTTAAAGAAATGAGTAATTTCATCAAAAATATGTTTTGGAAGTTCTGATACATCATCATAATTATTATAATTAGGATCATGAAGAGGGACTGCGATTATTTTTTCATCGTCTCCCATATCATCAGACATAATAAGCACTCCTATAGGCTTACATTCAACTATTGCCCCTGGAATAATTTCCTCACTACATAATACAAGTACATCTAGTGGGTCATTATCAGCACAATATGTACGTGGTATAAAACCATAATTTGCAGGATAATGTGCAGCTGTATATAAAACTCTATCAAGCCTTAATACACCGCTTTCCTTGTCTAATTCATATTTATTCTTTGAATTTTTAGATATTTCAATATAGGCAATAAAATCATTTGGAGTTATTCTTAAATCAGAAATATCATGCCAAATATTCATATTAACAATCCTCCATATCTAAGGGATCATTTCTATCTGGGTAGATAAAGAAAACTTTATCTTTAGTAAATTTTGCATTCTCTAAAAATGATTTTCCAAGATAGTGTATAAATGGCACAACATCATACATTACCGCAAGCCATAAATAAAACGATGGTTTTTGATCCTTGTCTCTTGTATAATCATTCAATGCCTTAATTCGCTCTTTATATGAAGACTTTTTATTCAAACCGTAATATTCTACTATATTCCTATAATCTTTCATACGATATTCTTTATTTTGAGTTTTAAATATTTGATAAATATCATCACTCATTTTTTCTAAATCATTTATATTAAGATTAGATAAATCGCATAAAAAAGATTTTGGATAAAGATACTTACAATAATCTATAAAAAGGGTTGGAACATATAGATTAAAAAAAGGCTTAAATTTAGCATTTGGATTAATTTTAAATGAAATTACACTATCAATTAAAATAATTTTTGTAAGATTAGAAAAACCTTTATATATTATCTTTGTTTGAAAATCTTGGGTTATAGGATTATATCTTATAACATAATATTTCAATCTAGATAATTTTTTTAACTCACTAGAATTTAAAATAGAAAGATTGGCCTTTCTAACATATAAATCCTTTATAACATGTTTCTTATATGCCATATAGTCAATCCTCCTTTAAAATAATAGTTATTTATATATAAATTATAACTTTTTTATAGTTCATTTACAATGTCAAGTACGGCTTTTTGAATATCTTTGCAAAGTTTATCTGCATTTTCTTCTGAATCAGAGATACCCTCAGTATAAATTTTAATCTTTGGTTCAGTTCCAGATGGTCTTAATACAAACCAAGCGCCATTATCAAACATATATTTTAGTACGTTTGATTCAGGTAGTGTAAGTTTGTACTTTTTACCTGTTTTATAATTAATTCCTTCTTGTGTTAAATAATCTTCACGCGATACTAAATTGAAATCGCCAAATTTAATTTCTTCTTTTCTAAAGTATTCCATTATAGACTTAATCTTTTCTTTTCCATCAAGTCCTTCAAGGTAAATATTTGATATAGTATCCTTATAATATCCATATTCTTTATACAAATCTTCTAAAACATCAACTAAATCCTTACCTTGTGCTAAATAATAAGCACATGCCTCCGATAATAATAGACAAGCTTGTGCAGAATCCTTATCACGAACACATGGATTTATTAAGCATCCATAAGATTCTTCGTATCCAAATACATATTCTCCTTTACGCTCGCGTTTTTTAATAACTCCAGCAATAAACTTAAAGCCTGTTAAAACATTAACTGTTTCAATATTATATTTTTCGGCAATCTTAGATGCCATTTGGCTTGATACAATAGTTGATACCATATATCCTTTTTTAGGCCATTGAGGATCAGATTTTCTCTTATTTTCACAAATATAATTGAATAAAATAGTTGCCATTTCATTACCGGTAAGAAGTCTATAGCCTCCATTATGTAATACACCGCATCCCAAACGGTCAGCATCAGGGTCTGAGGCTAAAAGTAATCTTGCGCCAATCTCTGTACCATATTTAATAGATTTGATAAAGGCATCCTTATTTTCAGGATTAGATGATTCAGCTTGACTAAAGTCAGGATCAACTGTCATTTGTGAAATAACTGGTTTTACATGATATCCCATATCTTGTAAGAAACGTGGAATATATACAGAACCTGTTCCATGAAGTGGAGTATATGTTATTAGGAATTTTTTATCGATATTTGGATTTAATCTTATTTTAGATATTTCATCAAGATATACACCATCATATTCATCATATAGATAATGAACATTTTTCCAATTATCATTAAATTTAATATTAAATAATGATTCAATAGAATTTATTTCCTTAATTACAGCATTTGCTTCTTCAACTTGAAGTTGGCATCCTTCCTCGTTATAAGCCTTATATCCATTATATTCTTTTGGATTATGAGAAGCTGTAATCATAATACCACCCGCGCAGTTTAAGTGTCTTACAGTCCATGAAAGTTGTGGTGTAGGACGAAGATTGTTATAAACAAATACTTTTTGAAATCCTAAAGATGTTAATACATGAGCAGCTTCATTTGCAAATTCTTTTGAATTGTGTCTATTATCAAACGAGATCGCAACTCCTCTACTTAAAGCCTTTTTTACATTTTTAATTAAATAACGACCAAATCCTAAAGTAGCCTTACGAACGTTATATACATTCATACGAGCACTACCAGGTCCCATGATACCTCTTATTCCGCCAGTACCAAATTCTAAATCTTCTGTAAATGCCTCTTTTAATTCATCTTCTGTCATATTTTTAATTATAGCCTTAAATCCTTTATCAAGGCCTGGGCATGATAGCCAATATTGTGCTTTTTCTTTATAATCCATATTAATTATTTTCAACCTGTCCCTTTTTTAAATCATTTAAATTTTTTTGTGCTACTAGTTTAGCGAAAACTTTTCTTATAACCATATCAAGATATGAATTTTCGCTATAATCAGAATTTGCGATAAAATCGACTCTATTTTCTTCTAATAGCTGTCTTGCGATTTTATCATCGTTGTTTTGATAAATCGCAATTGCCGTTCCACCATTTTCTCTTACAAGTTTCATACAAGGCACATCTGTAAGACCATCACCAAAATATATCATATTTTCAAATTTCACATATCTATCTTCATATTTGATTTTAGCATTTAATTTTTTGTCATCATTTAAATCAAATGCTCCTTTAGATATTCTATTTAAAAATTGTGTCTTCATTGTGTAATTTACTACATATGCCGGAAAATCCGCAATTCCATCTTTATCATAATGAAATTCACATGCATATATTTCTTTAAAATATTTTGCAATACTTGTACCACTTATAATTTCTTTAAGTCCTGACGATATAATATAATGCTCACATTCAAATCCTAAGGCATTTGCGAGTTGATTAATTCTAACAAACCATTCTGAAACACCTTTAAATAAATTCACCTTATCTCCACAAGATTTAAGATAATCTCTTGTAAGTTTTATATTATTCCTTTTAGAATACTTCATCATTGTATACATATAAGCTAAAATTCTTTCAATATTATTTCCAGGATTTAATGCTTCTTCTGATGTCGCAGTCCAAAATTCATTTGCAGATAACTGCATATTAGGAATAAATGCATATTCCTGCATATCTTTATCGCAAAGAGTCTTATCAAAATCATACATAAATACAACTTTTTCCATAATATTACTCCTCATCTGTTTTAAGCACTGCTAGGAAAGCTTCTTGAGGCACTTCAACAGAACCTATTGCCTTCATCTTTTTCTTTCCTTCTTTTTGCTTTTCTAATAGTTTTTTCTTACGTGAAATATCTCCACCATAACACTTAGCTAAAACATCTTTTCTCATAGCTTTAATATCAGATCTTGCGATTACTTTATTACCAATAACTGCTTGAACTGGCACTTCAAATAGTTGACGCGGTATAAGTTCTTTAAGCTTTTCTACCATTGCCTTACCTCTTGGGTATGCAAAGTCTCTATGAACTATCATTGATAACGCATCTACTGTATCACCATTAAGCATAATATCCATTTTAACTAGGTTAGATTCTTTATATTCACCAATTTCATAATCAAGAGAAGCATAACCTTTAGTATATGATTTAAGTTTATCAAAGAAATCATATACAATTTCAAGAAGTGGCATATCGTAATGAATAGCTACTCTTGTTTCTTCAAGATACTTCATATCAATGAATGTACCTCTCTTCTTTTGGCATAATTCCATAATAGGTCCAACGTATTCAGATGGAGACATAATTGTTGCGGTAACATATGGCTCTTCAATATAAGATAATACATTTGGTGCTGGCAAATCAGCTGGATTAGATATTTCAATCATATCGCCATTAGTTAAATGAACGTGATATTTTACAGATGGCGCTGTAGCGATTAGTTCTATATTAAATTCTCTAGATATTCTTTCACGAATTATATCCATATGAAGTAGGCCTAAGAAGCCTGTTCTAAATCCAAACCCTAAAGCTTGTGATGATTCAGGCTCATATATAAGAGATGCATCTGATAATTTTAATTTATCTAAGGCATCCTTTAAATCAGGATATTGTTTAGTATCTATAGGATAAAGTCCACAGAATACCATTGGATTTAATTTACGATATCCAGGTAGTATATCAAAAGAATGATTTTCAACAGTAGTAATAGTATCTCCAACTGCAACATTATTAATGTCTTTAATTGAAGCAGTTATATATCCAACATCTCCTGCTGTAAGATAATCAAGTGGCATTTCTTTTGGAGTACGAACACCAACCTCTACTACTTGATATTTAGCATGTGTAGCGTTAAATTCTATAGTATCTCCAACTCTTATAGTTCCACTCACAACTCTTACAAGTACAATAACTCCTCTATAAGAATCAAAAGCACTATCAAATATTAAAGCCTTAACAGGACCTAATGGGTCGCCAGTTGGAGATGGTACTTTTTCTACAACTTGTTCAAGAATTTCACGAATACCAATTCCAACCTTAGCAGATGCTAGCACTGCTTCATCAGCAGGAATTCCTATAACATCTTCAATTTCTTTTTTAACTTCTTCTGGATGCGCTGATGGTAAATCTATTTTGTTTATTAGTGGTAATATTTCAAGATTATTATCAAGCGCAAGGTAAACGTTGGCAAGTGTTTGTGCTTCAACACCTTGTGTCGCATCAACAACTAAAATTGCGCCTTCGCATGCTGCAAGACTACGTGATACTTCATATGTAAAATCTACATGTCCTGGAGTATCAATTAAATGAAATATATATTGTTCTCCATTTAACGCTCTATACTGTAACGCAATCGCATTAAGTTTAATTGTTATTCCTCTTTCACGCTCTAGTTCCATTGAATCAAGCATTTGATCTTGCATTTCTCTTTTTTCTATGCTTTCACACATTTCAATAATTCTATCAGAAAGTGTTGTTTTTCCATGATCGATATGGGCAACTATACAGAAATTTCTAATGCTTCTTTGTCTTTTTAAAAGTTCTTCTTTGTTTAACTCTTTCACGGCAATATAGCTCCTTAATAAAAAATACAACTATATTTTACTATAAATAACTAAATAAAACAATAAAAGCCTTAACTTAAGTTAAGGCATTACCTTGTTTTTCTTCTTTATTTATTTCATCTTCACAATTTCTTAAATCAATATCTACAAAAATCGGTTCAGGATCAGTAAATTTCATGCCCTTATAACCTTTATATTTTGTTTTTATTAAGAATATAAATAGGAAAACAAAAGAGATAACAAGAATTATAATATTTGATATACCCATTGATAGGCCAGCGCAGAATGTTGGAGTAAGATTTGGGAAAAATTTATGTAATATGAATAATATTAATATTCTAGATCCGATTCTTGAAAGATTTAAAATTGTCGCAAGACCTGTTTGTCCAAAGCCATATAAAAGTCCAAGAACAGCCGCACATATTCCAAGAGACGGAATAGATAGAGAATCCCACTTAAATATTTCTTTAACCATTGTTTTATAAGTTTCAGATTTAGCATCAGACGATGTAAATAAGTTTGTTATTTGATCTAACAATATAAACCTTAATAGCACATATCCAGCAATTGAAATTACTGTTACAAGAATTAACGTTTTCCAAAAAACCTTAAGAGTTCTTTTCATATTTTTAGCACCAACATTTTGTGATACTATAGAAGACTCTCCTTCTTCAAAAGAGTTTGTAGGAGATGTTACAAGGCCTGATATATTATTTGATACGCCAAGCGTTCCAACAATTAATCCATCAGTTACAGCATTCCAATATCTACCGCACATTCCATTTACTACGACTTTACCAAAAGACATTACAAATTTTCCTAAAAAAATAGGAATTGATAAAACTAATATAGGCTTAACATACTCTTTTTTTGGTACCATCATCTTAAAAGATAATCTTAGTATATTAGATTTTGCGAACAGTTTATATAAACCAATTGAGGTAAGTGTCGCTTGCCCTATAATAGTTGCGATTTCTACATATTTTATATCTTTTAGTCCAATTCCATATATAAATAAAACTGTAAAAGATAATTTTAATGCCATAACAAGAATATTTAGATTTAACGCTATTTTAGAATTTCCTTTAGCTTTTTCAAGTCCAATAAATATGTTATTTATTGATACAAAGGCAAGTTCTAACATTTGTAATCTAAAATAAGTATCACCAAGTTTAATTGATTCTGGTGCTACCTCACATAATCTCATAATAGGTACAGCAAGTGGTATTAACACAAGCATTAATATTCCTGACATTATAATTGCCATAGAGAATAAATTAGATGATGCATGTCTTGCGCCACTAAGATTACCTTTACCATATAGCCTTGATACAAGTACTCCTCCACCTGCCGCAAGTCCACCACCAAAAGCGCCAATTGTATTTTTTATTTGAGAAATAGAAGATACTGCATTTTGCGCAACAGTTGATATTTTTGCGCAAATTATTTGGTCAATAATAGTATATAGTGCATTAAAAAATTGATACAAAAATATAGGCATGCATATTATAAGTATAGTACTTAAAATATTACCTGTAAGAATCATTTTTCTTCTTTGTTTTGATTTATCAAGTGATAATAATGTTTTGGCTTCTTTATAAGTTTTTTCACTTAAATTTTTAATATAATTATCATATATTAGAATATAATCTTTATATTCTGCTTCACCTTGCATTTTATATTTATCTCTTTTTTTAATCGCTTTATACATTTGATATTCTTCAGAGTGTAAATATATTTTAGCTTTATCTATCTTATTTGAATTTAGATAATTAATTTTTTCATCTACATTTAAAAGGGCGTATTTTAATCTATCTCTTTTTTTGGGGTTAGTTTCATTATTTATTTTGTTTGTTAACAATTCTTTTTTATTATTTAATTTAATAATGTCCATAAAAAAACCCCTTTCATTTATATTTTATAACAATAAAAATTATTTAAAAGGAAAAACTTTCACAATAAAAAAGCATTCACAAATTATATGAATGCAATTTTATCTATATTTCATTTCAAGACAAAGTTGTCTTATAAGTAAGCTTTTATATTTATAAGGCATTCCCTCAAGAGATTCTTTATTCTTTAGACTTTGATATAAAGATTTAATATTTTCAAAAGATTTCTTTATATCTATGCAGTCATCCTCCATAAAACAGCCTCCCATGCATTTATAATAAAAAGGGCATTCTTTTTTACAGTTATCTCTTTTTTCTACTGCCCTTGATGCAAATTCATCAAAACTTTTTAATTCAAATATATTATCTTCTAAAAAGAAATTGCCCATTAGAGAATCGTTTGGGTTTTTAGGACAAAATGAGGCAATATCATTTTTATTAATATAAATATTTTCATATAGGCATGAAGAATATTTACATTGGTATTTAACTTGGCCAAACATAAATAAATTAAGCATATCATATTCATAGATATCATCGTGATTTTTATCGCGCACAAGCAAATATCCACTTTTAGATAATTTTTCATAATTACTATCTAGATTTGATTTATCATAAACGCAAGTTAGTTTTTCTATTTTATTTAATTTTTTCATATATTTACTACATTCATCATAAATATTAATACTAAGTTGTAATGGCCTTCTTTTATAGTTTGAAAGCTTTATAAGTTTTTTTAGTCTATATTTAGCATCGAAATCATATTCAATATTAAAATACTTCTTTTTTCTTAAATATCTATATGGCTTTATAGATACATTTTTAAAAAATTTTATAACAAATTTTAATGACTTATTTTTAAATAATTTTTCGCATCTTAACACAATATTTTTAAACTTAGTGAATGTAGAATATTCAATATATATCTTCATATTATTCCTCATTCCTTAAACAAATTTTAGTTAATTTTTCTGGTATGCCCAAAAACACTATTCTATTTACTGTAACCGCATTAATGTCATTAGATTTAAGCATTATTACATCTTTTCTTAGTGATATTAAATGTTCATTTAAATACTTATAATTATTATTAACTAAATTATTTCTTGATTTAAAACTTTTTAATGGATTATAATGATTTGTTTTTATATCCTTATCAAGATCATCTAACGCATCCATAAAATAAAGCATTTTAGCTACATATACAAGGTATGATAATTTAGCCTCGTCCTTCAAGTCAAAGCAAATCGAAACCACTTCTTTTATCATATTTCCAAAGCAGTTTTCTATTTCCTCAAGTGTAGCGTTATTTTTTTCTAGATCCGCCATTTCTTTATATCCCTTATGGACAATATCCCACATTATTTGATTATTTTTTTTAAGCTTTTTAAATTTATTTTTAAATATTTTATAGACAATTTTTGCATACCATTTATCTTTATCATCAATCTTATCTTGTAATACAGCTTCTACAAGAACCATATTAAAAGATGCGATTTTATATGATAAATCACTCGATTTAATTAATTCCTTATTCTTCTTAGATTGATGAAGACATCTAAATCGTTCTAATTCTTTTAAAGAATCACCATTTGTAAGTAAAATTAAGAAAAATGTGACATCAAATGAATCTGTAAGTCTAGATAAAAAACCATAATGTTTCCATAGACTATGACATAAATAACAATAATGTCTTTTATAATTATTTTCAATTGTTTTTGGGGTATTACTATCTAGTCTAACATATCCAAACATAATTAACCTCTTAAATAAATAATAGTAAGCTTATAGAAGCTATTCCTACCATAATAGATGAAAGCATATTAACCATATCATTGTTAATAAATTTAAATCCTCTATACCTTTCGCATGGCATATTACAATGTGTAGGACATTCTGTAATAATTCCACAATTATTACATTTATATTTTATTTGTGCAAGTGAGCCTAACATTGAATCCATAAATGATCCAAACATCATTATTATAGTAAGTGGAATCAATACTACAAACGAAAGATTTACCAATAATATAATTACAAGTGAGAATATTATTGCGCCTATTAAAGATGATACACTTCCAAGTAATGACATACCACCTGATAAGCCCGGTTCTACATAAGTTCTTCTAAATATATCATAAGGCTTTTTATTTGATAGTGTGCCTATATCAGAGGCAAGTGAATCAACAAAATTTGCACTTACAGCACATAAACTCATTACTAAAAAAACTTCCTTTGATAAAGCCTTATATAAAATGATAAATACTATTGGAACTATTCCATTTACAAATACTTCTACAATATCTTTAGATTTTGTTTTAAAAATTATATTTGAAAAATCCTTTTTCATTAATTTTCTTATAATAGATATAATCATTAAAACAATATATGATCCTACAAGATATAATACAAATTTATATCCTCCACAATAATAGAATATAAATGCTATTACACCAAGTCCTAGTGCACCATAAATATCAGCTGCTTTTAATAATAAAGCGATTATAAATATAATTTCTCCTATATATAGTGCACTATTTATATAATTTCCATATTTCATTAAAAAATATGCACCAAAGAAAGCCGTAAATGGGACTGAAAAATTATCTAACCAAAGTGATATAATTTCTGCAATCATTACAAGTATCGCAAGTGAAAAAACATATTGTAATTTAAAATCATTAAATTTTAAGTATTTTATCACAATAAAAGAAAGCATACATGCTAGTGCACATGTAAGACAACCTACAATAGTCTTATTCTTATATATTTTTCTTGATTTAATATATGTACCAAATATAGCGGCTAATCCATCACCACAGCAAATTGCAGTTACACCAAAATCAAAATATATATCAAATCTTTTCCAAACGAGGCATATTAATGACATAGTTAGAAGAGATATGCAATAAAATATTAATCCTTTTTGATTTTTTCTTTCATCGTTTACATAATCAAAAGTTTTCGTAAAAGAAAGAATTGTAACTAACACTAAAGCTATTGCGCATATAATTGTAAAATGAATTTTAGATTCAAAATAATAATTGCCTATTAAAAGAATACCAATTATTCCAAAATGGAGTATCTTTCTTGAAATATTCTTTATCTTTATTAACTTTGAAATAATAAACAATAAAATACCATATAATAATATGAATAGGTATCCTAAAAATAAGTCCATAAATCACCTTAATAAAAAAAGCACATTTCTGTGCTTTATTTTAGTTGTCGCAACAAGGACAGCAATCACAACCACCATCGCATAAACCGAAGCAATCACAATCACCATCGCCAAGGTAGTCCATACAAACACACCATGAACATAAATGGCATCCATCTGAACAACAATCATCGCAGCAGCAATCACAACCATCGCATGAGCAATTGCATCCACCTGAATGTACTTTTTCATCTTTAGAAGATTTATTTGTTTGTTCTTGGAATTTTTCTTGTGTTGGTTTATTTACAGTTTCTGTCTCATTTACTTGAGTCCCACAATTTTGACAAAATTTTGTCCCTTCAGGAACTTGTGTTCCACAATTCTTACAATATGGCATATTATCTCTCCTTTAGTAAGTATTATATGTCTAAATTATACCTCCCCCCGCATATTCTTGTCAATATTTTTATGACAAAATAATCAATCCAGTTTTATTTTTCATGTTTTTCCAATAAAAAAGCATTCACAATATATGCGAATGCTAATTTATACATAAAATTATATAAGCCATGTTATGTATTCATTTCTGAATGGTAATCATCTATCTACGACTATGTCGTCCCGCCAAATAGCTTCTTATTCGCCTTCAGCAAGCTCTCCTACCAAATTTGGATTTCTAGCTTGAGGGGTTTACCGCGTTTCATTTTCTCGTTTCCAAGAAACTCGTCTCTGTGGCACTATAATCATCGCCATATCATACGACTTAGGCTAAGATTGCCGTTACCTTAAAGGTACCCAGTCTTATTTTTTAGGCTGGCACAAACACTACAACCATCACAGGTTGTGCTAGCATGGACTTTCCTAACGTATATAAATATACGCTCGATCACCCTAATTTTATGCCCTTTTATTATATATTCTTTTTTATAATAATGTCAATTAAAATATTCCACTAAAAAATATAATAAGACCAATTATTATAAGGATTGAACCTCCAAGAATTTCTGCCCAAGGTCCAAGTTTCATACCAACCCTTTTTCCAATATAGACAGATGGTACACAAATTAAAAAAGTCATCGCATCTACTATTAATGCACAAATAATTGCCTCTTTTATAGAATAATCTGAAATAGTAATTCCAACAGAAAGCGCATCTATTGATGTTGCGATTGCTTGCACAATAAGCATACCAAATGTAAGTTTCTTTAGATTTACTTCTTTAATTCCATCATCAATGTTATTCTCTTTCTTGGCATTTTTAATATCTTTTATTCCCTCGACTAACATCTTACCACCGATAAATGCGAGTATTAACAATGCTAGAATGGGAATTATTTTATATTTTTCAATAAAACTAAAAGCTTCATATACAGTATGTCCTAGCAAGTATCCTGTAAGAGGCATTAAAGCTTGGAAAAATCCAAACATACCTGCAATTAAAAACACCTTTCTAAGCTTCATCTTATTATCATTTAATCCATTAGCCATAGATACAGCAGATGCATCCATCGCAAGACCTATACCAAGGGCCATACTTGATATAATAAGTTTTACCATTATAATATCCTCCTAAAATAAATTAAAGGCGAGATAATACATAGCAAATAAATGTTATGTATAAGTCTCGCCTTTTAATACTATACCTGGAAAAATCCAATATGTAGATATAGTAACTTAAATTTCTTTAAGCAGCCTACTCCCTTATAAATATGTGGGGGTATTAATATTACTTAGCCTCTTCTTTTTCTTCCTTTTTGAAGTCAGGCTTTAACGCATCCTTACGAGATAAGTCAATTTGTCCCTTATCATTAACGTTGATGCACTTTACAAGGATTTCATCACCAACATGGCAGATATCCTCTACTTTTTCAACTCTCTTAGTATCAAGTTTTGAAATATGACACATACCTTGGCATCCATCCCATAATTCAACAAAAGCACCATATGCTTCAACTCTTACTACCTTACCAGTATAGATTTTACCAACCTCTACTTCACGAGTTATATTCTCAATTTGAGTGATTGTCTTATCAACAACAGAAATATCCATATGCATTACGAATACTCTTCCGTCTTGTTCAATGTCAATCTTAACGTTGTCATTATCCTCAATAATTTGGTTAATAACCTTTCCACCAGATCCAATTACATCTTTAATCTTATCTGGGTTAATTCTAATCATCTTAACCTTTGGTGCATACTTAGATAATTCTGGTCTTACTTCAGCAATAGTTTCCTTCATATGATCAAGGATTTGAAGTCTACCCTTCTTAGCTTGCGCTAAAGCTTCCTTTAAGATTTCATAAGTAATTCCCTTAATCTTAATATCCATTTGAAGAGCAGTAATTCCTTCAGTAGTACCAGCTACTTTAAAATCCATATCTCCAAGGTGGTCTTCAAGACCTTGAATATCAGTTAGAATTGTATAATCATCACCATATGTGATAAGTCCCATCGCAATACCTGCAACTGGAGCCTTAATTGGAACTCCCGCAGCCATTAAAGACATTGTAGATGCACAAATAGTTGCTTGTGAAGATGAACCATTTGATTCAAGAATCTCAGATACTGTACGAATAGTATATGGGAATTCATCTTCTGAAGGAATAACATATGATAATGCTCTTTCTCCTAGTGCTCCATGTCCAATTTCACGACGTCCTGGTGCTCCATATCTTCCTGTTTCTCCTACTGAGAATGAAGGGAAGTTATAGTGAAGAATCCATCTCTTTGGTTCTTCGTCATTAAGACCATCTAATATTTGATTATCAGTTAATGGTCCTAATGTAGTTACTGCAAGAGATTGAGTTTGTCCTCTTGTAAATATTGCAGAACCATGAGTTCTTGGTAAAACATCAACCCTTGATGATAGAGGTCTGATTTCATCAGTCTTACGACCATCAGGACGAATCTTATCAACAGAAATTAAACGTCTAACTTCTGTATGAAGAATAGATTCTAGTGAGTGTCCTACATTATCCATTAAATGCTTCTTAGCATCTAAATCAAATACCTTAACTCCTTCTACTTCCTTAAAGAAATTTCTTTCTTCAAAATGAGCAGTTGTCTTTGCATTAACAGCATCAATTGCAGCATATCTTTCAAGTTTATCCTCAATACGAATTGCCTCAACTAAATCCTTCTCAGCATAATCCTTAACTTCTCTATCAATATCCTTATCAACCTCGAATAGAGTTACCTCCATCTTAGGCTTTCCAACTTCTTTAACAATAGTTTGTTGGAAATCGCATAACTCTTGAATAGCTTTGTGTCCAAATACTAATGCTTGCCACATAGCATCCTCAGATACTTGGTTAGCACCAGCCTCAACCATGTTAATTGCTTGATGAGTACCAGCAACTGTTAAATTAATATCAGTTAATTCCATTTGTGCTGGAGTAGGGTTAATTACATATTCCCCATTAACTCTTCCAACCTTAACTCCTGCGATTGGTCCATCGAAAGGAATTTCAGAAATGCATAACGCAATAGATGATCCAAGCATTGCAGCCATTTCTGGTGAGCAATCAGGGTCATTAGATAATACAGTATTTACAACCTGAACCTCATTGTTAAATCCTTCTGGGAATAGAGGTCTAATAGGTCTATCAATTAATCTTGATGTAAGAGTTTCATGTTCTGAAGCCTTACCCTCTCTTCTTAAAAATCCTCCAGGAATCTTTCCTGCTGCATATTGCTTCTCTTGGTATAAAACCATAAGTGGGAAGAAATCTTGAACAGTATCAGAAACCTTTGTTACAACTGCAGATAAAACCACAGTTTCTCCATAGTAAACCATACAACATCCATTTGCTTGTTTACCAACTTCACCGATTTCGACTTTAAGTGGACGGCCTGCCCAATTAAACTCGAATGTCTTCTTATCGCTCATTTAATATTCTCCTTTAATTTCAGATCTTTTTTGTTTTCATTTACTCTTTTTAAACAACATAATTATTTTATCACAACTCTAAAATAATTACACTATTTTTTTACCAATAAAAAGGTAAAAATACTACTTTAATACTAAAATATATAATTTATAATATTTTTAAGCAAAAAAGAACTCAGACATAATTCTGAGT
>CAVAQB010000019.1:0-4009 GCA_963590725.1 Anaeroplasmataceae bacterium | reverse complement strand
ATACAGAAGAATTAAGAAGAAATATTATGTTATTAAATAAAAATATTAATATTTTGATACAAAATAAAACAAATGAAGTTAACCTTTATAAGGAAAAACTTAGCGCTTTATCACCATTAAATCTAATGGATAAGGGATATTCTATTCCAAGAGTTGATGGGAAGGCAATAAGAAGTGTAAAAATGGTTAAAAAGGATAGTGTAATAGATGTTTCTATGAAAGATGGAGACATATTAGCTAAGGTATTGGAGGTAGTTAGTAATGGAGAAGGAAAATAAAAGCTTTGAAGAGCTTTTAACTGAGCTTGAAAATACTGTAAAAAACTTAGAAAATAAAGAAATATCACTTGATGAGGCTGTAAAAGACTACACTCGTGGTCTTGAACTATCTAAGAAGTGTTATGATATTCTTGGGACAAATGAAAAGCTTGTAGTTAAAAAGATGAGTGAAAGTGGTCTAGAGGATTTTGTCAAAGAAGATAATTAGGCATATAAACTTAGAGGAAATAAAAGATCCTAGTTTCTTACATGATTTATCTAAGAATGAACTTAAACTTCTTTGCGAAGATATAAGGAAATTTATATTAGATAATGTTTCAGAAACTGGTGGACACTTATCCTCTAATCTAGGTGCTGTAGAATTAGAAGTAGCACTACATTATGTTTTCTCTTCTTCAAACGATAAGCTTATATTTGATGTAGGACATCAAACTTATACCCATAAAATACTTACAGGACGAGCTAAGGAATTTAAGAACTTAAGAAAGTTTAATGGACTTAGTGGATATCCTGATTACAATGAATCTAAATATGATGCTTGGGAATCTGGGCATAGTTCAACCTCTATTGGCGCAATGGAGGGATTTTTGCGTGCTAAAGATATGGGACAAGATATTGGCGAATGCGTTGCGATTATAGGAGATAGCGCAATGGCTAATGGCGCTGCATTTGAATCTCTTAATATACTTGGAGAAAAAAATAGTGGTTCAAGAGCCATTATTGTTTTAAATGATAATAAGATGGGAATATCTCAAAGTGTAGGATCTCTTCATAAATCACTAGATAAATTAAGATCTAATTCGTTTGTAAGAGGATTTAAAACATTTATAAAAAAGATATCTATAGTGCCTGTAAGAAATTTCTTCCATAGAATAAATAATGGTTTTAAGTCAATGCTTCAATTAAATAATACATTCACCGCTCTAGGCTATGATTATTTTGGGCCTTATAACGGAAATGATTTATTTGAGCTTATTCGTGATTTTAAACGCGCTAAAAAAATTAAAAATAGATCACTTCTAATTCATATAATAACAGAAAAAGGTAAGGGCTATGAGCTAGCGATGAATGATAAGAGTGGAAGATTTCATAATGTGGCACCATTTGATATTAAAACAGGTCTTCCAAAGAATCCTTTAATTGAAGGTGAATATACATATTCAAATATTGTATTAAAGACATTACTTTATTTAAGAGAAAATCAAAGATTTACAATTATTGATCCTGCCATGATTTTAGGAGATTATATTAAAGAATTTAATTCTTTATATCCAGACTTTATTTTAGATATTGGAATATCTGAAGAGCATGGGGCTATACTTGCCTCAGGATTATCAAAAGCTGGGGAAAAAGCCGTAATATTATATTATTCAACATTTCTGCAACGTGCATATGATTTTATACTTAATGATATAGCACGTCAAAACGCAAATGTAGTTATAGGTATTGATAGATGTGGTGTAATTGGACCAGATGGCGCAACACATCAAGGTATTTATGACTTATCTATGTTACAAAGCATGCCTAATTTTGAAATACTTATGCCATCTAATGGTCGTGAGACAAGAAGTATGCTTAAATACGCAATAGATCACAAAGGACCAATTGCGATTCGTTATCCAAAAAGAACTGATACAATCAATTTAGATAATTCAATTGATATCATTGAGAAAAAATGGGTTAAAGTACTAGAGGGTAATATTGGAATTTGTATTACATATGGACCAGATGTGACAAGAATAAAAAATCTGATTATTGAAAATAATTTATCTATAACTCTTATAAACGCAAGATTTATACGACCAATGGATATTGATATGTTAAATAATTTATTTGATTTAAATCTACCAATACTTGTATACGAACAAGTAGTAGAAAATGGGTCACTTTATTCAAAAATTATAGATTTTAAAAATAAATTTAGTAAAACATCTAAGGTAGTGGGTATAAATATATGTGAAGACACTATTATAAGATTTGGTGAGGTATCAAAAGTACTTGATGCCTATGGACTTGGAGATATGGATATAGTAAAAGGATTAAAGAGTTTATATGAGAATTGATTTATATCTTGTAATGAATATGAAATTTGAATCAAGAAATAAGGCTAGGCAAGCAATTTTGGACCATTCAATCTTAGTAAATGGTAAGGTGTGTGATAAGCCATCATATGATGTATCAGATACTGATATTGTAGAAGTAGCTTTTAATTCACTTAAATATGTATCACGTGGTGGATATAAACTTGAGGGAGCACTAGAGAAATTTAGAATTGATTTTCATGATAAGATAATTTTAGATATAGGGTCCTCAACAGGAGGATTTACAGATTGTGCTCTTCAAAACGGTGCAAAGGAAGTAGTTGCGGTAGATGTGGGTTGTAATCAAATGCATCCATCGCTTAAAGAGGATATAAGAGTGCATTTATTTGAAAATACTAATATCTTAGATTTTGAATATGATACTATATTTGATTACCTTGTAATGGATGTATCATTTGTCTCAATTGAACATGTAATACCAGGTATTATAAAATTTTTAAATGATAACAATTCTTTAATTTGCCTTATAAAACCACAGTTTGAGGTTGGTAAGATGATAGGAAAGGGTGTTATAAAGGATAAATCTATACACCTTAAAGTATTAAACCAAGTATCAGATTATTTAGAGTCTATAGGACTTTATATTAATAAACTTGCCCCATCTCCTATAAAGGGTGGTTCTGGTAATATTGAGTTTATATCTATTATATCTAAAAGAAAGACTATAAAACTAAATTATAGGAGTGTTGTACTAGAAGCTCATAGGGGGTAAAATCAATGCTTAAAAAATTAATGGTTAAGAATATCGCAATAATAGAAGATATAGAAATAGAATTTTTAGAAGGTATGACAGTGTTATCTGGAGAAACAGGCGCAGGAAAATCTTTAATAATTGATTCTATTTCTCTTCTTTTAGGAGCACGTGCAGATTCATCTCTTATACGATATGGTGAAAATAAGGCTTGTATTGAAGGCGTATTTGATTATAAGAATCCTAAGATAAATGAATTACTAGGGATGTATGGTATAGAGATAAGATCAGAGATTACTATCTATAGAGAATTATCACTTAATGGACGTAATATAATAAAGGTAAATGATACCTCTATTAATAATCAAGGATTAAAAAATATTGCGCAAGTTTTAGCTGACATACATGTTCAGCATGATACATTTAGATTAATAAACCCAGATACTTATATTTCGTTTATTGATAATTATGATGACGAATTATTTTTAACTACATTTAATAAGTATATGCTTAATCTAAATAAATATAAAACTGCCTTAAATGAATTTAAAGAATTAGAACATGATCATAATATATCAAAAGAACGACTTGAATATTTGATTTTTGAGGCGGAAGAGCTTGAAGCCTTAAATTTATATAGTGGAAAAGATTTAGAACTAGAAGAGAAAATATCAAAATTAAGCAATTATGATAAAATTTATAAATCGCTTAATTCCGCATATCAAAATATGGAAAATGAATATTTTTCACTTGATAATATTTATAATGCTTATAAAGCACTAGATGATATAAAAGAATATGATAAGGAATATTTAGAAAATACAAATGTTATATTTGATGCATATTCAAATCTTTTAGAAGCTAAGACGTTTATTTATAAATCTCTTGACTCTCTTGATTTTAATCAAGATGAATTGAATGAATTAGAAGAAGAGTTA
>CAVAQB010000018.1:0-5918 GCA_963590725.1 Anaeroplasmataceae bacterium | reverse complement strand
TGGTGAGACAATGGAGTCGTTTCTATGTCAGTTAGTAAAGTCAAATGATAAAATATATATCGATATTCCTTTTAACGTATGGCCACTAACCACAAAGAAAGGAAATACATTGTTTGCGAAAGTAGTAATTTTATCAGATACTATTAATGTACTTGATTTTGAATGCAGACTAGCACCACGTGGAGAAGGTAAGTTTTATATTCCAATTGGACCTAAAGCTTACGCAATTATTAAGGAATATAAAAAGCTATCAGTTGAATTTGATTTGATTGATAAGCTTCATTCAATAAACCAAAATTCACCTTATAGTGTTGAAAATCCTATAAGAAGAAAAATTGAATATGTATCACAACCTACAAAAGGATATTGTATGCATGCGATAATATCAATGCTTACAGGAGAATCTATTGAAGCGGTATGTGAGAGAATGCAAGCACGTGCTTTCCAAGGATCATTATCAAAACTAATTGAAACACTTGATTACTATGGAATAGCTCATGGTAAAATTGTATATAAATTTGATAAACTTCCTTCAATATGTATTTGTAATACACGCATTGGAAGAAGAAACCATTATTGTTTATATTATCAAAAGAAATTCTATGATCCAACATATGGAATAAAGAATGACATACCAATTGATGATATAATATCAATAATTGAAATTACATTATAAGAGATTCAGTTTAAGGTGAACCCCTATAGATGGACCAGTTAACTGGAAAGACTTATGGGTTTACCTTATTTTACTTTTATAATAAAAATATAATAAAAGATGGAGGGCGCTTTTATGTTATTACAATTGTGGGCAAAATTAAAAGAAGCATTAATGAGTGTACTTCCAGTAACGATTATAGTATTAATATTATCATTTACCCCACTTGTTGATTTAGAGACTAAAGAACAAGTTGTATTTGGTATATCAGCAATATTATTAATTATTGGAATTGCGTTATTTAGCTTAGGAGCTGATCTTTCTATGTCACCTATGGGTGAACAGGTAGGATCTAGTTTGATTAAAACTAAAAAAATATGGATAATTCTATTAGTCGCATTTTTAATGGGACTGCTTATAACTATTGCGGAACCTGACTTAACAGTACTTGCAGATCAAATAAAAGGATTGTTTAATAATAACCCTTGGGTACTTATTATAAGTATTGGATTAGGAGTAGGAGTATTCTTATTACTAGCGGTATTAAAAATGATTACTAAAACTAATTTATCAATGCTTCTAATGTTTTTCTATTCAGCAATGTTTGCGGTTGCGGTACTTGTTATGGAACAAGGTAATAATAATTTCCTTGCGATAGCTTTTGATTCAGGCGGAGTTACAACAGGACCTATTACAGTACCATTTATTATGGCAATTGGTGTAGGTATTGCGCAAACTCTTGGTGGAAGAGATAGTAAAGAAAATTCTTTCGGACTAATATCTCTATGCTCTGTAGGACCTATACTTGTAGTATTACTTTTAGGTATTACAATTAATGGAAATAAACTTACAGGAGATATTATAGATGTTGATTCTTATGGAATAGCTAAAGATGTTGTAAAAACATTCTTTACATCTTTGCTAGATGAAGCAAAGGGTGTAATTATAGCGTTGGGATTAATTGTTATAGTATTCTTAATTGTAAATAAGATATTTATTAAACTTCCTCGTATAAAACTTATTAAAATATTTGTAGGATTAGGATATACATTTGTAGGACTTGTAATATTTTTAACAGCCGCAAAAGTTGGATTCTTACCTATTGGATTTAAAATTGGACGAGAATTAGCCCAAAATCATGTGGCACTTGCGATATTCGGATTTGTTTTAGGATTAGTAGTTGTACTTGCAGAACCTGCTGTTCACGTTTTAACTAAACAAGTTGAAGAAGTTACAACTGGTGGTATTAAGAAAAAGACAATGCTTATTGCGCTATGTATTGGTGTTGGTATTTCTATTTGTCTATCAATGATAAGAACTATTTATGATTTTTCAATTCTTTGGTATTTAGTACCAGGATATATGATATCATTAGGCCTATCATTCTTTGTACCACGTATTTATACAGGTATTGCCTTTGACTCCGGAGGTGTTGCATCCGGACCGCTTACATCATCTTTTATATTACCACTTGCGATAGGAGCTTGTGTTACAACAGGTTCTGACTTACTTGCATGTGGATTTGGAGTAGTTGCGATGGTTGCGATGACACCGCTTATTACAATTCAATTATTAGGATTTAAGTCAGTAGTACAAAATAAGGTAATTGAGAAGAGACGTATGAAGCAAATCGTTCTGGCAGACGATGAACAAATTATTAACTTTATGTAGGAGGTATTTTTATGGATTCATCTAAAAATATAAAGACTACAAAGAAGCCTATACCAACTGGTCTTAAAGCTCCTAAAAAATTAAAAATATTAGTATCTATTATAGATAGACGTAAAGTTGACTTTTATATTTCAGCCCTTGAGGGATTTGAGGTAAATATGCAAACTATATTTTATGGAATGGGTACAGCTCCAACAAATATTCAGGCATTCCTTGGTCTATCTAATACAGAGAAAGCTGTAATACTATCGGTTGTAAAAGCTGAAAGAGTTCCTGAAATTCTTGCGGCATACGAAGATAAATATTTTAAAACTAAAAATGGTAAAGGGGTTGCGTTCACAATTCCTATAAAATCAATAATTGGTGTGCAACTATACCAAATGCTTGCCAATATAGAAAGAGGTGCGTAAGTCGTGGAACAATTTGAACTTATTATATGTATAGTAAATAAAGGTTTTAATGAACAAGTAATGGATGCGGCGCGTGAATGTGGTGCTCGTGGAGGTACTGTTATAAATGCTCGTGGTACTGCATCTATGGATTTAGTATCTAAATTTGATTTCCAAATTACACCTGAAAAAGAGGTATTATTATTGCTTGTATCATCAACTATTAAAGAAGATGTGCTTCATGCATTATATCAAAAAGTTGGACTTAATTCCCCAGGTCAAGGAATTGCATTCGCACTTCCTGTAGATGAAGTGGTAGGAATTGGTAATAAAGCGCCAAAAATAGAAGAGGGTAATGAAAAGAAAGAGAATTAAATCTCTTTCTTTTTTAACATATACATATTATCATCAAAATCTATTATTCCTTCTCTTTTCATATTATTAAGTTCATAAGATAATGAGGAACGCTCAAGTCCTAATAGTAGGGCAAGCTCTGACTGATTGTATGGTATTTTAAAATATTTCTTTTTTCCTTTTGATGCTTCTTTTAAATAGGCAAATATTTTTTGCCTTGTTTTTGATTGTGACATAGCGATAATTCTTTTTGATTGTCTTGTCATGAGAGTCGCAAGATTTTCAAATGTTAATTTCATACAATCAATATGTCTTTTACATCTGTTTTGACAAGGTGTTAAAAATCTAAAACTATTACAGGCAATAACATATGTATCATCAAGAGCTACAAGCTCTTCTAGATATACTTTTTGATTAGAGTAATCTATACCAAATATATCGTTATTAATAAAATCTCTAATTATAGTGATTTTACCACTAGTATCATAAGTTTTAGATCGAGCCTTACCATTAGCGATTATGTATATATTTGTTGTAGGGTCACCTATATTTACAATATTAGAACCCTTTTCAAATAAAATTAGTCTTGCGCTAAAACATCTAAGTATTGCGTAATAATCTTGTTCGCTTAAATTTTCAAAGTATTTGGTCTTTCTAATGTAATCCCTCATATAAATAAATGCTGTTGGAATTCCAACACCTCCGGTAAGGTTATTATACTATACTTGACTTAGATACACAAGTAATCAAAGATAACTTACGAGAGGAGAATAAAATATGAATGTAATTAAACGTAGTGGAAAAGAAGTTACATTTGATGAATCAAAGATTTATAATGCCATAGTTAAGGCAAATGAATCAATTGATGAAAAGAGTGAAAGATTATCTAAGGAGGCAATTGATTTAATAGTTGAAGATGTTTTAAATAAGTGCCATGACCTAGGAAGAGCTGTTGGGGTTGAGGAAATTCAAGACTTTGTTGAGGAAGAAATATTTGCTAAAAAGGCATTTAAGGTAGCAAAATCTTATATTACATACAGATATAAACACCAATTAATGCGTCAATCAAACACAACAGATGATTATATTTTATCTCTTCTTGAGGGAGCTAACGAAGAGGTTAAACAAGAAAATTCTAATAAGAATCCATCTGTTGTATCTGTACAACGTGATTATATGGCTGGAGAAGTATCAAAAGATATTACTAATAGATTTTTACTACCTGAAGATATAAAAGATGCACATAAAAATGGATTAATCCATTTCCATGATGCAGATTATTTTGCGCAACATATGCATAATTGTGATCTTGTAAATCTAGAAGATATGCTTCAAAATGGAACTGTAATTTCACAAACTTTAATTGAAAAACCACATAGCTTTTCAACTGCATGTAATATCGCAACACAAATTATTGCGCAAGTTGCCTCAAGCCAATATGGTGGACAATCTATTTCTTTAACACATTTAGCACCATTTGTCGATATATCAAGAAAAAAGATTGATAGTGAAGTAAGAGAAGAATTTAGCAAACTTGAAATCAAGGCAAACGATAATCAAATTAAACAAATTGTTGAAGATAGACTTCGTAAAGAGGTAGTAAGAGGAGTTCAAACTATTCAATACCAAGTAGTAACACTTATGACTACTAACGGACAAGCTCCATTTATTACTGAATTTATGTATTTAAATGAAGCAAAATCAGAACAAGAGAAAGCTGACCTTGCATTAATTATTGAAGAAACCTTAAAACAACGTATTAAAGGTACTAAAAATGAAAAGGGTGTATATATTACACCAGCATTCCCAAAAATCATATATGTTTTAGAAGAAGATAACATAGAAGAAGGACAACCATATTATTATCTTACAGAACTTGCGGCTAAATGTACTGCAAAGCGTATGGTACCAGACTATATATCAGAAAAAATTATGTTACAAGATAAGATAGATAAAAATGGTGAAGGACACTGCTTTACATGCATGGGATGTAGATCATTTTTAACTCCTTATATTGATGAGACAGGAAAGCCTAAATATTATGGAAGATTTAATCAAGGAGTTGTAACAGTAAACCTTGTAGATATAGCTTGTACTGCAGGTAAGGATATGGATTTATTCTGGAAAACATTTGATGAACGTATGGAATTATGTCATAAAGCTTTAAGAATAAGACATGAGAGATTACTTGGAACAAAGAGTGATGTTGCCCCAATATTATGGCAATATGGAGCACTCGCAAGACTTAAAAAAGGTGAGAAAATTGATAAACTACTTTATGGTGGATATTCAACAATATCACTTGGTTACGCAGGACTTTGGGAAACAGTATATGAACTTATTGGAAAGAAGCTTACTGAGCCTCTAGGAGAAAAATTAGGTCTTGAAATTATGGAAAGACTTAATGCTTATACATCTAAGTGGAAAAAAGAGGAGAATATTGATTATTCACTATATGGTACACCACTTGAATCAACTACATATAAGTTTGCGAAAGCATTACAAAAGAAATTTGGAATTATTCCAGGCGTAACAGATAAGAATTATATTACAAACTCTTATCATGTTCATGTAACTGAGGATATTGATGCTTTCAATAAACTAGGACTTGAATCTAAATTCCAAAAATTATCTCCAGGAGGCGCAATCTCCTATGTTGAGGTTCCTAACATGCAAGGAAATATTCCTGCAGTATTACAAGTAATTAAGTTTATCTACAATAATATTATGTATGCAGAACTTAATACTAAATCAGATTACTGCCAAGTATGTGGATATGATGGAGAAATAAAGATTGTAGAAGATGAAAATGATAAACTAGTATGGGAATGCCCTAATTGCCATAATAG
>CAVAQB010000017.1:0-4826 GCA_963590725.1 Anaeroplasmataceae bacterium | reverse complement strand
GCCTAAGATTTACTAATATTTATTATCAAGTAGAATTTATTGATGTAGGACAAGGAGATACTATTCTTATTACATCTCCTAATAATAAGGATGTAGTATTAATAGATACATTTGGATATAATACGGATTATCTTAAAAGAAGAGGTATAAATAAAATAGATTGTTTAGTAATAACACACTCAGATAATGACCATATAGGCGCTATCGAAGAGACTTTAAAAAATTTTAATGTTAAACAAATAGTATCATCGGCATATGATAGTATTAAATATGATTCAAAAAAAGTAAAATCAGGTGATGATATTTTGTTAAGTGATATTAGATTAAAAGTATTAGGGCCAATTAATAAAGATAGTGAAATAAATAATAATAGTATTGTAATACAAATTAATATTTATAATCATAAGATATTATTAACTGGAGATATGGAATATAGTGAGGAAATGGATTTGATAGCTAAATATAATAATGGGTTAAAATCAGAAGTATTAAAACTTGGTCATCATGGCTCATCTTCGTCTACATCTAAAAATTTTGTTGATGTGGTTAAACCTAAATATTCAATCATATCTTGCGGCCTTAATAATAAATATGGTTTCCCTTCTAGTGATGTTTTATTAAGAGTTAAGAATTCTAAGGTTTATAGGACAGATTTAATGGGAAATATTAGTGTAAAAATTACTAAGAGTAAAATAGACATTAAAGGCTATAAATGATAAAATATAGGTTGTAAGGAGGTAATATTGTGGCTTTACTTTATACAATGGTTTCTGAGAATGGAATAATGCTTGATAGAAAATTAGATGATATTATAAAAAGTATTAATGGCACATATGATATGGTATCAATTGATTTGCAAGAAGATTCTATTATCACATTACTAGAAGAGTTAAAAACATTACCTTTTTTAGATGATTTTAGAGTTATAAAGCTCACATCTCCTAAATTCCTTATAGATAGTAGTGGTATAGATAAAAGATTAATAGATGAATTTATATCTTATGTTGAAAATCCAAATGATACAACTATATTAATTACAATCATTTCTCCACTAGAATATCAAAAAATAAAAAAAGATAGTAAGGATTTATCTAAGAAAGCATTTAACGCTTTATGGGATAAGTCATCTACTACTATAATTGAAGCTCCTAAAGAGATGGATATAGATAAAATTATATCAGAAGAAATAAAAGGATATAAAACTGATGTAAGAGCGCTTGGTGAACTTAAAAGAAGAGTAGAAGGCGATCCTACAAGATTGATAGAAGAATTAAACAAATTAAAAATCTATAAAGATGATACAAAGATAATAAAATATGAAGATGTTGATATACTCGTATCAAGAGATTTAGAAGATAGAGTTTATTTACTTACATCCGCAATTATTTCTTCTTCAAAAAGGGAAGCTTTAGGTCTATATAGCGATTTTAAAAAGACTGGTATTATGGATTCACAAATATTATCATCTATAATATCTAAATTTTTAGAACTATATATGGTTAAACTAATGTCACAGTCTGGTATGTCGAAGGAAGAAGTGGCAGACTTTTTCCACGTTAAGAGTGGAAGAGCTTATTATATGATGCAGGATGCATCTAAAATTAGACTTGATGATATTAAATCTAAGTATAATGAGGCAGTAGGCATTGATTATAAAATAAAAAGAGGTATGCTTGATAAAGATAACGCCTTATGGTTATATTTGTTAAACATTTAATTACATAACAAAAAAAAGCACCCATATAGGGTGCTATTTTTGTTTAAATTTTAAATTAATTTAAAGAGTTAACAGCTAAAGCTAATTCAGACTTCTTACGAGCTACGAAATTCTTATGAACAATTCCCTTAGCTTGAGCCTTATCTAACTTCTTATATGCAAATGCTAGTGCAGTGTTAGCAGTCTCTTTATCCTTGTTTTCAACGGCTACTAAAACGGCCTTTACAGCAGTCTTAACACCAGACTTGAAAGAAGAATTAAATTGTCTAGCCTTTTCATTTGTCTTGACTCTCTTAATTTGTTGCTTAATGTTTGCCATTCTTTCACCTCCGACACACAATGCTTAATCATTATATCAAATATTATGTGAAAGTGCAAGTCAAAATTTTAAATTGATGGAGAATAAAGATGAAACGTAGAAAGAAATAAGACAAATAGCAATTTAGGTAAAAAATATTTATATTGTCAAAAGTCTTGAAAAACAAAAGTTTTGCTATAAAATTAAATTGGTGGTATTATGAAATTGCTTAATATATATGAAGCACTCCAAAAATTACAAATTTCTAAGGGTGAGTTATTAAAACTTATTGATACTAATCAGATATCTGTAATTGTTGATTCTAATAATGCATATTATTTTACTGAAGGATTTATTGAAGCATATAAGAAAAATCCTAAGAAAGTATATGTTGATATTACATATAATAAACTGCGTTATATTCCTTCAGCAGATAAGGCTATGCTTAAAAATGATAAATGGGAAAATAAGATGCTTGACGATGATTAATCATCGTTTTTTTATTATATTAAAACAGTATTTTGCTTAATACTATAAAAAATATCCAGATTCAAAGGAACCTGGATGTTCTTTTATTATAATATTTCTCGCTTATAATATCCTCTTGTGTTAGTTTCCTGATTGAAATTCTTAGTAGGAATAAGAAGATTATTAAGCTTAGATTTAAACATTTTTAATATATTTAATGATTCTTGATAAGACTCAATAGTAAGATTTATTCTAAACCTTCTTGTAAAATTAGATATTTCATTTAATTCATCTATTAGATTTAGAGGCTTTTCATTTACAATGTGCCCTATACAACCTACATGGTATAGAGGGAAGCGAGCTTTATTATCTAGAAGTTCGTAGTATTGATCTTTACATTTACCACATTCACCAAATCTTCTTAAAGGACAATATTTAAGTGTCATAAGGTTTGTGTGACCATATACCATTATTTCAAGGTTTGGGTCAGATTTGTATGTATTAACATATGATTTATAAATGGAAGAAATAGTGTTTTTAGATGCTTCAACGCTTAATGTTACGTATTTTACTCCACATTTGTGAAGATTATATATAGCCATTGAATTAATAACATTAAATGAATAGTCTGAAATTATCTCTTTATCTTTATATCTAAATAATGCGCCATAATTTCCTGCAAGAATATATGGAGAATCAACATCCATATATTTTGCATCTACATAAGGAATATAATTATCATAATAAATAGTATTAATTCCTAAATCCTTACAAGCTTTAACTTGCGCCTCTGTAACACAAAATACTGTGAGTTTGTTATTTTCTATATCATAATCTATAGGAGTAGTTCTAAATATATATTGTGGAATTTCTCTTATACCTTGCATGTCATTTTCAATTAAAGATACTATTTTCCTTCTTACATCGTTTAAGGCAGATATGGTAATAAATACATCATCTTTAATTAAATTGCATATATCTTTAAGATACATTGCAGTTTCATTTAATTTTGACAATTGTTTGAAAAGAGTTTCATTAGATAATGGAGCTTTTAAAGCTTCCTCTAGAAGCATTTCGGATTCGGCTTTATAAGATTTTCCTAATACCTTACATGAAAGTATAAGAGGTTTTCCGATACTTCCCGTAACAGTAAATGTAAGGGGAAGTTTAAAATCATTGTTTAATGTTAAATCGATAGTTGAATCTACCATTTTATATATTAAAGCATCTTTTGGCATTTCTTTAAATATATGAATATAGGCAATTCCTTTAGTATTTTCTACATCCTTGTTGTTTTGATCTTTTAATGTATCAATATTAAAGTAGTAATCAGTTGAATCTTTTAAGGCAATACGAATTCTATCACCAACATTTAGTGATTCACAAAGATTTATCTTGGTAAAATCTTTTCCATAGGATAGAATTTTTCCAATAAATTGTCCTTCGTTACTTCGTTTAGTGTAATCTACAATATTTCCTCTATCTTCACCAAAAACAAAACCTTTTGTATAGGCTCTATGGAATATATGATTAAGCATATCTGGCTTATAATCTTTATTATCTATAGCCTTACGATATTCAGATGTTATAACTTTTACGTATTCTGGATTTTTCATTCTACCTTCAAGTTTTAGTGAATCAACACCAAGTTGAAGGAACTCAACTAGATTGGATGAAGTATTTAAATCCTTCATAGAAAGATGAAATCCTGTATCTGCAAATAGGTTTCCATTTTTATAAATTTTATATTCACGTCTACAATTTTGTGCACATCTACCTCTATTACCACTACGAAGTGTTGTGATAGAAGATAATAGGCAACCACCACTATATGATACACATAAAGCTCCATGAGCAAATACCTCAAGTGGCATAGTAGAATTATCTTTAATGTTTTTTATTTCTTCAATGGAATTTTCACGGGCAAGAACACATCTTTTAGCTCCTAATTCCTCAAAAAATCTTACATCCTCTAGTGATTTAACTCCACATTGTGTAGATATATGCGCTTCCATTCCTGGAAGGTCATTTATTATATGTGTAATTATTGCAAAGTCAGCGCAAATAATCGCATCCACACCGATTCTATATAGTTCATCTACAAAAGATAGACAATCTTTAAGTTCATCTTCTTTAACTATTGTATTAACAGTTACATATATTTTTTTACCAATTGTATGTGCAAGTATAAGAAGTCTCTTTAATTCATCAATGGTTAAATTTTTTGCGTATGCACGAGCACCGAATCTCTCAGCTGCACAATATATGGCATCAGCACCATTAAATAGCGCAACTTTAGCAGTTTCAAAGTCTCCTGCAGGACATAATAGTTCTGTCATATGA
>CAVAQB010000016.1:0-5972 GCA_963590725.1 Anaeroplasmataceae bacterium | reverse complement strand
CATCTAAAGCAAGCTTATATCTTGTCATATCCGCAAGCATTTTAGATAACTTGCTTCCAACTTTTTCTACCATGTACGATTGATTTAATTTTAAAGCTGTTGGAAATATTTCTATATCAAGCAAAGGGAATGCTCGTTCTTGTTTAAGCGCAGTAGATTCTAAATATTTAATATATAAAACTTCTCTTGAATCTAACCCTTCTAAGTTATATAAGCTTTCAAGGAATGCTTCTTTATTTATATAATATAGACCTAATAATCTATAAAATTTAGAAATATTCTTATAATTTTTAATCATCTTAACCCTGTAATTATAAACATCATCTAAAAGTTCTACCACACCTTCGTATATAGTATTTTTAAGTTTTGTTTTAATTGAAACAAATTCCTCATAAATATCATTTTGTAAATAATATTTAGCTTCTAAGAAGTTAGTTTCATTAAATGCTTCATAATTCATTAAGTTTATGTGGAAATTCTTAAGTTTTAATACAAGTGGTAAAAATAGAATTGAATTCGTAAAATAATATATTCTTGCAAGATACATATTACATATTCCTTTTCCACATTCACTAATTTCATTAGATGATGAAATTCTATCAAATATAGTCTTTGCTTCTTTATATTCATCATTTAGATAATATAATACCGCGCAAAAAATTGCATATATCATTAAATCCTTTGTACTCATCGATGATGTGATTTTATCTAAAATATTATTAACTTCAATAGCGTTAATTATATCGCCTTTATAGACATAATATATTAGTTTTAAAATTGATGCCTTGTAATTATCAAAATCTTTAATATCATTATAATTTTTTTCAATTATATCACTATCATTGTAATAAAATGCATTAGTCATTTTATCTAAATACTTATTTAAATTATATAACGTTCTTAATGCATTTTGATCTAATGATACTCTATCACATATTTTTTCTAAGAAATAAGGATTAGGGTTAATATCATTGCGTTCAATTTTGCACAAATATGAAACACTGCATACTTTGTCTGATGTTTCTTTTAATGTTAAATTGTTCTTAATTCTTGAAGCCTTTATTTCGGCTCCAAGAACACCTAGTGTATCTTCACTTGTTTGGTTTCTTAAGCTAAGCTCGTTTAATATCTTCATAGATATCCCTCCGTTAGAATGAATCATACTAAATTTCTACTACCATATCCATATGATTTAGAATATAAATATTTATACTCCATGTTTAATATGCGTATAATGCATATTTTAATAAAAAATTCCCTTAAGCTTCAACTTAAGGGTTTATTTTAAAATTACTTTTCAAAGTGTTTTTTAGCATTATTAGAATTCTTTACCATTTTCATACTATCATAGATTACATATGATTTTTTGTTTTTGCGGGCATATGAATATTTTTAAGCATCCCTTCTGAAGCTTTTATCTTGCATTCGCAAGATATATTTATACTTCTTATGTTTTTTCTTTTTCAGTCAAATATAATTATAATTTTATATTTATTAACGTTTTGCATCTAACTGTATTCTATCATTATTTTTACTGTTTTCAAAATTGGTGCAAAAAAAGTATCACCACATGGTGATACTCTTACAATATTTTTTTATCTTACAATCCTTACATAAAGGATTTTTTGCTTTACAATAATATCTTCCAAATAGTAATAACAAATGGTGTGCTTCTATCCATCTATTTTTATTAATTTCTCTTTTAAGTTTAAATTCCACATCCAATATATTATCATCTAAATCTGCAATTCCAAGTCTTTTTGATACTCGCGATACATGTGTATCTACCGGAAGAGATGGTATATTAAATCCTAAACCTAATACTACTTGTGCAGTTTTTCTTCCAACCCCTGGAAGTGATGTTAATTCCTCTATAGTATTCGGTATTACTCCATCGTATTTTTCTTCTACCATTTTAGCAAGTAAAATTATATTTTTACCTTTAATATTCGATAATCCTAACGGTTTAATAATATCTATAACTTCTAACACATTTGCCCCGATTAATTCTTTAAAAGATGGATATTTACTAAATAAAGATGGTGTTATAAGGTTTACATGCTTATCTGTTGTTTGACTTGATAATATTGTGGCGATTAAAAGTTCATAATTATTACTATATTTAAGTTCTGGATAAGGTATTATAAATAAAGATAATTCATTTAATATATCTTCTGTCCTAGACATTATTTAATCATCTCGAAAGCCTTCTTTAATCCAGAAGGTTTCTTCTCATCTTTTGGTTCCTCAAGCATATTGTGATGATTCTTAATCATTGTACGCTCTACTGAATTCATTGTAGTATTACCTTTTTTAATTGTAGCTTTAATCGCATCTTGAATTTCAGCTGGAAGGAAACCTTCTGAAATAAAGCTTTCAATTTTATTATATTCAAAAGGAGTAATAGGTCTATTAACTCCCTCTTCATATAAGGAAACTATAGCTTTAAGTTCAGCTTCTACGCTTAAAAGCTGACTCTTTTTTAATAAATCCTCAAGTGTATCAAATAGTGGCTTTATTGTAGGTCTTTCATCTGCTATACCATTCTCATTTGTTGTAATAATTGTTCCATATAGCTTTTTGTTTGTTATATGTTCAAGTGATAATTCTACACTTTCTTTAGGAAGTAGTGTTTCCTGTGATAGTTTTGATATTCTTATTCTTTTATTTGCTTTTATACTATCTAATATTTTTAACAATATTATTACATCATTTGGTGAGAGTTCAAGCTCCTTTTGATAATCTAATATTAATTTTGATACATTTAAATATCCATCTAGAAATAATTTTTCTAGCATAATATCACCCTTGCTTTGCTACTTTATTTAATGCCTCTTTTGCAGCCATTTGCTCTGCTGCCTTTTTAGTAGAACCAAATCCTTTTCCCATAATTATATCATCCATTTTTACTACTGCTTCGAATGTAATATTATGTGCTGGCCCACTTTTTCCTACAATTTCATAAGCGACTGATCGCTTATCAGCTTGTACAAGCTCTTGAAATACTGATTTGTAATCTCTTATAGAATCTACCTCATCAAAATATGGAACGACTATTCTATTAAAGATTTCATAAACGGTATCAAATCCTGCTTCTAAAAAACATGCCCCAAGAACTGCTTCAAATGCATCCGCAAGAATTGCAGGTCTTCCTCTTCCCTCAGATGCTTCTTCTCCATTACCTAAAAGAAGGTATTCTTTTAAATTTAGATGAGCGGCATAAATATCTAATGCTTCCTCTCGTACACATTGTGCACGTCTTTTAGTCATTTTACCCTCTTCCATATTATAATTAATAAACAAATATTTAGACATTGCAAGTTCTAATACTGCATCTCCTAAATATTCTAATCTCTCATTACATTTTCCACCATTTTCATTAGCGTAAGAAGAATGCCTTAAAGCTTCTTTTAGTAAATCCTTATTAGAAAATGTAACTCCAAGGGACTCCTCTAGCTTTTTAAGATTATTCTGCATCACTTTCACCTTGATTCTTTAAAAGATCTGTTTTAAGTTTTCCAATTACATCTCTTTCTACCATTTCTCTTGCTTGTCTTATGGCGTTATAGAATGCATTTACATTTGAATTTCCATGCGCTTTAATTACAGGAGATTCTACTCCTACAACCATTGCGCCACCAACCTCTGATGAATCAAGTCGTTTTGCAAATTTCTTTAAATTCTTTCTCATGAATAGATATCCTATTTTCCCACCAAGAGATGCCTTAATTTCTTGTTTAAGCATACGTCCCATAGTTTTTGCAGTACCTTCAACAGATTTAAGTACCATATTACCTGTAAATCCATCAGATACTATAACTCTTACATCATTAGTTAATACTTCATTAGGTTCTACATTTCCGCAGAAATTGATAAGCTTTGATTTTTCCAAAACATCATAAGCCTCATTATCGATTTCTCTTCCTTTACCCTTTTCAGCTCCTATATTTATAAGTCCAACTTTAGGATTTTCAAAGTGAAGAATTTCTTTAGCTATAATAGAACCTGCAACCGCAAACTCATGATAATGTTCTGGTTTTAACTCAACATTAGCTCCAACATCTAATAAAAGTTTACCTTTCCCATCAAAAGATGGAATGATTGGACATAAAGCTACTCTTTGCATTAGCTTAATACGTCTTATTATTAAATGCGCTCCAATAATTAAACATTGTGTAGGACCAGATGATACTACCGCATCAACTTCCTTATTACGTCCTAAATACATAGCCTTAACCATTGAAGAATCCTTTTGTGTACGAATAGCGTGAACAGGGTCATGCTCACCCATATCAAGAACATCTTTAGTATCAACTACAGTTATTCTTTCTTTATTTGTCAAAAGTGGATTAATTTTGGTCTCATCACCAACAAGAACAATTGAAATATCCTTAAATTTCTTAACTGCCTCCATTGCGGCAGGAACAGTGGTATTGACACCAAAATCTCCACCCATTGCGTCTACTGCGATTTTTATCATATTTTATAACCTCCTCGTATTTTATATTATACCAAATATAGAGTTAATTTAATTTATTAATTTTATTTTTATCGCTTATTATATCTTCTACAATCTTTTCTTTATCGCCATTAATATACATTTGATATAATATTCTACTATCTTCTTTAGCCATATTAAATATATCAATATCATTATGGATATTGTTATTTACAAATCCTGATTGAGATACACCAAGTATATCTCCAGCCCCTCTCATTTTAAGATCCATTTCACTTAATGTAAAACAATCATATGTACTCTCCATTATCCTTAATCGTTCATTATCTTTATTTGAGGCAAGTATACATCCACATATTAAATCATTTCTTCCAACTCTTCCTCTTAATTGATGCAATGTAGAAAGACCAAATCTATCTGCATTATATATAATCATTAAGGTTGCGTTTCTAATATCTATTCCTACCTCTATAACAGTAGTTGATACAAGTACGTCAAATAAATGATTTTTAAATTTTTGCATTATATCTTCCTTATTTTTCATAGAGCCGTGCATTGTTTCAAATCTTATACCATCAAGATGTGGTTTAAGCATAGATATTGCTTTATCTATTGTATAAAGATTATCATCAACAGATTCCATAATTAATGGTACTACTATAAATACCTGATGACCTTTAGATACATTTTTATAAATTGCCTTACAAATAAATTCCAGGTCATCGCATCTACAAACACGAGTTAATACATTATGACGATTATTTGGTTTTGTTTCTATAGATGTAATATCAAGATCCATAAATCTTGAAATACCAAGAGTTCTTGGTATTGGAGTTGCGGTCAAAAATAGAGAATCTACTTGTATTCCTTTATTAATTAAAGCTTGACGTTGCATGACTCCAAATCTATGCTGTTCATCAATTACTACAAGGCCTAATTTATTATATTTAACATCTTCTGAAAATAAAGACTGAGTGCCTATCAAAATATCAATAGTACCATCCTTTAATTCATTCAATACTTTTTTCCTATCTGATGCTTTTAGCGAGGAATTTAATAAACGAATATTTAATCCAAGTGGCTCAAAAAGAGCGCATGCTTTTTCATAATGTTGCGCCGATAATACCTCAGATGGTACCATTAAAGCGCCCATATGACCAGAAAGATAGTTTGCATATAAGGCAATAAACGCAACTATTGTCTTACCACTTCCAACATCTCCTTGAATAAGGCGATTAAGTAAGTGTGGTGATGCCATTTCTTCTAATATTTTCTTTATCGCATCCATTTGATCTTTTGTAAGTTCAAATTCTAAGCTATTTATAAATTCTAAAACTTTATTATAATCGAATCTTTTTACTTCTTTTTTATATGTATCATAATAATATCTAAGAAGTTCTAGTCGAAGTGAATATTCTAAATATGACGTATACTTTGTCCTTTTATAAGTTGACAAAATATCATCTTCATTTTTGGGCATGTGAGAGGTTAATAGGTATTCATTATAATTTTT
>CAVAQB010000015.1:0-7164 GCA_963590725.1 Anaeroplasmataceae bacterium | reverse complement strand
ATATTGAAGACAATATACCTACCTCTCTTCTATTTTTTAAATAATTATTAAAAACATAATTAACGATAAGAATCGCAGTGACGACTAATAGTAATGATCCTATTACAAGTTCAACTATAGCGATTTTTTTTGAATATTCAAGACATAATATATTTCCCCATCGATACTAGTATCAAAAATATACCCTTCATTTTCAAAATACCTTATAATTTTTATATTATAATAATCTAATAATAATCCTACTTGCTTACCGCTATAAAATAGAACCATTTCATATAATTTATCAAAAAGTTCTTCTGAAACATACATTATGTTTTCATCAGTTTTAGATAAAACATTTAAATTAATAGTATTATAATCACTCTCGACCAAAGAATAGTTAGAATCATGAGATGTTTGTAAATACTTTGAATTTAAGTACTTAAAATTATTATTTCCTACACTTAAATTAAGACTTGAAGGAACAATTATCTCATCATTGTTTAATGTATCAAGTACGTTTACATTCAATTTATAAATATCTTTTCCAATTAACACTTGTAATTTGTAATCATTCTCTAGCTTATCAATATTTTTAAGCGTGCTTTTAGTCATAAAAACAGTTCGTACAATATCACCGTTTATTCTACTCTTATAATCTTTAGCAATCTCATTGAATGGTGTATCATAAATTCCTGCAATACTAATGTTAAAGTATTTATTTTTAATATACCCAATTAAATTAGATATTTCTATATTCATATTAGAAGCAATCTCGTATGCCATTACATCAGATATAATAACCTCGTTATCATTAATTATATTAGAACCATATAAAATATCTACTTTTGCTTCATCACATAAATAAACATACTCAGATGTTGTTCCTAAAATATAACTAGAAACCGCATCATCAACATATAGCATTACATCATCATACTTTTCTTTAGTTTTCAAATATTCTTCATATGAAACGCCCATTGTTTGATGAGATACGCCTTTAATACCATTCAAAACATTCAAATAAGTCAAATCATAATCATCATATAGTCTTTTTCTTGATACTGATTCATCATTAAAAAATACATTTAACCCAACTATTATTATAAAGAGTGAAATAACAAGGGATATTATTGTAAGGCAATACCTTATTGGTGATTTTTTTATGTTTTTCAAAGAAAAAACAGCTGCACTATTTAAAGATAAGTTAGATTTATTATATGCGAAGTTTTTATCTGTTTTATTAATATTAATTATTTTATCACTTACTATTTCGCCATCATCAATTGTGATAATTCTATCAGCTATTTTTTCAAAAAGTTCATTATCATGGGATACAACTATTACAAGCCTATTTTTTGATTCACTTTTTAAAATTTCAGCAATTTCTAAAGAATTTTTAAGATTATCTCTATGTATATATCCTTCATATGATATTTCAAAGACAAATGCATTATTATTTTTATTACTATAATTATCTATTTCATATACAGCGCTAGAAATCTCATAATACTCTCCAACATACGTTAACCCTGTAGTACTTATTCCCTTTGCATTTGCAGTAGTGGATCCAGCATTAATATTCAAATTAACACAAAAAGAAAATGTTACAAATATACTTAATGCTATTTTTTTATCTTTTCCATCTTTATCCCATCCTAAAATTAATTATATGATATACATATATATATCAATGCGATAAAGAGATTTTTTTGTTTTTTGTTAAATGCAATACTTACTTCCTACTATATGTAATAATAAAGGTAGTATAGCATTGCTTGCCTTAATTTATTATTATGAGTTTATTAAAATCACGATATACAAAAGGTATTGTAACAATATAATATTTAGCATTAAAGGAGTAGGTGATGAAAACCTACTCCTCTTATTATTTAATAGCGCCTTTTAAATCTCTTATATTATCATATAATGCTTGAGATTCATTATATCCTTTTTGAGATACAAGACCACAAATATTATTTTCGTCTAAAGCCGCTTTAAACGCATCACTATATTTCTTCAAATCATTTTGTGTAGTATTAAGTAATTCTATACGGCGTTGTTTTAAAAGCTCATATGTCTTTCCAGCTATAAGATTATTAAACGCAACTACACCTTTTTGTGAGTTATGGAGATCAGAATCCAAAGATCCAATAGCCCCAATTTTATATTTAAGCATATCATCTCTTGATGGTTTTAAACCTTCAATAAATTCTGGAAGTTTATTATATATATCATTAGTTTTTACTGAATTAGGATCACGATATGATGTAAGAATCATACCACAATCATCATTAATAGATATCATACATCCATACGCACCACCAAGTACTCTTACATTTTGCCATAAGTAATCAAGAGAGATTGCGTTCTTTAACACATAAAGTTCTCCATTAAATGTGGTTTCTAGTTTACCATAACGTGCAATATAGTTCGCATCATATGGTGTTTTTATACCTTCATTAAGCTTTATTGGTTCAAGTTCAAACTTATACTTAGTTGTATCAAGAGATAGTTCATTATAGAACGTATTAGCCACATCTAATACTATATCTTTTGATTCACTATCTACGGTATAGTCTAAAACAAATCTTTTCTTACTAAATATTATATTAGTTAATTCTTCTAACCTTTTAACCATAATCTTATATCTAGAATTAAAGTTATTAACTAAATCAGATATGAAATCAAGATATCCAATACCAGATAGGCTATCTGATAGATAATAATATTTAGATTTATATGACGCAGCTCTTGTTGCGGCAATTTGATGTCCTGCGCCACTTATACTCATCTCAGCGGATGCCTTAAACTGATTTAATACATCCTTTACTCTATCTTTATCACTAAAAAGTGAATTAAACATCATTTCAAGTGATAGCTTAGATGCATAATCTAACTCTTCTATTAGGGCAGATATTTTTACATCAAAGTAAATTGCATATAAATCACCCGCTCTAGGAATCAACTTAAGTGGTGTAACAATTCCACCTGTATGAAGCTTTGTTAGTTTATCAAGTTCAAAATATGAATGTTCTTTTGTATTAACAAGAGCTAGCATTTGTCCTAAAAGTTTAGCGTATTGTAAATCTTCCTTTGAAAAATCTTTAATATCAAATAAATAATCAACATATGCAATCTTATTTGTAAAATAAGCAGAATAGAACGTTTTAAATGGCTTATCTTGAATAGACTCTATATTAAATCTCATAGGTTCATCTGATAAATCTTTAAGTGATAAGTGAGGTAGTGTATCAATAACCTCTTTAGTATCAGGGGTTTTTTGATACTCTTTTAACTTCTTAGTTTCTAAAATAAGATTATCTATTTCCTCGTCTGATAAAGATGCCTTATAGTTTTGTAGCTTTGTCTTTAACTCTTCTGCCTCAGATTTTAATAATCCTTCCTTAGGAGATAGTGTAACTAACGATTTATGATTGTTATTTAATAATAATCTATTAGTTAAATCTATATAATATTTAGTATTAATATCATTTAATAATTCATCATAATATTTAAGATTTTCTAACGCATCAAAAGGCATAGAATCATCATATAACCAAGAAGTTAAGGCCTGCATTTCATATAATAATCCTTTAGGATATCCTTGTTGTTTAGCTTCTCTTATCTTAAAAGATCTATACTTTATTTGAGCCTCTATTGCCTCATAATCAAGTACTATATTTTTAATTTCTTCATCTATTATATTTTTAAGCTTTAAAATATCTTTAGAGTTTGCGTTAATACCTACAATAGATACGAATGGCTGACGTACATCATCCTCAATTGTCGCCTCAAAATCCTCTGCAATTCCTTCTTTTAAAAGTCTTTCCTTTATTGGCGCACCCGGAACATTGAATAATACATCAATTAATATATCAATTGCGATATTATCTTTAAAGCACTTAAAATCTTCTAAAGAAATATTATATGATAAGTAAGATTTATTCTCTTCAAACTTATCTGTGTTATAGAAGTATTCTTCTTGGACTAATCCTTTGCCATCTAAAGCATTTATAGATGTGTCGAAATCAGTGTATGAAAAATTATTTAAATATTCATCTTCAATAAACTTTAATTGTTCATCCATATCACAATTACCATAAATCATAATATATGCATTAGATGGTGAATAATACTTCTTATGGAATTCCTTAAACTCTTCATATGATAAGGAAGGGATATATTTAGGATCTCCTCCTGACTCATATTGATATGTATTATCTTTATATAATGAGTGCATAATATATCTTGAAAATACACCAAGAGGGTCTGAATATGCACCCTTCATTTCGTTATATACTACTCCGTTTATTGTAATAGGGGCATCCTTATCTTCTAATTCATAATGCCATCCTTCTTGTTTAAAAATATAGGGATTAGTATGAATATTTGGATAAAACACTGCGTCTAGATATACACTCATTAAATTTCTAAAATCTTTATCATTCATACTAGCACATGGATACATTGTCTTATCTGGGAATGTAAAAGCATTAAGGAATGTATTAAGTGACCCCTTTAATAATTCAACAAAAGGGTCATGAAGTGGATATTTTTTTGATCCACATAAAACAGAATGTTCCAAAATATGTGTAAGCCCACAATTATTAATTGCGGGAGTTCTAAAAGCTATTGAAAATACTTTATTAGGATCATCATTTTCAAAAACCATTATATGCGCTTTTGTTTTATCGTGTTGATATACTTCTACGTTTGAATTTATATCTTTTATAAACTTAGTACAAATCTTTGTATAACTCATTTAATACCTACTACTTTCTTCTATTCCTTTTTCCTGATGTAAGGATAAATAATGTTATTCCACCAAGTAGTGATAACACAGCTGATAATCCTAACAGAATCCAGAATCCATATTTATTATGTTCAAAAGGAAGACCTACATTCATACCCCAAAATGAACCAATTAATGTTGGAATAGAAATAACTAGTGTAACAATTGTTAAAACTTTCATTACATTGTTTAAATTATTTGAAATTACTGAGGCAGTAGTATTTGTCATATTATCAAGAATTGATCTATGAATTTGGCACATCTCTATTGCCTGGTTATTCTCTATTTCAACATCTTCTAATAAATCAAAATCAGCTTCATACTTTTTAAAATCTAATAATCTTTTTACTCTAGCAAGAGTATTCTTATTAGAATTTAGGGAAATACTAAAATAAACAAGAGATTCATTTAATTTCATCAAATCAAATATATGCGCATTTTTTAATGAATCCTTTAAATCTTCCTCGATAGCATTAGATCTTATATCAATGTTATTTAAGGATTGAATAAATAATGTGGCAATTCTATACATTACAAGTAAGCATAGACGAGCGTGTTTTTGTGGTTCTATCTTTTTAAATTTCTTAGTTAATGCTGAAATTATATTAGTTTCCATATTACACATTGTCACAACAAAATTACTATTATACATAATAGCGAATGGTACTGTTTCATAGTTGCCATCAATTAAAATTGGCGCATCTAAAGAAATTAAGGTATTATCATCATCTACATCAACGTGTGATACCTCTTCTGTATCTAGCGCTCCCATAAGCATGTCCTTTTGAAGCTTTGTTACATTACAAACTCTATCAACATCATTCATTGAAGGTGATGTCATGTGAATCCATGTTTGAGGTTCAATATTTTCAAACGTTTCTTCATTATATTCAAGTTTTTGAAGTTTGTTATCAATTTCTTTAAATAATTCTATCATATTAAATCCCCTCCTAATGAACTTTAGAATAAATAATACTTATAAATAATAATACTCCACATATTGAAATTGCCGTAATATATATAACCATAACCGGCTTTCTATTCTCTTTTGTCCCTATTAAAGAAAGAACTCCCATAAAAAGATAAACCATTAAAGCTAGTGGAATAATTATACCCGCTTTTACAAACTCAATCTTATTTAAAGCGCACAAAAAAGCCGTAATAATAACCACAATTATAGATATTATAGATAGTATAATATTAACTACCTTTGAAATTTTTCCTTTTATTATTAAAGCTTTCTCGTAATCCTTATTTGCCATCGCTATACCTCATAATAAATCTTTTGAGTTCCTGTAAGTTCAAATCCAAATGATTTAAACTTGTTTATTTTTGTGTTTTCAAGTGATGAAACAGAAATTTTTGTATTATGCCCTATTTTATACAACACTTTAGATAAACACATATCATAAACCAGCATGTTAGTGCATGTAAAATATAATATCTCACTATCATTAATTACAAACACGCCAATCTTTTTATCCTTATACATAATAAAATAACACTTATTATTTTTATTTTTAATAATATTTAAGGCATCCATAACATCTATTTCACTCTCTGATAAATCTTTATTATAATTAACTAATTTAATAAAGTCTTCTCTTGATGTAATTGAAACCTCTACAAGCTTAATTTCTTTATAAGACTTAGTTAATGTGTATTGATTAGAAAAAATCAGATCTCTTCGATATTCTTTTAACCCATCTAATTCAAATTTAGTTGATATAAATATCTTTTTTGGATTATATTTTTTTGCGATACCTACCGCTTCTTCTATAAAACCATCTTCATATTTTTCTTTAATATCTATTATTACAACTCCTTTTAGAAGTCCATGTAATATTATATCATATTTCGCTTTATCACTTTTTAAAGATAAATCATTCATACCATTCACCAACATACCTATCTATTTGATTATAAATCAATTTTTAATCTATTACAATAAAATTGTAAAACTATATATTGTAAATTTTGCATTATTTTAAATCTTCCTCCTACTAATTACCTAACATTTATTTTTAGAATGCAAAAAGCACTAGTTTTCACTAGTGCAATTATCAAAAATAGATTTATCTATAGATTATTAAAAAGTTATTCTTCTCCACCTATTAAAACTACAATAAAACCTAATAATATTATTAATACTATAAAAAATAATAATACATATAGTGCACCTCGTCTAGTTTTCTTTTTTCCAGTACAAAGCGCAATTATAAAGCCTAACATATGTAAAAATATAACTAAACATACGCCTGCAGCATAAGAGCCTTCATCTATTACGTAAACCTTTTTAACATTATTTAAAGTCTCTTTTTTAGAAACAATATTTATAGTTTCTAATAGATTGCTTCCACATTTATTACAAAATGGCATATATTAATACC
>CAVAQB010000014.1:0-46455 GCA_963590725.1 Anaeroplasmataceae bacterium | reverse complement strand
TAGTAATATTTATCCAATTTATAATATGTTTTTTTTATATTTGGTTTCTTTTATTTTTGATATTTTATCATATTTCCCTTCAAATTTTAAATCCGAACCATCAAAAAACGGATCAATTTCATTACATATTATTTCATTTCCCGTATAATTTTGGTTTATTTCTTGCGCATAAGCCAATCTATTAATCAATAATGCAAGACATCCGCCAAATATAATTATTAAACTTCTCCCTATTTTCATATATATCCCCTATGCTATTTATAAAAAAGAAACTAAATATATTATTAGTTTCTTTTCTATATGTATTAATTATTTTATATTCTTATAAACTTTTACAAGATTATCAAGAGTAAATCCATAATGTTCATGGATATATTTAAGTGGTGAAGATATTCCAAATGTATCAATACCATATACATTCTTTGAATATTTATACCAACTCATTGGATGTCCCATTTCTACTGCAAGTCTCTTAGTTATACTTGATGGAAGGATTTGTTCTTTATATTCATCGCTTTGTTTATCAAACAAAAACTGTGATGGCATAGATACAACCATTGCGTATTCACCTTCTGTTTCAAGCACTTTAGCTGCCTCAATTGATAATTCAAGTTCTGATCCGCAAGCAATAATAATTCCTGTAGCTTTCTTCTTAGGCTTATATGCAATGTAGGCACCATGTCTTACTCCATCCTCAGATGTTTTATCAAGCATAGTAAGTGGCTGACGAGTTGTAGTAATTGCAGTTGGAGTTAATTCAGACTCAAAAGCAATCTTTAATGCGGCTTTAACCTCAGTCGCATCAGCTGGTCTAATCACATTAAAATTAGGTATTGAGCGAAGCATTGTTAATTGCTCAATTGGTTGATGTGTAGGTCCATCTTCTCCTACGCATACTGAATCATGTGAGAAGATAAACAATGATGGGATTTGCATAATAGACGCAAGTCTTAATGCTGGTTTCATATAATCAGAGAAAATAAAGAAACCTGCACCAAAGGCTTTTAAACCACCATGAAGTGTAATACCATTTACAATGGCAGTCATCGCATGCTCACGAACACCAAATTTAATATTTCTTCCGTGTCTTGTATCAACCTCAAACACTCCATTTGCACCCTTTACAAATGTAGATGGAGTAAGGTCTGCAGAACCACCAATCGCATTTGGCATATCAGCAGATATTTGATCTAACATCTTACCTAAAATCTTTCTTGTGGCTTCTTTAGAACCAACCTCATAGATAGGAAGATTTTCATCAATAATCTTATAATCATTATTTATAAAATGCATTAATTCAGTATAATCATCACTGTATTTCTTTTCATAATTTTGTAATGTAATTGACCAATTAGAATCTAATTCGTCTCCACGCTCAATTACATTTTTCTTAAATATTTCATATACAGATTTATCAACCTCAAATGGCTCATAGAAATATTCAAGATTCTTTCTTAATACTTTAGTATTTTCTTCACCAAGTGGCGCTCCATGCACAGCAGATTCTCCAGAATTTGGTGCGCCAAATCCTATAACTGTCTTTATTTCAATGATAGTTGGTTTTTCTAAATTCGCCTTTGCCTCTTTAATAGCTTCATCAATGGCATCAATATCATTACCATCCTCTACCTTAAGATATTGCCAATTCATAGCTTCAAACTTACCCTTAATAGAGTCAGTATTAGTTAAAGCCACTTCTCCATCAAGTTGAATATCATTTGAATCATATAATACAATTAACTTTCCAAGACCTAAATGACCTGCAAGTGATGCGGCCTCCATAGAAATACCTTCTTCAAGGTCTCCATCTCCACAAATAACATATGTGTTATGATCAATTGGTTTAATATCTGTTTTATTAAACTTCGCTGCCATATATGATTCTGCGATAGCCATACCTACTGCCGTAGAAATTCCTTGTCCTAGAGGTCCTGTAGTCATCTCTACTCCCTTAGTATGTCTATATTCTGGGTGTCCTGGAGTAAGTGAACCCTTTTGACGGAAATTCTTTAGATCATCAATAGTAAGACCATATCCAGACAAATGTAATAATGTATATAGTAATGCACTACCATGTCCTGCTGATAAAATAAATCTATCTCTATCAAACCATTGTGGATCTTGTGGATTTACTTTTAAATGTCTTGTAAACAAAGTATATGCCATAGGAGCTGCCCCAAGAACTATTCCTGGGTGTCCTGATTTAGCCTTATTAATGGCATCTACTCCTAATAATCTAATTGTGTTAATTGCTAATTGTTCTTTTGCTTCCATAATAAATTACCTTATTCTTCTTTAATGTTTTTATCATCATTTGAGGAATTATTATCTAATGCCTCTTTAGTCTCTAGATTATCATTTGATATATCATTATCTAATGCTTTAGTGCTATCTACATTATCTTCTACATTATCTTCACTGTTTTGTTCCTCATCATATTTAAAGAACTCATCAATATAAGATCTTTGATCATTAAGTAATTTTTCAAATCTTTTTTCACCAAGTATATTTTTTATCTTAACTACTGATTCTTGATTTGCTTCGGATACCTTTTTATTTACTCTACGTCTAATAAAGAAAATAATAAGTATAAATAAAAGACCTACACTTAAAGCGACTACAACTTGCGCCACTTGGCTTTTAATCAATAAAGAGCCACCAAGGAAAAATACTAAAATAAGTACTAACATAATAGGCATTAAAATGTTTCTAAACTTAGATACTGATTTATCACACGCATCCCAGAAATCAAGCCATATAGTGTTAATGTTTTTTTTGTATAAAGGCTCTAATTTCTTTAAATATCCATCCTCTATATATAGTCTATAATTTTTACTATCAGCAGATGACCATACAGCAAACTTACCTTGCTTAGTAAATTCATCATATAAATCTGGATACTTATTTAAAGAATAAATTTCAACGCTTCTATTTTCATCGATTTCTTGACGTTCAATAAGATCCTCTTCAATTGCATAATCAAAAATTCTTGGGTTTATTTTCACTATTAAAGTCCTAACCTTTCATATTTTTTAATAACTACTAACATTATATATTAAATGCTATTTTTTTTAAAGGATTTTAAATTAGAAAAACAAATCTAAAAACGCTTTAATCCAATTATGCTTATAAAACCACCTAGCCAGTCCAAATCCACTATATGTATCTAACCTCATATCCCGATTTAAAAAATCCATAATAGTGTGTGAGGCATCTAGTAATGTAATGATATAGAATACAATTTCAAGGACAAAAAAGATAACAATTATTCCTAAAATAGATCCAAATATACCATCTATCACCATAAAAGCGTGATTTTCTCTTAAATCCTCAATATGTAATTTAATCAATAGAATAATTAAAGATAGACCTATCCATAAAATGAAAAATGAAATTACTAATAGTATAGCTTTAGTGATGCCACTTGCAATCGAATCAGATATAGTTTCCGCTATATTTGTAGTAGATTCTCCTGAAAATCCTTTCGAAATAAATTTAGAAAGCCATCCTGGTATACCTAAATCCTTAAGTGTTGAGGTAAGTCCTTCTTGAGCGGTTTCACTTCCGGTAAGATTTTGAAGTGTTTCAGTATTCATAACCTTCTTATAAAAGTGATTATAAAGCGGATCGCCAAATATCCATTTTAAAACATTCGCAAATTTAGCACATAATATTAAAGATATAAACATGCCACAAATCCAATTGGCAATTTTAATAAGTATCCTTGAAAACCCAATAATAAATCCCAGTAGTAAGCCTACTATAAGTAATACTAGAACGATTATATCCAAAACGCCAATATATTTTTGTATAGAAAAAACGATATTAAGCATATAAATCACCGCCAGTCTTTGATAATTTCATTATATCATATTTATTGAAAGAATACATAGATTATACTATAATAGTCATGGTGATTTATTATGAATAAAATTAAAGAATTTCAAGAATTATTAAAGAAAAAAGATATCGATGCTTATATAATACCTACATCTGATTATCATATGAGTGAATATACTCCTGCATACTTTAAAGCTAGAGAATATATTTCAGGATTCACAGGTGATGCTGGTACACTTCTTGTGACTAAAGATGACGCAAAGTTATGGACTGATGGAAGATTTTTCCTTCAAGCGTCAATTGAACTAGAGGGTTCAGGAATTACGCTTATGAAAATGGGAGAGCCTGGTGTTCCAACACTTGTTGAAGATTTAGTTAACCTATTCCAAAATGGTGGTAACCTAGGTTTTGATGGTAAATGTATAGAGACATCTACCGCACTAAAGATTAAAAAAGCTATACCTAAAGTTAAAATTATTAATACCGATTTAATTTCTAAGATTTATGATAAAGATAGACCATCTTTACCATTCTCTTATCTATATTTACTTAAAGATGCGTTTAGCGGAAAAAGCTTTTCATCAAAAATTTCATCAGTAAGAAACATGCTTGAAACTGCAGGATGTAACGCTTTAGTTCTTGCACGTCTTGAAGATCAAGCTTGGTTATATAATCTTCGTGCAAATGATATTGAATGTACTCCAGTATTCTTAAGCTTTACATTCATTACCTTAGATAACATATACTTATTTGTAGACAATAATAAAATCAGTGATGAGGTATCAAAATATTTATCTGATAATAAGATTAACGTAAAGAATTATAACGAAATATATTCATTCTTAAGTGAAATTAATGATTATAAAATAATGTATGATGCTGATACATGTAATTACAACATATATAGAGCTTTATACAAAAACAATACATTAAAGAATTCATTAAACCCAACAACTAAACTTAAAGCCATCAAAAACGATGTAGAAATTAGAAATAATATTACTGCTCATGTAAAAGATGGAGTTGCGATGGTTAAAGCGATGAAATATTTATATGAGAATGCTGATACTCTTGATGAAATTACATATGCAGATTATCTTGAAGAAAAGCGTAAAGAAAATCAAGGATTTATTGAACTAAGTTTCCCAACAATTGCAGGATTTGATGCACATGGAGCTATTATCCACTATACCGCTGTTAAAGGTAAGGAAGCTAAACTTAATACAACGCATCCAACATTCTTTTTAGTTGATTCAGGAGCTCACTATTGTCTTGGTACTACAGATATCACTCGTACATACGCTTTAGGAGATGTGTCTGAGAAAATGAAGGAAAATTATACTTTGGTTCTTAAATGCCACATTGATCTTGCACTTGCTGAATTTAAAGCTGGAACTACTGGTGAACAACTTGACGTAATAGCTCGTCAACCACTATGGAGCAGAGGTCTTGATTATAGACATGGCACAGGACATGGTGTAGGACATATATTATCAGTCCATGAAGGTCCTCAATCAATTAGATATCATGGAAACACTTATCCATTAGAACCTGGTATGGTTACAACTGATGAGCCAGGCTTATACATTGATGGTCAATATGGTATCCGTATTGAAAACGAGTTATTGTGTGTAGAAGCTAACGCATCTGAATATGGCAAATTCTACAAGTTCAAAACACTTACAGTATGCCCTTATGAGCCAAAAGCTATTAATAAAGATATGCTTACAAAGCCTGAACTTGATTGGCTAAATAATTATCATAAATCTTGTTATGAGAAATTGAGTCCATATTTAAATGAATCAGAAAAAGAATTCTTAAAGAATTTAACAAAAGAAATATAATTAATATATATAATATTCTTAAAAACTAAAGGAGTAGGCATGTCTACTCCTTTTGCTTTAAGTTCTAATTTAAGAAATATAAAGTTTTTGAATATCTACTGTAACATTAACGCCAACATCAGTTATTCCCCTTACCTTTACCTCTATTTGCCCTCTAACTGCAACTACATATTCATTTTCATTAGAACTTATTATATTATTATTTATTTCAACACTTACATTTGTAGAGAATTTTAATTTATAATAATACACTTTAGCATCATAATAGGCTTTACCATATTTATCTAATACTTCTTGACTACATTTTAAAGTTAAAAAAATAATGCTTCATTAGATTTAGATACTTTGTGTCTTGCATCAATACTAATAAGATCATTTGTATCACTTCCTTGAACTACATATACCACGTATTCACTATTAGCACCTATATCTCCTACTTGCATTGTATAATCTTTTGTTGTAGTTAATTCACAATAAGCTACATTGTACCCTTCTTTATTAGAACTAGAACAATATTTACCTGTAATACTAAAATCACTAGATTTATTACATATATCCCAAACATTTTGCCTTTGCGGAAATATCAATATGTTTTTACCTTCTTTAAGGTTTACTTGAGTCAGTACATATATACAATTTGGTTCACCATAAATTTGCTGCACATCTCCATATCATATATTTTAAATATTTTTCTATTCTGTTTTTAGCCTCTTCTACGCCAATTAGCTTTATTTCTTTCAACAAAAAAGGTTATTAACTATTAAAAGTCAATAACCTTTCTTTTTATTTCTAGAAGAAAACGTCTCTAGCCTTTTCTTTAACTTCTTTTGAAGCAATGAATGGAATACGAGTTGTATATCCTTGTTTTGCTGCAACTATCATCTTAGTAGGCCAAATTTGGATTTCTCTGTTCCATTGTGCAACTCTATCATTATACATTTCACGAGCTGCAGTAATTTCCTTTTGAAGATATGAGTTTTGTTGGATTGCATCTTGAATCTCTTGGTGAGATCTTAATTCTGGATAATTCTCAATAGCGATATTTAATCTATTATTGATATTATCTGCTTGTGCTGATAATTCATTACGAGCAGTGTCTCCTGCTGTTACAGGTTTTCCAGAACGAGCTTCTGCAATTGCAGTAAATGTTTCCTTATCTAATGCTACAGCCTTATCAACAAGCTTAGCTAAGTTAGATAGAATAACAACTCTTTGTTCTAGGTAATTATCAATTGTTGATGCGTCATGTTGAATTTGTTGTTCTAACTGACGTAGATAAGTACCTGCCTTAATCTTCATAATTAAGAAAATAACACCTGGAATAATTCCTAAAACCCAAAGTATGATTTCAAATACTAATGATCCAGTTCCAACCTTTACAGGTATTTGCTTTGCGATTACATTAATATCCTTTCCTTCTTCTCTTGTAGGTCCATTTTCTTCATCTAATGCGTTTGCCATAATATTTTTCCTCCTTGTTTTTAATTTATTCTTTATAGCTTATGCTATTTAGAACCTTGACCACCTGAATTGTTGTTTTGACTATTATCAATGTTAGTATTAACATTCGACATAGCTTCATCAATTCCATTCTTTATTTCATCTGCTTGTATATTAGTAGCTTTACTTATTGCGCTATTTATATTGTTTCCAATGTTAACATTGCCATTATTATTACTATTAGTATTATTGTTGCTAAATGCATTTTGCATAGTCTTAGCAACACTATCTCCCAACTGTGCCCCAAGTATTGCGCCAAACAATCCTCTTTCATACAAAAATGCCCCTGCGAACGCCATCTTCGTTTTAAATTCTTGACTATTTATCATACTTAAGAATTCTTCACGTGATGATGTTTGTGGTTGAACCGCCATTTCAGTATCCTTTGTAACTGGAATAAATTCATACCACTCAACTGGTATGGTATGTATTTCACCATCCCCACCCATTTTATCAACATATTCAGTATGAGCCACTTTCTTAAATCCATGAGCTGTAATTATTATATTATCAGTCTTACCAAAATTTTTTCTAAGTTTTGCTTTTAAAATATTAGATGTTTGTGATGATGAATTTCTAAAATAACTTTCACCAAATTGATTGGCAAGCATCTCATCCTCATAATATGTAACATTACCAGGGAAATCTTTTTTATAAATATATTCACTAGTTTTTGTTTGTTGATACAAAGGAATTGATATAAGTGGTGCTAAATCAAAGAAGAAAGATTTAAAATATTCATTGTTATATGTAACAAATCTTTCATGTGCTTTTGATGCATCAAAATCAATAAAATATTCAGGATCAGCTTTATAATCAAATTTTTGAGAATGCTTTGATTGGATAAAATTAATTTTTTTATTCTTTTCGAAATACCAATCATCGCCATAATACTTATTGTTTCTTATAAGTTTTATTAGGTTTTGTTGCGCAAGTGGCGTAAATAATAATCTAAATTGAACTTCATTATCACGGTTTTCACCACCGAACAATGATTCAAACTCTTCGTTACCAAACTTTACATAATTAGTATTTGGATCATTATCTGTTAATGCTTTACGAGCTTTTTCATCAAATTTCTTAGAATCCTTTTTTATCATCTTATTTATTTGATTTTCGTTCATTCCATCAATTCCTGATGGGCTTCTTGAAAACTTTAAATTAGGAGCCGCTTCATTACCATATATTAAATATGTTGTATTATTATATCCTGCTGCTGGCTTATCAACATAAGCTGTAAGTGTTTGAGTATGATGTTGAGTAGCAGTTCCATTTTTTGTATGCACTGTTGTTGTCCAATGAATAGTAATGGAATTCTCATATGTATGAGTATACCAATATTGATTCAAAGTTTTTACCATTAAAAACGGATTTCCTAAAATGCTTCCAGATTCAACCGCAAGTGTTGATGTTTTATCATCAAAATTCTCATCAAATCCATATTTGTCATGAAGATATTGATATTTTTTAACATCAAAGTGTTCATCAAATTCTAACACAGTATTAAGCTTATTAATAAGTTTTGCTGGAATATTCCAATCATAAGCATTGTTTAATTTACTCATCTGTGCATATGCTAAATTGAGTTTTTCTTGTGCCGCTTTTGTAAGATTTTCAATTCTCTCTTTTAATGATGCAATCTTCTTTTTTGGAATTACTTGTGCAAGAATAAAAATGACAATTGAAGCTACAATAAGTATGATTCCTCCAACAAGAAGTCCCGTTTTATTTCCATTAGCACCAAGTATAGCCATAATTATTCCTACAATTATCATTATTATGGATGCAACTCTAAAAAAGCCTTGCCAAAATTTTATAACTGCAAGTTTATGTTTATATAATTTTTCATTCTTTACTGTATTATAATATTCAGTACATGTAGTCTTATTTGCTTCAAGATCAGTATTAGTAGAACTTACAAGTTCTTTCCAATACTTTTCTGTTTCTTCTTTTAATTTATCTTTCAATTCAGACTCATATACTTTAAGTGGTTCAATAACGTCAGTCATTAATAGTTCACCTCTTAGCAACTATATTATATCATATAATATTTGCATTTGTTATTAAGAATTAAAAAAGAGATGCAAATGCATCTCTATTTTTTTCTTATAAGAGCCTATCCACACCAGCGCAAGCTTATGGCTGCTACCTTCCGATCCTGACCAGGTTCACCGCAACTGATTGGACAGACCACTAATATATTAGCATACTCTTATTAATAATTCAATCATTTTTCTTTCCTTAAATCTCTAAAGAAATCCTTAAGTAGCATTTTACACTCATTTTCAAGAATTCCTCCAACCACATTTGGCTCATAATTAAATTTAAGAGAAAACATGTTAAAACGCGATCCCGCCATACCCGTTTTTTGATCATATGCCCCAAAATAAGTATTTTTTATTTTAGATTGAAGTATAGCTCCACTACACATTTGGCATGGCTCAAGTGTAATATAGATATCACACATATCAAGCCTCCAAGATTTTAATTTCTTACAGGCCTTTTTAATTGCGATTATTTCAGCATGATATAATGCATTCTTCTTTTTCTCTCTTAAATTATGTGCTCGTGCAATTATTCTGTCATTATATACAATCACACATCCTATGGGAATTTCCTTTTTTTTATATGCTTTTAAAGCTTCTTTTAATGCTTCCCTCATATAATATTCTTGCATTATATCACCGCCTTTTAAAATATAAAAGCACTCATTATAGAGTGCTTCTTTCATATTACTTATTTAAATTGTAACGCTTATTGAATCTCTCAACACGTCCATCATTTTGAACGAATGCTTGCTTTCCAGTATAGAATGGATGGCAATTTGAGCAAGAATCAACACGAATCTCATTTAAAACTGAACCAGTTTCAAATGTAGCTCCACATGTTGTACAAGTAACAGTAATCTTCTTATACTCTGGATGAATTCCTTGTTTCATATTTTTACACTCCTTCCGCCATGGTTGTAGTTAACCATAGTAAGTTTCACTTTGATATAATATCATAACTTTATTATTAAAGCAAGTACTATTTTTTCATCTATAAATTCAAAAAGTACAAACATTTATAATTTTAATACTTTTCGAAGTATTCTTTGATTTCCCAATCTGTTACAGCGCGACGGAAATTATCCCATTCTTTCTTCTTTGATTCAACAAGTTTTTCTGTAACTATAGGTCCTACTGCTGATTTAATAACATCATCCTTTAAGAACTCTTCCATTGCATCATGTAAATTTCCTGGTAATGAAATAATTCCTTTTTCATCTCTTTCTTGTTGAGACATTACATAAAGGTTATCATATATTGCCTTTGTACGAGGACAATTCTTCTTAACTCCATCAATACCCGCTGCAAGAATGGATGCGATAGCAAGATATGGGTTAGCTGATACATCTACTGAACGAACCTCTGTACGAGTAGCCATTCCACGAGCAGCTGGAATACGAATCATTGTAGATCTATTTGAATCTGACCATGAAATATAGCATGGTGCCTCAAATCCTGGTACAATTCTCTTATATGAGTTTACAGTTGGATTAGTTAAGAAACAGAATCCTTTTGCATGCGCAATAATTCCATCAATCCAATCTAAGCATAATTGACTTAATTTATTTGGAGATGCTTCATCAAAGAAAGCATTCTTATTATCGTTTGTTAATAAAGAACAGTTAACATGCATTCCAGAGCCATTGATTCCTGCAACTGGTTTTGGCATAAATGTTGCATGTAGCCCATGCTTACGAGCAATATTTTTAACTACAAGCTTAAATGTTTGAACATTATCAGCTGCAGATAATGCAGTATCATACTTGAAATCAATTTCATGTTGACCAGGAGCTGCTTCATGGTGTGATGCTTCTACATCAAATCCGATTCTTTGTAATTGTAAAACAATATCACGGCGGCAATCAACAGCTGAATCCATTGGTGCTAAATCAAAATAATATCCATTATCATTAAATTTTAATGTAGGTTTTCCATCCTCATCTAACTTAAATAAGAAGAATTCTGGTTCAACTCCGCAGTTAAATGCTTTAAATCCAAGGTCCTTCATCTTTTCAACATTTTTCTTTAAAATTCCTCTTGGATCTCCTTCAAATGGTACATGTTCTCCATTTTCACCAGGTTTATAAATATCACAAATAAAGCGTGCAGCCTTACCATATGTAGAATCTTCCCACTCTAAAACTAGGAATGTATCTAAATCTGGGTGAAGATACATATCAGCCTCAAATACTCTTGCAAATCCTTCAATTGAAGAACCATCAAACATAATCTTGTTTCCAAGCGCATCATCAAGTCTTGACACTGGAATTTCAACGTTTTTTAAAATTCCATCCATATCAGTAAACATTAGTCTAATGTATTTAACATTTTCTTTATCAATTATTTCTCTAATTTCCTTTTCAGTATACTTACTCATATATTTTTTCCTCCACTAGTTTAAATCTCATATGGGTGTTTTTTCATTAACGCAATCACATCAAGCTTAACTGCATTTAACACATTCTCGTCATCTTTATTTCTTAATGCTAAATCAATAAGACACGCTACATTTCTAAAATCTTCTTCATTAAATCCTCGAGTAGTCATTGCAGCTGTACCAAGTCTTATTCCTGATGTAACTGTTGGCTTTTCAGTATCGCCTGGAACTCCATTTTTGTTAACAGTAATATTAACTTTGGCAAGAGTTTCTTCGGCTTCCTTACCAGTAATTCCTAATGATTCCTTTGTATTTACTAAAACTAGATGGTTATCTGAGCCACCTGAAACTAATGCATAACCTTTCTTATTAAGTTCATCGCAGAAAGCTTGCATATTAGTTATAATTTGTTTTGCGTATTCTTTAAATTCTGGTTTTAATGCTTCACCAAATGCTACAGCCTTAGCTGCAATTACATGCATTAAAGGTCCACCTTGAGTTCCTGGGAATACTCTTGAATTAACTTTCTTAATAATATCTTCGTTATTAGTTAAAATAATTCCGCCTCTTGGGCCTCTTAATGTCTTATGAGTAGTTGATGTAACTATATCTGCATAGTCGCAAGGATTTGGATGCAATCCTGCAGCTACAAGTCCTGCAATATGAGCCATATCAACCATTAGATATGCACCTACAAGATCTGCAATTTCTCTAAATTTTTTAAAATCTATAATTCTTGAATATGCTGATGCTCCTGCAACAATTAATTTTGGCTTATATTCTAGTGTCTTAGCCTTAACATCATCATAATCAATAAGTCCTGTCTTAGGATCTACTCCATATGAATAAACTTTATAGTCTGAACCGGAGAAATTCTTAGCCATACCATGACTTAAATGTCCTCCATCAGCAAGATTCATACCAAGTATTACATCACCTATATTAATAAGTGATCTATATGCTGCCATATTCGCTTGTGAGCCAGAATGAGGTTGCACATTTGAATACTTCACATTAAAAAGTTTTTGAACTCTTTCGTTAGCAAGTGTTTCAACAACATCTACGAATTCGCATCCACCATAATATCTCTTTCCGCTATATCCTTCAGCATATTTATTAGTCATTACTGACCCTTGTGCTTCAAGCACTGCCTTTGAAACAAAGTTCTCAGATGCGATTAACTCAATGTGAGTTTGTTCACGATTAAATTCCGCTTCTATAGCATCATATACTAATTTATCTTCTTTTTCTAGTTCAGTCATAGGTCCCTCCAAAAATCACATAATAATTATATCAAACTTTTAGTTAAAGTTAAATAATAATAACTTTTTATTTGATAATAACCTGCTTAGTCTCAAAATCAACAACTACTTGTTCGCTTCTTGATGTTGGAATATTCTTTCCAACAAAATCAGCGCGAATAGGAAGTTCTCTATGTCCTCTATCAACAAAGATAGCAAGTTCTATCTTAGCAGGTCTTCCTAAATCAATTACCGCATCCATTGCAGCTCTTACAGATCTTCCTGTATATAATACATCATCTACTAAAATAACCACTTTAGAATCAACAGGAACCAAAAAGTTTGCAGTAGCTGTGATTGATTTTTTCTCATCATCTCTATGTGACATTATATCTATTTCATCAACAGGAACATCAGTACCATCTATTTCTTTAATCATTTTAGCTAGATACTTAGCAATAGGTGTACCTTTTTTCTTAATTCCCATTAAAACGACATTAGACATATCATCATTTCTTTCGATTATTTCATGAGTAAGTCGCTTTAGTGTCTTTTCAAATTGTTCAGATTCAATAACTACCTTCATAATTATTCCCTCCTTAATTTTAAAAAAAAGGCACTAAGGCCTTTTTCTTATTCTTCGTCATCCTCTTCTGCAACATTTGCATTATGAGTAACATCTTGTACATCTTCGTTTTCGCCAAACATTTCCATCATACGATCGAACTTAGCCTTAGCCTCTTCATCAAGATCTACATACATAGAAGCAACCATTGATACACCTTGCTCCTTATAATCAAGTTCCTTACCAGAAGCATCAAGTGCATCCGAAATAGCAGAAGCATTCTTTGGATCATCAAGAATTACAACATTTCCATCTTCATCAGTTGAAGTCTCTTCAGGGAAAACATCAGCTCCCATTAAGATTTCAAGAGTTTCATCCTCAGTAATTCCTGAGAATACAAACTTAGCTCTACGAGTGAATAAATGTCCTACTTGAGTTCCGATTGTTCCTCCACATTTAGAGAATATTTGACGAACATCTGTAAATGTTCTATTTACATTATCAGTTAAGCAGTCAACCATAACTGCAACCTTACCAGGTCCATATCCTTCGTAGTGAGTTTCCTTCATATTTCCAGACTTAAGTCCAGAAGCTTTTTCTAAAGCACGCTTAATAACTTCAGCAGGACATTGATCCTTCTTAGCTTTCTCAATAAGCTTCTTTAGTGGTTGATTCATATCTGGGTTTGGATCTCCTGCCTTTGCGCAGTCAAGAATTTCCTTTCCCCATTTTGAATATTTTTTAGATTTTGCTAGTGCAGTTTTCGCCATACTTGCGGCACGAACTTCATGAGCTCTTCCCATAATATATACTTCCTTTCAATTATACTATATATGATTTACACAAATCCCTAAAACTTAAATATTACTTTTCTATTATATTCTTATTACTTATTTTTTTCAATATGGCAAATATTATTTTGCAAAAATTTAATATATTATTTTGTTTTCAACATAAATAATGCTATAATAACTATATTGATTGAGAGGAAAGATTATATGTATAGTGATAAAGAGTTATCTAGGTATAGATATTTTTATGATTTATTACAAACAAATAAAATTACATATTTACTTGATCCATTAACTGGAGTTATTTCAAGAGAGGTTTTCATATCATTTGTAAAGGATTTGATTGCTAATAACACTCCTTTTACGCTTTCAATACTTGATTTAGATAACTTTAAATCAATTAACGATAACTATGGTCACCACGGTGGAGATGCAGTACTCTTAAATGTCGCTAGTGGGTTAAAGAAAGCTCTTGATAATTTTGGGATAGTTGGAAGATTCGGTGGAGATGAATTTATTTATGTAGATTTAGTTCATCTTGATTACAAGTCAAAACATGATTTTCTGTTCGACCTATATGAATCTAACCATGCAATTTTAAGAAAGATTATTTCTTTTGAAAATTGTAGACCATTTATATCTGGTACAACCGGATGTACTACTTATCCAACAGACGCAAAAACATATGATGAACTATTTGCAAACGCTGATAAAACACTATACAAAGGAAAAGTTAAAGGAAGAAATTGTTACATTATTTATGTTTCAGAAAAGCATAAAAATATAGCCGTTCAAAAGCTCGTAAAGGAAGAGTTATATATGCAAATGTATAGATTATCTCAAGACTTTGAACGTGCTCCTTCAATAATGGACAAGCTTAATACTATATACTTAAATCTTGTAGATATTTCAAAAATACAATATTTATTATATATTGATAAAACAGGAACTATATTTGATTGCGCTACATCTAAAATGATCGGAATAACTAATAATTTTAAAAACATATTAGGAGATATAGCAGTAACAAGTTCAAATCTATCAAGTGATCCAAATACTATGGATTATAAAATACATAATGAAATAAAAATGGTATCTGCGAAATCCCTTTTAATTTCAAGAATATATCTTGATAATAGATATTATGGTCACCTTGTTTGCACAGACCAAAGGAATTCTCGTATATGGCAGCCAGATGAAAAGGCATTAATGTACTTTATTACAAAATGTTTAGTAAGTTATCTTTTTCAAAAGAATAATCAAAATAATTAGACCATCCCTTTAATATATATAGGATTGTCTAAAAGAAGTTAAAGGAGTAGGCGCTTACCTACTCCTTATATTTTAACTTATTAATCACAATAACATTTTTGAATTTTAAATGCTACATTAGTCCCGTAATCGTTTGTCCCTTTTAGCCTAATGCGAATATTATATTTCAAATTGACAACAAATTCATTATTAGAAATTATAAAGCATATTAAAAAAACCTAAGTTTTAGAACTCAGGTTTATATCACATGTTTTATTAATATTTGTTTTTATAATAAATTATAGTAATTAGCCATGTAAGGCCAATTGTAGCAAGTGTTATGGATAATGTTATAAAGACTATAGTATTAATGAAGCCTGATACTATTATCGCAATTAGCATTAGAAATACAACCATTTTCACAGTAAATAATGAATATTTTTGCTTAATAAATATTAATCTTTCATCATTCTTTTTAATAAGAACCTTTTTAGCATATTCATCTGATGCAAGTATTCTTCCATAATAAGCCACCTTATATATAATAAAAGCTTCTCCTACCACAACTATTATCAAATCTAATACTTTAACAGGGATTTGAACCCAACTTGAAAAATGTTTAGTAGATAGTGGTCCTAATATTGCTACCAATATCAAAGGAATTGCGATTGATATAGACATAAATACTATTTTAATTTTTGTAGCCTTTTTAAGTTTGGCTAAATCATACACATTCACATTACTCACCATCCTCTAACATAAATATTTCTTCTACAGGCAATTCAAATATTTTAGCTATTTTTAAAGCTAATAATAATGAGGCCTGATATTTTCCATTTTCTATAGAGATTATGGTTTGTCTTGTAACACTAACCATATTGGCTAATGCTTCTTGTGTTATTTTATGCTGTTTTCTTAATTCATGTACTCTATTAGTCATAAAATAATCCTCCACTTTTTAATTATATCATTTATAACGCAAAAATGTAAAGAATATTTAACAATTTAAAATAGGCCTATGTAACTCATAAGCCTATTTTTTTATACCATTTAATCCTTTTTTAAACAAAGTAGTTAATGTGTTATTTTATTTATTGTCTTTATCGTCTGATTCTACAACCGCTTTAGCTGCTGATAGTACGCCTGATAAATTTTGAATTTCTGATGGTACAATGATCTTTGTTGCCTTACCATCCGCAAGTTTAGTTAATGCTTCCATTGCTTTTATACTTAAAACAGAATTATCAGCGCCAGCTTCCTTTATAAGCTTTATTCCAAGAGCTTCTGCTTGTTTTTCACATTCAATAGCTTTAGCGCGTCCTTCAGCAAGATGAATGAGTTTTTCTTTTTCTCCTTCAGCAAGTCTAATCATTTGTTCTTTTTCTCCTTCAGCACGAAGAATTGCAGATTCTTTTTCTCCTTCAGCTATAAGAATTTGAGATTGTTTCTCTCCTTCAGCTTTTAAGATAACCTCACGGCGCTCACGCTCAGCACGCATTTGTTTTTCCATAGCATCACGAATATCCTTTGGAGGTAAAATGTTTTTAAGTTCTACTCTATTAACCTTAATACCCCAAGGATCTGTTGCCTCATCTAAAATTTGACGCATTTGTGTATTAATAATATCTCTTGAGGTAAGAGTTGCATCTAAGTCTAGGTCTCCAATAATATTACGAAGTGTTGTTGCAGAAAGATTTTCAATCGCAAATATTGGATTTTCAATACCATATGCATATTTTTGAGGATCTGTAATTTGGAAATATACAACTGTATCTATTTGCATTGTTACATTATCCTTTGTAATTACTGATTGAGGATCAAAATCTCTTACTTGTTCCTTCATTGTAATTACTTTAGCAACCTTATCAATAAATGGTACTAAAAAATGAACTCCTACATTCCATGTTGTATGATATGCACCAAGGCGTTGAATAACATATTTATCTGTTTGTTTTACAACCTTAATTGATGTAGCAAGCATAACAAGTATAATAACTGCTACTACTATTAAAATGACTATTCCTACTATTGCTGTCCCACTCGAAAGTATCATAACTTATTCTCCTTCTATTTTTTTATTTTCTTCAATAGGTTTAACTATTAACTTAACACCATCTATTGCTAATACTTCTACCTTTTGACCAACGTTAATTGTGATAGTATCATCTTTTGCTTTTGCACTCCAAACTTTACCATCTATTTTACACGAACCAATATTATCTGGTCCTATATCATCTGTACAAATTGCTTTTTTTCCTATTAGAGCATCAACATTCGTATCAATTTCATTCCTTTTAACATATCTTATTAGATATGGCCTTGCAAGTAATATTCCAAGTATTGTAATTACTAAAAATATTATTATTTGTATCCATATAGTATGACACCAAACCGCAACAATAGATGTAATTACTCCTCCTGCTGTTGCCCATATTGATGATAAATCAGTTGTATTTGCTTCTATAATAAATGCAATAATTGCAATTGCAAGCCAAATGAATATCATTGCAGTATCTAATGTTAAAAATGATAATAACATATCTCTATACCTCCCTATTTAAATCAATAACAAGCATATGTTCATCATAATCATATGTCATCATATACTTAACTGGAATTGTATAATCTTTACCAGTTATTTCACTTATTCTTTTAATATATTCCTTATTACTAATTCTACCATAACTTTGTCTTAATGTAACTCTATATAATTGAGTTTGTGGAATATTTTCTCTTTCTACCATTTCTTTGTTTAAAGCTTTAATATAAGCCTTATGTTCTTCTTTATTTATGCCAAGCATAACGCTATAAGCGTACTCGATTAAATTTTTTGACGGTTTATTAAGCGTAATATTAGCTAAAGCAATAGTCGCAACCAAACCTTTATTTTTCTCATCAAACCATAATATTGCCATATTTCCACATCCTTCACTTATATTCTACATCAAATTATTCAAAATACAATATAAATTATTAAAATTATTTTTAATTATTTTTTTAAACATAAAAAATATCCCGACGTTAATCGGGACATTTTGTTATTTATTAAGATATCATTAAGCAATATAAATATGTCTTTGTTGAACCCTTAGCCTTAGTAATTGTATGAGTTCCTGCCGCAAGATTATCAATAACAAGAACACCATTTGTAGGAACTGTATATGTTTCATTATCTACTTTAATTTGTTGTCCGGCTGTAACATGTAATGTTAATGTCTTAACATCTACTGTAGTGAATGTTACAGTTGTTGATGATTCCATATTTAACCCCTTTGTATAAGTAACACCATCAATAGTAGCTGATGCTTCTTTATATTTTCCTGAAACAGTTACGCTTGAATCAGAAGGAGCACCATTAAATGTACAAGTTACTGCTGCATTTAATAATTCATTAAGAGCAGTTGTGGCAGTTGTAAGTGTTGCATAGTTTGTAGCTACTGCTGTCTTCGAAGCATCTGTTAATGTATTATAAATAGCATTTGCTTCTTCTATAGTTGCTCTATTTGCCATAACAATTGTTGATGGTAATGATTCAACAAGTGCATTAAAGTATGCAACTTTAATAGCCTCAAGTTTAGTAGTATCAGTTACTTGTGCTTGCTCTGCAGTAGTTAATGCATTATATGCTGTAATTACATTTAAAAGATTTGTAGTTGTTGCACTAGTTACATCAATATTTGCAATTGCTTTATTAACATTATCAACATTCTTAAGAGATGCAAGAGTTGCTTCAGCTGCCTTAAGAGTATTGTAATTTGTAACGTTAGCTTTTTGTTCAGCATCAAGTGAATCATATGCACTTCTTGCAAGAGCAATGCTATTTTCTGAATCTAATGTAATAGTTGAACCAATTGCATTAATTAAATCAATTGCTCCTTCTACTGCAAAACTCTCGTATGCAGTTTCAGCTGCTTGTAATGTTGCATAATTTGAGACTGTAGCAGAATTATCTTTAGTCATTAGCTTGTTGTATGCATTTCTTGCAGCAACAATCTTTTGAGATGAATCCTTTGATACTGTACCAATTTCATTAATCAATCCCTCAACATATTGAACATTTAATGCAATATAACTATTAAATGCAGTATATGGAGTAGTTGTAACTTCACTCTTATATGAACCAAGTGCTTCATATGCATCTATAGCATCTTTAATGATTTCATAGCATGAATCTGTAAATTCAACGTTTGAAGGTATTTTATTATACGCTGCATTATATTCATTAATTAATTCTTGCTTTAATGCTTCAGAATCATATTCTTCAAACGAAATGCTTGTAATTGAAGAATCTTTATCTTTTTGACAAGATACTATTGTATAAATTCCAGGAGCTAATACTACGCTTCCGCTTCCTGTAATCATTACTTTTCCTTGTGAATTAACAACTGCGCCAGCATTTAATGCTTGAGTTGAAGATCCAGTCATTAAAATATTAAGTGTATAATATTTATCTAGTTTGAATGTTGCAATCTTTCCTCTACCTTTTACAGTTCCAGATGAAACTCCTGTTATTCCTGTCCAAACAATATTAGATACTGTTTGCTCACCTTTAGCAGTTGGAAGTGTAACACTACCTGCTGTAACAGATGATGTAGGTGTTTTTTCATTGAAAGCATAATCTGTTGTTTTTAAAGTTGTCTTATTCAAGGCAGTTCTATATTCACTACCTGCATATTTGATTACTTCTTCTCTTGCAACTTCTGCAGTAGTTAGATAGCAATCAGATTGTTTTGTAGTTGCATTATAATAGAATAGGCTTGAGTTAGTATCAAAGTTTTGATATGAAACTCCATTGTATGCACATGCTGTTGATACAGATGCTTCTCTATCACTTACCACTGTACCAATTTGATCTCCGAAGCATTGAATCATTATATTACCATATAACTTAGCAGCTGTTCCAGAATCTCCATCAGTAAAGACATTTTTGCATCCTTCATAATAATTATTTTCAGCATACATATATGAATTTGCACGAAGTGATGTAACATATGATAGGTCTGATAACGCATCACTAGAATCACCATATATATAGTTATTATAGAAATGAATATTTGCTTGTCTTAAAAGTGGAATACGAGAACCACAGTTATACCATAAATTATGATGATATGATAGATTATATTGAAGTGATGTATCTGAAGATCCTACAAGATTTGTCTTATGACAATATTCAAAATAGTTATAAGACATTGTAAAGTATTCACCTCTCTTGAAATCACAAGATCCGTCTCCTTCAGCCTTATCAGATTCAGCAGGATTTGAAATTGATGGTGCTAAGAATGTATTATGGTGAACCCAACATCTTTCAACAGAAGCTGTTATTGTATCACCATCTTGAACGCCTTCCATACCAAGCGCATCTTCTGGTGTATTCATAAATACTAGATTTCTTGCTTCAAAACTCTTTCCAAGTGTTGGGTTAGCAGTTTCACATATAAAATGAATTCCCCATCCATCAAGTCCAGCATTAGTTCCTACACCTTCGATAGTTACATCTTTTGCACTCTTCATACGTGCCATGTGACCATTATCACCTTCAGAACCACCATAGTCAACTGAGTTATAATCAGTAAGTCCATCAATCAATCCAGCATCTGCTGCATTATATGTTTTTTGTTCATAATTTCCAGATTCAGAAATTAATCCTACCATTCTTATGGCAAGTGGAATATTTGCATCAGCTAATTTCTTAAGGATTCCACCATTTTCATTACCTAGACCATAATATGTTTTTCCACTTGAAACTTTCTTACATTGATCTTCATGACCAACTTCACCACATTTTTGACCTGTTGAGTTTAAAATGTTTCCTATACCTTTTACAGTCAAACCATCATATGTCAATTCAACTGTATTTTTAGTATCATCTGTAACGTAGATTACAATTGCATTATCTTTTAATGTTCCATCATCGTTATAAGCACCAACACCATTTGTATAGTTAAAATGTGCATATCCTGATCTATCATAAGCTACAACTGATACATCAACTACTGTTGGGTTATCAATTTCAGTAGTCTCAGTAACAGGGCATACCTTTATAGTATAATCTCCACCTGCAAGTCCGAATATATCAGCTCTCATTTTACCAAATGAAAGTTCTTGAATGTAAACATCCTTATAATCTAATAATTCATATGCAATACCATTTTTATTCTTTGCATATAGATTATAAGATACTGCATTATTATATTTTTTAAATTCTACATAAGCAGTTTCAGTATTACCACTACATGATGTAACTTCAATGGCACCAACGCTATCTACACGTCCGTTTCCACTATCTAGTGCACCTTCTGATGCTCCATTGCCTGTAGCTCCACTTGACGATCCCCCGCTTGTTGAGCCTCCACTTGACGATCCTCCGCTTGTAGATCCTCCACTTGTTGAATCTCCGCTTGTTTGGTCTCCATCAGTTCCTGGATTTACAACCTCTGGATTTGGAGTTACAGTTTCTTCTTTAGTAGACTTTACTGTACCACAAGATGCAAGTCCTACTAATACTGATGTTAATGCAATTGAAATACCTATTTTTTTTAATTTCATTTCTTTTATCTCCTTTATATTTATTGTTGTTTTTTTATTCAACAATTATAGCATATACGTTTAGTGAATCACCTTTTTTAATTTCGTGATCTCCACTTTCTAGTGTAACTGTTGCGATTCCGTTCGCATCAGTTGTAATTGCAGTTCCATTTACTTTAATTTTCTTATTTGCAGTATCTGTTATTATAGTTACAGTGACACTTTGTGTTGTAGAGAACTTTATCGAAGTTGCACTTTCCATCTTAAGAGCTTGTGTATATGTTTCTCCATTATATGTCTTTGATGCAACTCCAGATTTAAGAGAACCAGTTACAGTAAAGTATGAATTATCTCCTGTATTACCGTTATTAAATGTTAATGTTTCTGCAGTTTGTGGTAATGCAGCAAGCGCTGTCTCACATGCTACAAGCTTTTCAAGATTATCTACTTTAGCTTGTTCATCTGCTGTAAGTGAATTATATGCTTTACGAGCAGCGACTATTGCAGCCTTACTAGAAGCTTCTACTGCACTTGCTTCAGGTAGAGCGTTTATCATTGTAATTACATCGCTTGATGTTACTACTACAGTAGTATCTCCTGATGCATCACCACCTGTAGTGTCTGTTGAAGTTGCAGCACCTATTCCTAAAACTTCTAATAAATCAGTATTTTTATAATTTGATAATGCAGCTTTTAATCCTGTATTTACTGCATATGATGTATCATCTACTGAATTATCAAATGTCCATTGTAAATCTCCACCATCAGTACGACCTGCATATTTCTTTACAGTGTCTCTTGCTGTTTCTGGATCTTCTACATTATATGTATAGAAACTTGCAGCAGTATCAAAGTTATTATAAGTTGTTCCACCGCTTACTGTTGTATAAGTTGATGGTACTTGTTCATCTCTTGATGATGCTAGATATGCATCAAATGATGTAGCATTTGCTGCATTATCTCCTTGTGCTGCATTTGCATATACTAAATTATTTGTACAATTAGCCATTGCGCCTTCCCAAACAATCTTATTATTATATGCTTTTATAATTCCACCAGTTTCACCACTAAATGTTCCTTCACCTTTAGCATCTGTTCCTTGACCTGATGACAACATAGGATCCTTACAATTTCTAAAGTAGTTATTTTCAACGAATGCTGAAGCCCCCATTGTAACACCTACTCCATATTTTGCATTTCCATCAAAGTAGTTATTATAAATATGAACTGTACAAGTTCTTATTCTTGGATGTCTTGAATCAGAATGGTCATACCAGTTATGATGATATGTAATATAGTTTGTAGTCTCTTCTGATTTCATTCCTTGAAGATTACATTTACCATTATCCCAGAAATGGTTAAACGAATGTGTGATATATGTAGACTTCTTAGTATCTAGAGCTCCATCTCCCTTTACTTGGTCGGCATCGCTTCCAGCATCACCATAGAAGAAATCATTATCATGAACCCATCCATGTTCATTTGCTTGTTGTAATCCACAGTCATCACCTTCTGAAGAATTACAGTTCATAAATCCTAAGTTTCTAACTTCAAAATAAGAAGAATTTTTCAAAACAATTCCAAATCCATTTATTGTGGCGTCATTTCCAACACCTTCTAGTGTAATTCCAGTTTCAACACCATCAACGTATAAATCTCCCTTAGGCATATCTACTGGATCTAAAATATTTCCTAGGAATCTAATATCAAGTGGAGTAGTTCCATTCTTTCCACCTTTCATAGCGGCAATAATGTTTTGTACTCCTTTAAATTCAGTACCACCAAGTCTTGTAGTTACAGTATCTTTATTAGCGTTTGATACATAAACTACAACTGCATTACTTCTTAATGTTCCATCATCATTATATGCACCAGATGCAGATAGGCTACCAGATGCATTTTGGAAGGCATAACCTTCTCTTATATGTTTCACAACCCCGATATTTGTAACTTCTGCACCTTGAACTTCTTTTCCATCAAGAGTATATGTAACTTTCATACTATATACTCCAGCTGCAAGTCCTAGCGCATCGCATCTAAATTTATACGCACTATCTAATCTATATTTTCTTATAAGTTGTTGATCTACTTCTTTATATGAATCATAAACTTCATTTTGTTTAGCATCTTTAGTCTTTTTAACGAATACTTTATAATTTGTTGCTCCGGCAACAGGATTAAATTCAATATATGCGCTTTCTTGATCACCTTTAACTTTAGTTATAGTCATCGATGTTGATTTAACTTCAGATTCAAGTTTTTCAAGTTCGCTATTGGTTTTGTCAGTATTTCCGCTTGTTGACCCACTATCAGCTTTTCCGCTGTTTGTTGTGCCGCCTGTTGACCCACCATCAGTTTTTCCACTGTCTGTTGTGCCACCTGTTGAACCACTATCAGTTTTTCCACTGTCTGTTGTGCCACCTGTTGAACCACTATCAGTTTTTCCGCTATCTGTTGTGCCACCTGTTGAACCACCATCAGTTTTTCCGCTATCTGTTGCGCCACCTGTTGAACCACCATCTGTCTTTCCATCATCTGTTGTGCCAACTGTTGAACCACCAACGACTTCAGGATTTGGTATATATGTATCTCCATTAGATTCTGTGTCTTTTGTTCCGCAAGCTGCAAGTGATAAAGTGCAAGCTGCAAGTGCGATTGAAATTCCTAACTTTTTAATTTTCATTTTCTTTTCCTCCAACGTTTAAGTAAGCGTTTACATTAAACTTTAAATATAAAAGCTAAGATTTTTCAACCTTAGCTTTTACTCAAGCATTCTAATAGTAGATGATAAATGTTTTTTGGGGAAAATCTAAAAAAATTAATAATGTTTTTTAAATTTTATTTTAATATTGAGAGAAAAGGTCATCTACTATTAACTTGCCAATGAGTCAAGTAAAAGCATAGATTTTACTCTATGATTTATCTACTTACACACTTATAACAAATAGCCATATAAGTTTTATTGGCAAAATTATTATTTTTTTAAATTATTTTTTAAAACTATAACTATTATTGGAATTTTTATAAGTATATTTGAACTCAAGATCATTTTCAGTAACTGTTACTACATCATTGTTTTTACTCTTAAACTTACCAACCAGAGTCTCTCCAGATAGTACAAAGTCTACTTCAATCTTATTATCATCTTTTTCACCATTTGACTTGTCATCGTAGTTTCCATTAACCCAAATGAAATTTGTTTCAACTTCTACTAACTTTTTAGTCTCATTAAAAGATTCAACAACTAAAATTTCTTTCTTTAGCGCATTGCCATCATAGAATGAATACTTATATTCGTTTCCTTTTTCAGCAAATGTTTCTTGAACAGTCACTCTTTTAGATTCGTCAATTTCAATGCTTGTTGTAAACGTAATTTTTTGATTACTAATTTTCTCAGTACCATTGAATTTATATTCATATTCACCAATTACAATTACACCAGATGTTGACGCATCAAGTTTATAAATATCATTTGTACCTTCAATAGTTTTATATCTAATAATATTCTCAGTATAATATGCAGTATATGATTGATAATCGTTTGATACATTTAATATTTTATCATAACTATATTTTGATTTATCTTGATTAGGAGTTGTTGTACAATTTGTTGTAAATAGTCCTAACATATCCTCAATGTTATAAACATACGCATTAATATTATTAGCTATTGCTTTTTCTTCTATTTCACTCAAATCTTTTGATGATGCTTTTTCAAGTTCATCATATTCTTTGAATGTTTCTAGTGAATTTGCAATATTTACAAGATTATAAAATTCTTGTTCTTCAATGCTTTTCAAATATTCAATTGTATCACTAGATGAAACATAAGGAAGTGGTTCATCTATATCATCAGCATTTGGTGTATATGCTTGATTGTTATTACTAATCATCATTCCTACACCAATTCCAACCGCTACTGCCATTAAAGCACCTGCAACCCCTGCAAATGAATATCTAAATGCCCTTAATTTTCTTACTGGCTTCTTTTGAGCAATCATCACCTTAGAAGTATCAACACGATTTATAATCTCTTTATCAAGATCATGGATATTTTGCTTATTAGCCGCAACTATAATTTTATTTTTAATATCACTATTGTTCATCCGAAGCTCCCACCTTTCTTTTCAAAGCCTTCATGGCTTTATTATAAATCCAAAGTACAGTACCTAGTGGTTTATCTACTATATTTGCTATATCTTTAAATTTAAGCTCGTTAATTACATGAAGAATTACTATTTCTCTAGATATATCATCTAAATCTTTTAAAATATCAAGGACCTCAATAATTTCATATTCTTCATTTCTTTTATTATCTGGTATATATTCAAATACCATTTCATCATGTACTAACCTTTTTTCCTTATTATAATAATTTATCGCAATGTTATGTGCCATTGTTGATAAATAAGCATTAATTGATGTGTTAGTACGATACTTATCAATATTTTCTAAAAACCTTATATAAGTATCTTGCATTAAGTCATCAATTTGTGATCTATCGTAGATAATAGACGCTATTGCGAAGAAAACTGTTTTCTTAGTTTCATTATAAAATTCATTAAAATGAGTATAATCACATACTCTTAACTCTTCTATAATTTCATCTAAGTTCATTTTCCTTTCACATCCTTTTAACAAATAAGAAGCCCGATTTTATTGGTATATTTTAAATAATTTTAACATAACGTCAAATAATAATAAAGATGTATAGGGAAAATTGATTACATCTACCATATGACTTATCACTCTATGTTTGACCAATAGAATATATATTTTACAAATTAAAAGGCTAATAACTTTCGCATTTAAGCAAACATCATTAGCCTTAATTTGTATTTTAGACCTATTCTTTTACCTCTTTTGAATTAGATTCTTCTAATATATCTTGAGTATTTTCTATAGGTTCTACTATTTTTTCATTATCCTTAACTTCATTGATTTCTTTTTGTTTTTTATGTGATTCATATATTGTTGATAAAAACGCACATAAAACCCCTGCAAGTATAAAACCAAGTGCAACTAAAATGTAAGACCATACTGGTAGGCCTTCAGCTGCCATCCAATATGAATAGATAATGCTAAGTATACATCCATATACTATTATTAGTATAAAATAATGTCTATTGTTTCTAATATCCTCACTAGACATAATATCACTACTCCCACTCAATTGTTGAAGGTGGTTTAGATGTACAATCATAGACTATTCTATTAACCCCTGGAACCTCATTTACGATTCTTGATGAAATCTTAGCTAATACATCGTATGGGATACGTGCCCAATCGGCAGTCATACCATCAATAGATGTAACAGCTCTAATTGCGATTGCATCACAATATGTTCTGAAGTCTCCCATAACTCCAACAGATTGAATTCCTGGTAGAACTGTAAAGTATTGCCAAATCTCTTTCTCAAGTCCGGCATTCTTTATTTCTTCACGAAGAATTGCATCACTTCTTCTAACTTTTTCTAGTTTTTCTTCTGTGATATCACCTATAATACGAATTGCAAGTCCTGGTCCTGGGAATGGTTGTCTCCATACAATATCAGATGGAATTCCAAGTTCTTCTCCAAGCGCTCTTACTTCATCTTTGAATAATTTGTTAAGTGGCTCTATAAGTTTAAACTTCATATCCTTAGGTAGACCACCTACATTATGGTGTGATTTTATTGTTTGCGCAGTCTTAGTTCCTGATTCGATAACATCAGTATAAAGAGTTCCTTGTGCTAGGAAATCAAATTCTCCAAGCTTCTTTGATTCCTCATCAAAACAATATACGAATTCACTACCTATAATTTTTCTCTTCTTTTCAGGTTCACTTACACCCTCTAATTTAGATAAGAATCTATTCTTTGCGTCAATTCTTATAATATTCATTCCAAACTTAGAATTAGGTCCTGTAAATGTATCCATAACTTGTTCTGACTCACCTTCACGAAGTAGACCGTGATCTATAAACATACAAGTTAATTGATTACCTATGGCTCTATGTATTAAAGCTGCAGCTACTGCTGAATCTACTCCTCCAGAAAGTCCACATAAAACTTTCTTATCTCCAACAGTTTCCTTAATTTCAGCAACCTTCTCTTCAAGATATGAAGCCATTGTCCAGTTAGCCTCTGCCTTACAAATCTTAAATACAAAGTTACGAATAATATCATTTCCATAAACAGAGTTTCTAACCTCTGGGTGGAATTGTGCACAATATACATTCTTCTCTTTATTATACATTGCGGCATTAATATTATTAGATGTGATTGCGGCAACCTTAAATCCTTCAGGAATTATTGCTACCTTATCTCCGTGTGACATCCAAACATCTTGTGTTTTAGGAAGACCATCAAATAGTAGGCAATCATCTAAAATAGTGATTGGCGCTCTACCATATTCCTTAGTTTCACCAGGCTTTATATCTCCGCCAAAATCCTTAGCGCACAACTGCATTCCATAACAAATACCAAAAATTGGTAATCCAAGCTTATAAATTTCCTTATCGCATGAGTATGCATCAGCTTCATAAACTGACTTAGGTCCACCACTAAACACAATACCCTTAACATTTCCCATAGCCTTTATTTCGGCTGCAGTAATTGAGTTAGGTAATAGCGCTGAGTAAACACCCATCTCACGGATACGACGTGCTATAAGTTGATTATATTGACTTCCAAAATCTAGAACTATAATCTTATCGTAATCCATTTTTTATCTCCTTTTTTACTTAGTATAGTTTGGTGCTTCTACTGTAATATCAACATCATGTGGATGTGATTCTTTAAGTCCAGCATTAGTAATTCTAATAAATTTAGATACCTCTTGTAAATCTTGAATAGTAGGCGCTCCACAATATCCCATTCCTGACTTAATACCACCACATAGTTGATATACTGTATCAGATAATTCTCCCTTATAAGCAACACGACCTTCAATTCCTTCTGGCACTAGCTTCTTAGCAGTAGTTGCCTTCGATTGGAAATAACGATCAGCTGAACCTCTCTTCATTGCTGCAAGAGATCCCATACCTTGGTAGACCTTATAACGTCTTCCTTGGAAAATTATTTCATCTCCTGGAGCTTCCTTACATCCAGCAAATATTGAACCAAGCATTACGACATCTCCTCCAGCAGCAAGTGCCTTACAAATATCTCCTGAATACTTAATTCCTCCGTCAGCTATAACTCCTACTCCTGGAGCATACTTCTTAACAAATTCAGCAACATCATTTACCGCTGTGATTTGTGGTACTCCTACTCCTGCTACAACTCTTGTTGTACAAATTGATCCAGGGCCAATACCAACCTTAACAGCATTAGCTCCAGCATCTATTAATGCTTTTGCAGCCTCAGGTGTTACAATATTTCCTGCAATTACATCAAGCTTTGGGAATTTAGTTTTTATATTCTTAACTGCTGCAATTACATTTTTCGAATGTCCATGCGCAGAATCAACAGCGATTACATCTACTCCTGCTTCTACTAACTGAGTTACACGAGCAAGCATATCCTCACCAATTCCTACTGCTGCTCCACATCTAAGTCTTCCTTTAGAATCCTTACATGCGTTTGGATAATTTTTTACATTATCAATATCGCGAATAGTAATAAGTCCTTTTAAAATACCATTATCATCTACTAAAGGAAGCTTTTCAATACGCTTTGTATAAAGAATTTCTTTAGCTTCATCAAGAGTTATTCCTTCTTTAGCTGTTATAAGCTTTGCACCTTTAGTCATAACTGAAGATAATTTAGTATTATCTGGAGTTAAGTACTTTAAATCACGGTTAGTAATTAATCCTAATAGCTTATTATTATCATCTACAATAGGTAATGATGAAATGTTATAGTCCTCAAGTACTTGAGCAGCATCAAGAGTTGTGTTCTTAGCTTTCAATGTAATAGGCTTAGTAATTATTCCTGATTCATTTCTCTTAACCATTTCAACTTCATGAGCTTGAGCTTCAATTGACATATTCTTATGAATAATACCAATTCCTCCCTCACGAGCAAGTGCAATAGCAAGTCCACTTTCTGTTACTGTATCCATTGCAGATGAAATAATAGGAATATTAAGTTCAATATTTTTAGTTAAATGTGTCTTTAACGATACCTGTGAAGGTAAGATTTCAGACTTTTGTGGAATTAATAGAACATCATCAAATGTAAGTCCTGTTCTAATTTCATCGAATTTTGACATATTACTTATTGTCCTCCAAAATTCCAACTCTATTAAAAATGAAGTCTACATTCTTGAAATAGTAATCAAGTGTGAAACAAGAATCAATTTCTTCATCAGTAAGTAATGTTTTAACATCTTTTGATTCCTTTAATAGGTCTATATAATTTAAATTTTCATTTAATGCACGCATAGCGATAGGTTGAACCATATCATATGCTGCCTCTCTTACAAGTCCTTTAGAGATTAGGGCATACATAACACGTTGTGCAAATATTACACCCTTTGTCTTATAGATGTTTGCCATCATATTTTCAGGGTATACTACAAGGTTTTCTAAAATGCCTTTTAGTCTATTTAACATATAATCTAATAATTCTGTTGCATCTGGTAATATAATACGTTCTGTACAAGAGTGAGAAATATCTCTTTCATGCCAAAGTGCAACATTTTCATTAAACGCTACCATATATCCACGCATAACACGTGAGCATCCACAAATATTTTCAGATGAAATAGGATTTCTCTTATGAGGCATTGCAGATGATCCTTTTTGACCAGCCTTGAATGCTTCCTCAACCTCATGTACCTCAGTACGTTGTAGGTTACGAATCTCTAATGCCATTTGTTCACATGTTGATGCGATAACAGCTAATGTCGACATATAGTATGCATGACGATCACGTTGAATAATTTGTGTTGAAATGTTTGCAGATTCAATTCCTAAATGTTCGCAAACATAATCTTGAATCTCAGGTGGTATATTTGCGAAATTTCCAACTGCTCCTGAAAGTTTTCCAACCTCAATACCTCTAGCAGCATAGTCGAAACGTTCTAGGTTTCTCTTCATTTCTTCGTACCATAATGCCCATTTTAATCCAAATGATGTTATATCAGCATGTATTCCGTGTGTACGTCCAATACATGGAGTATTCTTAAAACGCAAAGCTTGTTTCTTAAGCATCTCTAAGAAAGATACAATATCTTCACGTAAAATCTTATTTGCTTGAGTCATAAGGTAACCATTTGCAGTATCAACTACATCTGTTGAAGTTAATCCATAGTGAACCCATTTTTTCTCTTCTCCAAGAGTTTCACCTACAGCACGAGTAAATGCTACTACATCGTGGCGAGTCTTCTCTTCGATTTCTTTAATTCTTTTAATATCAAATTTAGCATTGTCCCATAAAAGTTTTACATCGCTTTCTGGAATATTTTTAAAAATTTTAGACCAAGCTTCAGCATTTAATATTTCAACTTTTAAGTATGCATTAAACTTATTTTCTTCAGTCCAAATATCACGCATAACTTGTCTTGAATAACGTTCTATCATTATTTTTCCTCCTTAAGTGCCCCAACGTGAGTTAGGAATGCCTCTATTGTATTTTGCATTAAAGCACAAATTGTCATAGGTCCTACTCCTCCTGGAACTTTTGTTATATATGATGCATATGGAGCGCAATCATCAAAATCAACATCTCCACATAGTTTTCCACTTTCGGGATCACGGTTTACTCCAACATCTATTACAACAGCGCCATCTTTAATATAGCGTGCATTAACAACCTTTGGTCTACCAATAGCTACAATTAATATATCTGCATCTCTTGTAACTTCCCATTGCTTATTTGTCTTAGAATGTACCATAGTAACGGTTGCATCTTCATCAATAAATAATTTCATCATAGGAAGTCCTACTATATTAGAACGTCCCATAACGCAAACTCTTTTACCTCTAATTTCTATATTCTTACTCTTAAGCATCTCGATGATACCTTTTGGAGTACATGGTAATAGGCAAGGCTTCTTTGTCCAAAGCTTTGCGATATTTGTAGGATGGAATCCATCAACATCTTTTGAAGGATCAATGGCATTAATGATTGCTTCCTCATCATAGCTCTTAGGAAGAGGCAATTGAACAAGTATTCCATCTACTGTCTCATCTTCATTAAGAGACTTTATTAAATTCATTACGGTCTTTTGACTAACACGTGCATTTAAATGAAATGTAGTATTTTTAAGTCCAATTTCATTACATGATTTTTCTTTTCCTCTAACATAAGAAATACTACCAGCATTATCTCCTATAATGATTACTGCTAGGTGAGGAGCTCTTCCATATTTTTTAAAAAGTTCCTTAACCTGAACACTCATTTCGCTCTTAAGTGCAGCGCTTAGGTCACGACCACTTATAACTTCAGCAGCCATATTACACCTCCTAATTATTTATCTAAAGCTCTATGTCCGATATCTCTTCTATAGAACAAGTTTTCACATTTAATTTTTTGCGTATCTTTTAAAGCTTTATCCTTAGCCTCTTGAAGTGTCTTACCCTTAGCCACTACGAATAAAACTCTACCTCCATTTGTGTAATAAGCTCCATTTTCAAGCTTAGTACCCATATGGAATACCTTAGACTCTAAACCTTCTAGGCCTTCAATCTTAAATCCCTTCTTATAATCAAGTGGGTATCCTTTTGAAGCTAAAACGATTCCAAGTGTAACATCTTTACTCCACTTGATTTCTGATATCTTCTTACCATCAGCTATATTTTCAAATATATCTATAATATCACTTTCAAGTCTTGGTAATACTACCTCAGTCTCAGGGTCTCCAAAACGTGAGTTAAATTCAATAACTTTAACTCCTGTTTTAGTTTTCATAAGTCCACCATATAAAACACCTTTAAATGGTACACCCTCTTTAACCATAGCCTTAGCAGTTGGTACCATTATATTTTTATATGAATAATCTAAATCTTCTTTTGTAATAATAGGTACTGGTGAATATGCTCCCATTCCACCAGTATTAGGTCCCATATCACCTTCATACGCTCTCTTATGATCTTGAGAAATCTCCATTGGATAAACATTCTCTCCATCACAGAAGCACATAAATGAAAATTCTGGTCCATCAAGGAATTCTTCAATTACAACTGATGAATGTCCAAACTTATCATCAATAAGCATATCCTTTAATGCTTTTTCTGCTTGTTCTATGTCCTCAGCAATTACAACACCCTTACCTGCAGCAAGGCCATCGTACTTAATAACAATAGGACATCCTTCTTTTTTAACATAATCTAATGCTTTATTATAATCACTAAATACAGCATATGCTGCAGTAGGAATATTATATTTTTTCATTAGATTTTTAGCGAATTCTTTTGATGATTCAATTTGAGCAGCAGCTTTTGTAGGTCCGAAAGCCTTAATTCCTTGAGCATTGCATGCATCAACCATACCTGCAGCAAGACCTGCTTCAGGTCCTACTACAACAAGATCAATATTTTTTTCTTTACAAAAATTAACAACACCTGTTGTATCAGTATCCTTAATATTTACGCATTCTGCAATCTCGCTAATTCCAGCATTACCTGGCGCTGCATAAATTTTTGCTTTCTTTGGACTACGAGAGATAGCATCAATTATTGCATGCTCTCTTCCGCCGCTTCCTATAACCAAAATATTCATTATAATATCTCCTTAATATCAAAAATAATTAATGTTTGAAATGACGCATACCTGTTGTAACCATAGCGATTCCTAACTCGTCACAAGCCTTAATAGAATCCTCATCACGAATTGATCCACCAGGTTGAATTATGGCTGTAACACCATATTGTGCAGCAAGACGAACAGTATCATCGAATGGGAAGAATGCATCTGATGCAAGTACCATAGACTTAACATTGTGCTCCTTAGCCCAGTCAAGAGCAATCTTTGCAGATCCAACTCTATTCATTTGACCTGCTCCTACTCCTGCAGTTGTTTCATTTGTAGCTACTAAAATAGCGTTTGACTTAACGTGTTTAACGCATTTCATCGCAAATAATAGGTCCTTCATTTCTTCTTCTGTTGGTGCCTTTTTAGTTACAACTTTTAAATCAGCTTCGTTATAAATTTCTGAATCAATGTTTTGATATAATAATCCACCATTAACAGTTATCGCCATCTTCTTATCTTTAAAAGGTGATGACATATCAACCTTCATAATACGACAGTTCTTCTTAGATGCAAGTACCTCCATAGCCTCAGATGTGAAATCTGGAGCCATAATAATTTCTAAGAATACTTTTTTAGCGTGAATATTTTCTGCGAGTTCCTTATCAACTACTCTATTAAACGCTACAATTCCTCCATAAATAGATACTGAATCAGCATTATATGCCTTATCCCATGCATCTACTATGTTAGATGCTGATGCGCATCCACATGGATTCATATGCTTAAGTCCAATTGCAGTTGGCTCACTAAATTCTTTAAGTAGGTTAAGACATGCATTAGCATCTTGAATATTATTATAAGATAATTCTTTTCCTTGTAATTGTGTTGCATGAACAATTGAATATGAAGTATATGGTCCTTCATAAAGAGCTGCAGATTGGTGAGGATTCTCTCCATATCTTAACTCTTGCTTTAGATTGTAATTTAGAGTAATTGATTCAGGATGTTCAATTCCACACTCTGATGTTAGATAATTTGAAATCATAGAATCATATTGAGCAGTTGTTCTAAATACCTTAGCTGCAAGTGCTCTTCTTGTTTCATATGTTGTATCTCCATTAGTCTTAATCTCATCAATTACTTTTTGATAATCATTAATATCAGTAACTACAGTTACAAACTTATGATTCTTTGCAGCGGAACGGATCATTGAAGGTCCTCCAATATCGATATTCTCGATTGCCTCATCAAATGAAGCTCCACGCTCAATTGTTTGTCTAAATGCATATAAATTTACGCAAACAAGATCGATATATTCAATTCCATGTTCCTTAACTTCTTTAACATGCATATCATTATCGCGGATAGCAAGTAATCCTCCATGAACCATTGGGTGAAGAGTCTTTACTCTTCCAGATAAAATTTCAGGGAATCCTGTAACTTCTTCAATACCAATAGTCTTAACTCCAGCTGCATCTAAAGTCTTCTTTGTTCCTCCGGTTGAAATGATTTCATATCCCAACTCATAAAGTTGTTTACAAAAATCAACTACACCAGTCTTATCAGTTACACTAACTAATGCTCTTTTCATTAACCTATTCTCCTTTTAAAACTTTGTTTATTGCTTCAATATATAGAACGTGTTCAATCTCATGAATATGAGCCTCAACCTCATCTATATCATTACCATAATACTCGAATCCTCTTTGCATTATGATTTTTCCTGAGTCTACACCACTATCAACATAATGAACTGTAACTCCAAATACCTTTACCCCAAATTCGAATGCATCCTTTATTCCGTGAGCACCTTTAAATGATGGTAATAGGGCAGGATGAATGTTAATCATCTTACCTTCATAATTATCTAATAATACCTTACCAATATAGCGCATATATCCTGCAAGACAAATTAAATCAATATTAAGTGCTTTAAGTTTTTCAACTATTACTGTCTCAAACGCTTCCTTAGATTCATATTCTTTAGCATTGAATACAAATGTAGGAGTATTATGATTCTTTGCACGCTCTAAGACATAGGCATTAGCCTTATCGCACACAAGAATTGCCACAGTAGCATCTATTTTTCCTTCTTCACAAGCAGTGATGATGGCCTCATAATTAGTACCACTACCACTAGCAAATACAGCTAGTTTTTTCATATTACTTGTGGATAACTACCTTACCAGCGTTATCTGTAACTTTACCAATGATATATGCCTTATCTCCATACTTAGCTAAGATATCAATTGCCTTCTTAGCATCCTCTTCATTAGATACTGCCATAACCATTCCAATACCCATATTATAGATATTAAACATTTCTCTATGCTCAACCTTACCATATTTCTCTAAAAATTTAAATACTGGTAAAATTGGCCAAGATCCTTCAACAATATCAAGACCTTGCTTGTCATTTAAAATACGTGGAATATTTTCATCAAATCCTCCACCTGTTATATGTGCAACACCGTGAACATCAACATTCTTAATTACATCAAGAACTTGCTTACAATAAATTCTTGTTGGTGTAAGTAATACATCACCTACAACGCCACCAAGTTCTTCTGAATATTCATGAATGTTAATTTTATTATCAGCGATAATCTTTCTTACAAGAGAGAATCCATTTGAGTGAACTCCTGTTGATTGAATACCTACTAAAGTATCTCCAACAGCTACCTTAGAATCATCAATAAGTTTAGACTTTTCAACAACTCCTACTGCAAATCCTGCAATATCATATTCTCCATCAGAATACATACCAGGCATTTCTGCAGTTTCTCCACCAATTAATGCACATCCTGCTTGAACACATCCATCAGCAACTCCCGCAACAATTTTTTCAAGTTTTTCAGGAATTGCATGTCCTAGTGCTACATAATCTAGGAAATATAATGGTTCTGCACCTTGTGCAAGAACATCATTTACACACATAGCTACCGCATCAATACCAATAGTATCATGCTTATCCATTTCAAATGCCAATTTAAGTTTAGTACCAACACCATCAGTTCCTGATACTAACATTGGTTCTTTATATCCAAGGCTTGCTAAATCAAACATTCCTCCAAATGATCCAATTCCAGATACACATCCAGGTCTATTTGTTCTTTTAACATGTGCCTTATATCTTCTTACTGCTTCATAACCTGCTTCTAGATCTACTCCAGAGCTTCCATATGCTTTTGAACCCATATATCTTATCCTCCTAATTATTACTTCTTTAAAGCAGATAGGCGAGCGTATATTTCTTCATATGCTCCCATTACATCTCCAAGATCACGACGGAATCTATCCTTATCTAAGTGATCATTAGTCTTTGCATCCCATAGTCTGCAGCAATCTGGTGAAATCTCATCTGCTAAAACAATTTCTCCATCTGCAGTCTTACCAAATTCTACTTTAAAATCAACAAGCTTAACTCCAATTGATAAGAATAATTTTTGAAGTTTTAAATTAATTTTTGCTGTATATTCATAAATTGTTTTTAATTCATCGTAAGTTGCTGCACCAATTGCTACTGCATGGTGATCATTTATAAGTGGATCTCCTAAAGCGTCATTCTTATAACAAATTTCAAATATTGTATTTTTCGCAACTGTTCCTTCTACAATTCCAAGTCTTTTTGCCATAGAACCTGCAATAATGTTACGGCAAATAACTTCTAGAGGGAATATAGTTACCTTCTTACATAATTGATCTGTATCATTTATAGTTTTAATATAATGAGTTGGAATTCCTTCCTCGATTAAATAATCATAAATTAAAGTTGTAATTTTATTATTTAATTCACCCTTCTTGGCAAATTGTGCATGCTTTGCACCATTTCCAGCAGTGGCATCATCTTTATAATGCATAATAATAATGTTTGGATCTTCTGTTTCGAATATTTGTTTTGCTTTTCCTTCGTATAATAACTTACCTTGTTTCATTTTAGTTCTCCTTTTTGAAATACTTTACTGCATTTTCGAATAATTCTTGTGCTTTATTTCCTGAGATATTCTTAAATAAATTGCTCTCAAAGCGCTCACTATGTCCCATCTTACCAAGGATTTGTCCATTAGGTGAGATAATTCCTTCAATTGCGTAATCAGATCCATTTGGATTTTCTGGTGACTCAACTGTAATATTTCCATCTTCTGAAACATATTGGAATGCTACTTGACCATTTTCAAATAATTCCTTAGCCATTTCTTCTGATACTACAAACTTTCCTTCTCCATGTGATTGAGCAACTGTATGCATATCACCAATCTTAAATGATGATAACCATGGTGAAGCAAGAGTTGAAACTCTTGTTGTAACCATTTGAGATACGTGTCTATTTATATCATTATGGAATAGTGTTGGAGATTCTTTAGAAAGTTCTCCGATACGTCCATAAGGTAATAATCCAGACTTAACTAAAGCTTGGAATCCATTACAAATTCCTAATATTAATCCTCCACGGTCAAGTAAGGCGTTAATTGCCTTCTTTATATCGCTATTTTGAATAACGTTTGCGATAAACTTAGCAGAACCATCTGGTTCATCTCCTGCTGAGAATCCTCCAGCAAATGTAATAATGTGTGCTTTATCAATATTTTCTTTCATTTCCTCAATTGATGATAATACATCTTCTGATGTCAAATTACGGAATACCATAACATTAACATTTGCGCCAGCTTTTTCCCAAGCTTTTTTAGTATCATAATCGCAGTTTGTTCCAGGGAATACTGGAATAAATACTGTTGGATGTTCTACTGGCTCACCCTTATATATAAGTGTATTTTTCTTATTTGAGTCTTTTTTAATTACAGTAGCCTTATTATCCGCAACATCTCTATAAATTGTCGCAAACTTAGCTCTATTAGCCTCAAATAATCCATCGATATTCATTATTTCTTCATTAATATCTAGAACAGGCTCAGAGATAGTAAATCCTAAGAACTTAACAAAATCTGCTTTAAGATCTTTAGTTGCTTCAACAACAAATGATCCATAAGAATAATCAAATAGATCATCCTCTAGAACCTCAACACGTGCTCCAACTTTATTACCAAAGCTCATCTTAGCAAGTGCCTCAGATACTCCACCATTTGTTAAAGCGTAAGCAGATATTATGTTCTTGTTTTCAATATTAGTAGATATGAAATCAAATATTTGTTTTAATTCATCAATGTTTGGATTGTAATTCTTAAGTGGTGTATGCTTAATTAAATAAATCTTATTTCCAGCATTTTTAAATTCTGGAGAAATTACTGTTCTTGCATCAACAACTGTAATTCCAAACGCCATTAACATTGGAGGTACATTTAAGTTATCAAATGTTCCAGACATTGAATCTTTTCCTCCAATTGATGGTAAGCATAAATCTTTTTGGATTTTAATTGCTCCAAGAAGTGAAGCTAAAGGTTTTCCCCAAGACTTCTCACTTTGCATACGCTCAAAGAATTCTTGATAACTAAATCTCATCTTATCATAGCGTGCTCCTGCAGCTACAACCTTAGATACTGCTTCAATTACAGCGTATTGTGATCCATGATATGGTGACCATGAAGTAATATATGGATTATATCCAAATGCCATAATAGATGCTGTATTTGTTTCTCCATCTAGAACTGGAAGTTTTTGAACTGAAACCTGAGTTTCTGTTCTTTGGTACTTTCCTCCGAATGGCATCAATACTGTTGAACGTCCAATTGTGGCATCAAACATTTCAATAAGTCCTTTTTGAGAAACAACATTTGGATCATTAAGGTTATTAAACATCTTTTCAGTGATATCCTTACCCTTAATATTTCTCTTGAATGGGTTCTTATTTTCTACTGCACTAATTTCTGCTTTTGCGAAATGCTTAGCACCAGCAGAATCAATAAATTCACGAGAAATATCTACTACCTTCTCACCTTTATTAAACATTACAAGTCTATTAGTATCTGTAACATTTGCAATATGAGTTACTTCAATATTCTCTTCATTACAATATTTCTTAAATTGTTCAACATCCTTCTTATCAACTACAACTGACATTCTCTCTTGAGACTCAGATATAGCAATCTCTGTTGAATTTAATCCTTTATACTTTAAAGGAACTCTATCTAACCAAATATCAAGACCTGGTGCAAGTTCTCCGATAGCAACTGATACTCCTCCAGCTCCAAAGTCATTACTCTTCTTTATAAGTCTTGTTACCTCAGGGCGTCTAAATAAATGCTCTATCTTACGCTCTTCAGGTGCATTTCCCTTTTGAACCTCTGATGAAGATGTTTCAAGTGACTTAGTGTTGTGCTTTTTAGAAGAACCTGTAGCTCCTCCTATTCCATCACGGCCAGTACGTCCACCAAACATTAATACAACATCACCAGGTTCTGGTGAATATCTATGAACATCTGCAGCACGAGATGCTCCAACTACTGCTCCAACCTCAAGACGCTTTGCAACGTATCCATCATGATAAATTTCTCTTACATGAGTTGTGGCAAGTCCAATTTGGTTACCATAAGATGAATATCCTTGCGCAGCCTTAGTTGAGATAATTCGTTGAGGAAGTTTTCCTTCAAGAGTTTCCTTAACTGGCTTATAAATATCTCCGGCTCCAGTAACTCTCATCGCTTGATATACATAAGCTCTTCCTGATAGTGGGTCTCTAATAGCTCCTCCAAGACAAGTTGATGCTCCTCCAAATGGTTCAATTTCAGTTGGATGGTTATGAGTTTCATTCTTAAATTGTAATAACCATTTTTCCATCTTACCATTAACATCTATATTAACAAATATTGAGCAAGCATTATTTTCCTCTGAAACTTCTTGGTCATCAAGATATCCATGCTTCTTAAGATAACGTGCACCAATACATGCCATATCCATTAAGCAAAAATCCTTATTCTCACGGCCAAGTTCCTTTCTCATATTTTTATATAAGTCTAAAGCATCTTCAAGCTCATTTTTAATAAACGAATCATCAATTGTAATTTCTTCAAGAATTGTTCCAAAAGTTGTATGACGACAATGGTCTGACCAATATGTGTCAAGAATTCTTAATTCTGTCTCATTTGGATCACGATTCTCATTTTTGAAATACTTAACAACGCAATCAAGGTCATCCTCGTTCATTGCTAATCCATATTCCTTAATGAAATTTGCATAATCCTTACGTTCCATATTAGTTAATCCAGTTAATACTTTAACAGGCTTAATTTCAGCATTTTCATCAAATGAAAGCTTTCTTAAATCTTTCTCTCTTGATTCAACCGCATTAATATAGTAATGCTTAATTTTCTCAATTGTATCTTCTGTTACATCATTATCTAATATAATAAGTCTTGATGACTTGATAATAATATCTGCATGAGGATCAACAAGTTTTACACAATCAACCGCAGATGATGCTCTTTGGTCAAATTGTCCTGGCAAATATTCAACCGCAATATACTTATTTTTAGATAAATCAATGTCTTCTGTAACTGTGTCAGTTACAATTTCACCGAATACTGTATACTTAGTTTTTTCTAATAATTCCTTAGAAAATCCTCTTAAATCATAAACATTAACATATCTTAAAGATTTAAGATCTAAATTTAGATTTAAATTAAATTCTTTTAATAAACTTTGTGCTTCTACTTGAAACTTTGGAAGTTTTTCTACATAAATACGATAGTCCATTACAATGCCTCGCTTACTAATTTGTTATATTTTTCTTCATCTATATTAGTGAATGTAATATGTCCCATTTTACGGTTATTTCTAACCTCACTCTTTCCATACATATGGACGTATGCATTCGGAAGAGTTCTATATTTTAAAACATCAACAACATCTTGTCCTAAAATATTTTTCATTACTGTTGGATATAATAATTTTGGTTCCAAAAGAGGTAGGTCTAGAAGATATCTATCTAGTTCTCTAAATTGGTTTGTATTACATCCTTCAATAGTATAATGCCCTGAATTATGAGGACGTGGTGCCATTTCATTGAAATAGAACTCGTCTCCTTTAATAAAGAACTCTATTGCAAGGATGCCTAAATATCCGCAATCAATCATAAAATCCTTAGAAGCTTTTATCATTTTTTCCTCAAGATTTTTATTCATACCTGCAGGAACAATTGATAAATCAAGTATTCCGTGTTTATGAATATTTCTTGAAATTGGGAAATTTATAACATTCTTGCCATCACTTACCATAACAATGGAAGCCTCATAATCAAATTTTATAAATTCCTCAATTATACCTGGTCCGCCTAAGAATTCTTTTAATTTTTCAATGTCGTCATCACTTTTTAACAATACCTGCCCGTGACCATCATATCCAAGCGTTCTTGTTTTATAAAGGCAAGGATAACCTAATTCTTTTATAGCGTTTTTCGCATCTTCTAGTGTTGTTACATCAAAGAACTTCGCAGTTTTTAAGCCATGATTATTAGCATTAGTTTTTTCTCTAATTCTATCTTGTCCATCAAATAGTGGTTTAAATCCTTGCTTAATATTATATTTACCCTCGAGTTTAATTAAATAATCACTTCTTACATTTTCAAACTCATATGTAACCACATCTGATCTTTTGCATAAATCCTCTAACGCTTCAAAGTCATCAAATGTTGCGCAAATATGCTCATCTGCAATTTTAAACGCTGGCGCATCACTAGATGGGTCTAAGACAATGGTACTCGCTCCAAGAAGTTTTGCTTCTTCGCAAAGCATCATTCCAAGCTGACCGCCACCAATAATTCCAATTTTATTCAAGCTCACTTGAAAGCACATCCTTTGTTTGTTTTTCACGATAGGCCTCTAATTTCTTAGCAACCTCTTCATCCTTTATTCCAAGAATTGAAATAGCATATAACGCAGCATTTTTAGCCCCGTTAATTGCCATAGTTCCAACTGGAATACCACCAGGCATTTGGACAATTGATAATAGCGAATCAACTCCATTTAATGCTCTTGATTTTACTGGTACTCCAACCACTGGAAGTGTAGTCATAGAAGCTGTCATTCCAGGAAGGTGGGCTGCCCCACCTGCTCCTGCAATAATAACCTCAAGTCCACGTGACTTAGCAGTTTTGGCATATTCGCATAGTAAATCTGGAGTTCTATGCGCGCTCACTATCTTCTTTTCATAAGGAATGCCAAATTGTTCTAAGACCGCTACTGCATCCTTCATTACCTCATAATCAGATGAGGACCCCATTATAACTCCAACTTTTACCATCGCTTATACCTCTTACTTTTCTAATAATTCAAATAACTTCTTTGCAGCAAGTGCTGGTCCATCATGTTCCATACCAGGAACAGCTAAACGTGTATGAAGGTTTCCAACCTTAACTCCAGCCTTAAATAGTGCATCAAATGTTTTATCAATAATAACTCTTGTTTGTGCCTCTCTTTGAACAGGTCCAAATGGATTAGCAAAGAATGACTCTGTCATACCTGTTTCTTGAGTAGTTCCTTTAGCTCTACGTGCTCCACGAATAAATATTTTCTTTGCTTCCTCAGCGTTATCATAGAATTCTACTTCTGATTCGCATTCAGGATCATAGTTGTTTGCATATAAATACATATCAACTGGATATCCCTTCATAATTTGTGGATATGTAGCAACTGGTACTACTAAACGAGAGTTTGTCTTATCTGGGTTCATGAATATAGCTCTATCCATCTCACGGTAAGCATATCCTGCAGCCATATCATCAGTTCTTACAAAAGCACCAATTTCTGTTCCGTATGCCATAATCTTACCATTTTCAACCTTAAATGTTCCCATATCATCAAAAATAGTTAGTTGAGAAGAAATGTTATCTCCTGCCATTTCAGATAGTGCTTCAAGTGATTCAGACTTTCCAGCTCCTGAATCTCCCATGATAACTACATTCTTAGTAGCTCCTGACTTCATAGTGATATGAACACATGCTCCATGAATTGGTAAGAATCCTTGATCAATCATCTTTGTATTATATAAAGTAAGAAGCATCTTCTTCATATATCCGAAATAGTCTACCTCATCTGAATGAGGAGCTAATCCAACATAAATATCGTTTTCTTTATCATAATAGAATTCAGAACCATCCTTAGTCTTATCAACTACCTCATAGTCAGCACCGAATACATATAATAAATCTGGTTTCTTACCCTTACAAGCTGAAAGTGGTACAAATTCAAATAAGTTTCCAATTGTAATTCCATGAGCTAAGAAATCTCTATGGAAATAAATATATGCAAGTGATGATCCAACCTTTGCAGCATAGCAGTAGAATGCTTTCGCATCAAAGTTTTCTCTAATCTTATCCATAGGGTTAGTTTTAACCTCTGGGTAAGTTCCTGTTCTCTTATTCTTTGCAGAATATGAGATGAATGGTGGACGAATAACAATTTGTTCAATCGCGTCACTCTTAGCTAAGAAATAATAAGGTGAGTTCTTTCCCATCCACTCATTTCTTGATAATAACAATGCTGCATTAACTCCAGCGGGAAGTTGACGATAAATAGGGAATGAGGCACCAAATAGTTTTTCTGAGATTGTTCTATATGTAGAAAGTACTACATTATTGAACTTTGATTGAGCTTCAACGAAAGATGAAGATTCAACTCCATCCTTAGTAGCTCTATTTAGAACTACTGCATAACGTTCAAGATGTCTCCAATAATCATAGAAGTTTTGTACTAAATCATATAATACATCTCTCATTGATAAAGCCTTAGCATAAAAAGGATTCATTTCTTCAATTTCATCAACTGTAAAGCTTAATAATAGCTTAAATAAATCAATAGTTTGTGATACTACTTTTGACTTAGGGAATATAGTTAATACTGGTAAGAAAGTTTGATTTTCACTTTCATAAATCTTCTTAACGTATTTTGACCATACATCCTTAAAGCAGTCACTATTTAAAATTTCATTTTCAGTTTGGCAGAACTTTTCTGAAAAGTTCATGACAACCTGTCTTTTTCCTGTTACGTATTCCATTTCTCTAAATTTTCTCCTTTAATTAAAATAATCCAATAATCTTATCATTTACAACATCCATATTTAATGCAGCTGGTTGTTTTGGTAAACCTGGCATTGTCATTACATCGCCTGTAAGGGCAACAATAAATCCAGCTCCAATAGATGGCTTAAGCTCACGTATTGTAATTCTAAATCCACCAGGACGTCCAAGTTTTGTTGGATCATCTGATAAACTATATTGAGTCTTTGCCATGCAAATAGGAAGTTTATCCCATCCGTTTTCTTCGAATGTTTTAATTTGTTTCAATGCATTTGAACTAAAATCAACACCATCTGCACCATATATTTCTTTGCAGATTGTATTAATTTTGTTAACAATTGTGTCATTTTCATCATATAAGAACTTAAAAGTCTTGGCACCATCGTTCTTATCGATTACCTCAATTACTTTCTTAGCTAAATCTAGTCCACCATCAGATCCCATACCCCAAACTTCTGATAATGAAACATTATGTCCATTAGCTGTTGCCCAATCTTCTAGCGCTTTAATTTCAGCATCAGTATCTGTTACAAATTTATTGATTGCAACGACATATGGAAGATTGAACTTTTTAACGTTTTCAATATGCTTTTCAAGGTTTTCAAACCCTTTCTTCAAAGCATCAACATTTTCTAATGCTAAATCCTTTTTACTAACTCCTCCATGCATCTTTAATGCACGGATTGTAGCAACTATTACTACAGCAGATGGCTTAAGACCAATCTTACGGCACTTAATGTCTAAGAACTTCTCAGCTCCAAGGTCAGCACCAAATCCTGCTTCAGTTACGACATAGTCCCCTAAAGATTGTGCCATCTTAGTTGCGATTGCGCTATTACATCCATGAGCAATATTTGCAAATGGTCCACCATGAATTAAAACCGGTGTATGTTCTAGTGTTTGAACTATATTAGGTTTAATAGCATCTTTCATAATCATAGTGATTGCACCAGCACATCCAAGATCCTCTATTGTAACTGGCGTCTTATCATACCTATAAGCAACTACAATTTTATTTAATCTTTCCTTGAAATCATTAAGATCATGTGCTAAGCATAATAAAGCCATAATCTCTGAGGCAACAGTAATATCAAAGTGATCCTCACGAGGAACTCCGTTTGTTGCGCCTCCAAGACCAATAACCACGTTTCTTAATGCTCTATCGTTCATATCAAGTACACGTTTCCATATAATTCTTCTTGGGTCTATTCCAAGTGTGTTTCCTTGATGAATGTGGTTGTCAATTATTGCCGATATCGCATTATTTGCAGTAGTAATCGCATGAATATCTCCTGTGAAATGAAGGTTAATATCTTCCATAGGAACTACTTGAGCATATCCTCCTCCTGCAGCTCCTCCCTTTACTCCAAGAACTGGTCCAAATGATGGTTCGCGAATAGCAGCCACACAAGTTTTTCCAAGTTTATTTAAGGCATCAGCTAGTCCAATTGTTGTAGTAGACTTTCCTTCTCCAGCTGGAGTTGGATTTATAGCTGTGACTAAAATTATCTTTCCATTCTTGTTGTGCTTTTTTAGTACATCAAGGCTTATTTTAGCCTTATACTTACCATAAAGCTCTAGATCATCTTCATCGATACCAATCTTTTTTGCAATATCTGTGATCTTATCCATTTGCGCATTTTGTGCAATCTCTAAATCGGTCATTTTAAATTAATCCTTTCCCATAAAAATAAAAACGACGTTATAAAACATCGTTTCTTTACGCGTTTAAAAACATCATCACATAATGATGACATTTATGAATATTAACTTGATGAATAAAATTCTTGGCCATATGAAATCCCATCCATTCTAAAGTTAATTAATCTAAGAAAAAGTAGATTATTATTCATAATAACATTTTATCATATAATAGATAATAAC
>CAVAQB010000013.1:0-7838 GCA_963590725.1 Anaeroplasmataceae bacterium | reverse complement strand
CTTGTAGCGCTAGTATTATTAGAAGCCACCAAAACATTATATCCTGCACGTTTTAATATGTCGTATGGCGCACTAAATTCTATATCTTCATATCCGTTATTTATTATAAATAAAATATTCATATTATTATTCACTCCTTTAAATAAATTATATCATAGAGTGATTGTGTTATTGTTGAAATTATTGCCAATTTTATGTAAAATAATACTTGGTAAAGGTAAGGTGTTATATATGGATGGAAATATTCATTCATTTGAATCATTTGGTACAGTTGATGGTCCTGGGATTAGATTTGTGGTTTTCCTTATGGGGTGTCATTTAAGATGTGGCTATTGCCATAACCCAGATACATGGGAATTTAAGGAAAATGAAATACATTCATCGGACGAAGTAGTACAAATGGTTTTAAGATATAAAAACTATTTTGGAGATAAAGGAGGATGTACTGTTACAGGTGGTGAGCCTTTATGTCAAATCGATTTTGTGATTGATTTATTTAAGAAATTAAAAGCTAAGGGAATTAATACTTGTGTAGATACATCAGGCTATGAATTTGATTATAATGATTCAACTGTTATGGAAAAATATAATGAATTAATAAAGTATGCTGATTTATTCTTATTAGATATAAAACATATTGATGATCCAATGTGTATTAAACTTACTGGTAAATCTAATGATCATGAGCTTCATTTCGCAAAATGGTTAAGTGATAATGGAAAGCATATGTGGATACGTCAGGTACTAGTACCTGGTTGGACTGATAATAAAGAGTCTTTACAAAGAACAAGAGATTTCATTGATACTCTTAAAACAGTAGATAAGGTTGAAGTGTTACCATATCATACACTTGGTAAGATGAAATATGATAACATGGGAATTTCTTATAGATTTAAAGATATTGAAGCGCCATCTGTTGAAGTAATAGAAATGGCTAAGGAAATATTAGGAGTTGATAATTATGCAAAGTAGTAAAATTAATGATATAACATTAGAAAATTATAAAGAAAAATTAAAAGGAATTAACGTTGTTGAAATTTCAGGAGAATCTTGCGCTAATTGTCTTTCACTACTTCCAGTATTATATAATATTTGGGAAAAACGTAAGGATTTTAATTTAAGACACGTAGAAGCAGATGAATCTATTATAGGTCTTTTACAAGAGTGGAAGATTGTGACTGCACCAACGATTATTATTTTTAATGATGGCGTTGAAATTCAAAGATGTAAGGGATATCAACCTGAAGAAATACTTGAACTTTGGATAGATGCCAAAATATCTGAAATTAAAGAAAGCAAATAAAATTATATATTAAAAAAAGGCCAATATTATATAAAATAAATCAAAAATAATTATTTTATATTAAATATATTGGTCTATATTGTTGTAAATATAAAATTTTATTTTGATTTGCGTAAAAAAACGCATTGAAATTTATATAAAATTCAAAGTCGTTTTACTTGAATTAAATATTGTAGTTTGCTATAATTTAACTTGGTAAGAGATATACTCTTACGACGTATATGGAAAGAGGTATATTAATATGAACAAAGCATGGGAAGATTTCGTTCCTGGTAAGTGGTCTAACGAGATTAACGTTAGAGACTTTATCCAAAGAAACTATACTCCTTATGAAGGAGACGCTAGCTTCTTAGCAGGACCTACTGAGGCTACAACAAAGCTATGGAATGAGGTTGCTGACTTAATGAAGCAAGAGCATGAGAAGGGTGGAGTACTTGATTGCGATATCGATAATCCATCACAAGTAAATTCTCATAAGCCTGGTTATATTGACCAAGCACTTGAGAAGATTGTAGGACTTCAAACAGATAAGCCATTAAAGAGAGCATTTATGCCTAATGGTGGAATTCGTATGGCTTGCCAAGCAGCAGAGCAATATGGATACAATATCGATGAGACTATCAAGAATTTCTTCTTAAAATATCGTAAGACTCACAATGATGGAGTATTTGATGTCTACACTCCTGAGATGCGTGCTTGTCGTACAGCTCACATCTTAACAGGACTTCCTGATACATATGGACGTGGACGTATCGTTGGAGACTACAGACGTATTGCTTTATACGGAGTAGATTACTTAATTAAGCAAAAAGAATTCGACAAGTCATTACTTGTTGGAGAAATGACAGATAACAAGGTAAGAGATCGTGAAGAGATTTCTGAGCAAATCAAGGCTTTAAAGCAATTAAAGGATATGGCAGCATCTTATGGATGTGATATTTCTCAACCATCTGAGACTGCTCAACAAGCTATTCAAGCTTTATACTTTGGATATCTAGCAGCTGTTAAGGATCAAAACGGAGCAGCTATGTCTATCGGACGTAACTCTACATTCCTTGATATCTATATTGAGCGTGATTTAAAGAAGGGTCTAATTACTGAGTCTGAGGCTCAAGAGTTTATGGATCACTTCATTATGAAGCTTCGTATGGTTCGTTTTGCTCGTATTCAATCATATAATGAATTATTCTCAGGAGATCCAACTTGGGTAACTGAGTCTATCGGTGGTATGGGAACTGATGGAAGAAGTCTTGTAACAAAGAATTCATTCCGTGTACTTCATACACTAGAGAACCTTGGACCAGCTCCAGAACCAAACTTAACAGTTCTATGGTCTAAGAGATTACCACTTGAGTTTAAGAAGTATTGTGCAAAGATTTCAATTACAACTTCAGCTATTCAATATGAGTCTGATGAATTAATGAGACCAATGATGGGTGATGACTACTGTATCGCTTGCTGCGTATCTTCAATGAGACAAGGTAAGGATATGCAATTCTTCGGTGCACGTGCTAACTTAGCTAAGTGCTTACTATACGCTATAAACGGTGGTAAGGATGAATTATTAAAGGATAAGGTAACTGGAAAGCATGTTCAAGTAGGACCTGAATATCAAGCTATCACATCTGATGAGGCTCTTAACTTCGAAGATGTTAAGCATAAGTATGAAATTATGATGGCATGGTTAGCTGATGTTTATGTTAACACATTAAATGCTATTCACTACATGCATGATAAGTATTCTTATGAAGCTTTAGAGATGGGATTACATGATTCTGAAGTTCATAGATTCTTCGCAACAGGAGTTGCTGGACTTTCATGTGCTGCAGACTCATTATCAGCTATTAAGTATGCTAAGGTATATCCAGTTCGTGATGAAGAGGGAGTAGTAGTTGACTTCAAGATTGAAGGAGACTTCCCTAAGTATGGAAATAATGATAATAGAGCCGATGATTTAGCTGTATGGTTAGTTGAGACTTTCATGAACGAAATCAGAAAGCATCATACATATAGAGATTCTGAGCCAACAATGTCAATTCTTACAATTACTTCTAACGTAGTTTATGGTAAGAAGACTGGAAACACTCCAGATGGACGTAAGGCTGGACAACCTCTAGCACCAGGAGCTAACCCAATGCATGGACGTGACTCACACGGAGCATTAGCTTCACTTGAGTCAGTAGCTAAACTACCATACGAGGATTCTCGTGACGGTATTTCTAATACATTTGCTGTAACTCCAAATGCATTAGGAAAGTAAGATTAACTTTCATAAAGAATTTCAATAAGGAGGAAATTATTATGTCAGCAAAGGCAACAGAGACAAGAGTAGAAAATTTAGTAAATATGCTTGATGGATATGTATCAGATGGTGGATATCATCTAAATGTTAACGTATTTGATCGTGACTTATTATTAGATGCACAAGCACACCCTGAGAAGTACCCACAACTTACAATTCGTGTATCAGGATATGCAGTAAAGTTCATCAACCTAACTAAGGAACAACAAGATGACGTTATTGCTCGTACTATTCACGAGTCAATGTAATATTAAAGAAGGCAAGCAGTAGAAATACTGCTTGTTTTTTTATATGCACTCGCTATATAATTAAACAGTTGTATGCATAAATATAATAAAAAAACAATAACTTTATAATTGTATTGTTTAAATAATCATTAATGTTGACAATTTTATTTAAATAATGTAATATATAGTCGTACTTAAGTTAAGTACACAAAATCCCCTGTGAATTTAAAATTCACAACCCCCCCTTTTTTTAGGTCAATGTCGAAAGACACTGACCTTCTCTTTTTTTTAGATAAAAAAATCTACCAATTAAGGTAGATTTTTATTTAAGTAGATATAAATCTATAACAGATAAGAAATCGAGTCTTGGCTTATATTTTTCACTTATAAGATATGCTTCATTTAAAAAATCTTCGTATACAATTGATTTTCTTCCGCTACCTAAGTATTCATCAAAATGTGGAGCGAATTTATCTATTGGATATAAGAAAAATTCATTTTTATGAACCCAATAAATTATTAAAAATCCAATTCCACCATGTCTTGCGATTGCTTTTAAATGATCAACTTGGTGAGGATGAACGTTAGCTAGTGGGAATGAAGTTTTATTCTTATTTTCCTTAGCCTCAAAATCAATATATTTACCTTTATATATTCCGTTATAATCAGTAGTAGATGGTATCTTATAATAAGCTTCTGTAATTACCGCTTTATTTCTTGATGGATAATCTACTTTAACTATTTGTACAGGAACAGGCTTCTTATATATAACCGCCTGGTCCATGGCTTTATAATATTCGTTTGAATCGTTGATTAAGCTTTCAAGATTCATTCCACGATGTGCCATATTAATATTTTCATTTTTTCTTTTTTTATTCTCTAAAACTTCATTTGTCTTAGTATCTATTTTTTTCTTAATAGGATAATTTATCAATTTTATCACCTAAAAATATTTTATCATAAAATATAATAATAGTTGTAAAAAAATAGAAAGTATGATAACATATTATCATGAAAAGAAACGATTTGGAAAAATTGAAAGGAGGAATTTGCTTACAAAAGTAAGCTTGTTTGTTATGAGTAAAATAAATATTTTCGCGCTTGGTGGACTTCAAGAAAATGGAAAAAATCTTTATTGCGTTGAGGTCGATTCTAAGATTTTTATATTAGATGCTGGTATTAAATTTCCAACTTCGGAATTATATGGTGTAGATAGAATTGTACCAGATATTTCCTATCTTGAAGAAAATAAAGATAGGGTTAAAGGAATATTTTTAACAAATGGTCATGTTGAGCATATAGGTGCTGCAGGAATGCTTTTAGAGAAACTTTCTTGTAAGGCTTATGGTAGTGAATTCACAATTGCGCTAGTACGTGATCAATTAAATAGTGATGGTATCAAAATAAATGATGAAAGATTAGTAGTTGTTGATGATAGGTCAAAAATCGATTTTGATGGCATAATTGTGCGCTTTTTTATAGTTGCACACAACATTCCCGGATGTCTTGGAATATGCATAAAGACAAATGATGGAAATGTTATTTATACATCTGATTATTCATTCGATCAAAATGCAAAAGTAGACTATCAAAGAATGTATAATAATTTAACTCATTTCTCAAAAGAAGGAGTACTTGCATTACTTTGTGGTTCACTAGGAGCTAATAATGATGCGTCTCGTGGTACTATCTTAGAATTCAAACAAAGAATTCAACAAATTTTTATTTCGAATGAAAATAGAATAATATTCTCATTATTTTCAGGCGATATTCAAAGAATTCAACAAATTATAAATATCGCAGTATCATTTAATAGAAAAGTAGCGATTATAGGTCGTAAGACACAACGAATTGTAAATCAAGCTATGAACCTAGGATACTTAAAGGTTCCTGAAGAATTATTAGTAAATTTAAGATTTATTGATGAAAAGAATAAAAACAATGATAAAGATCTTGTTGTTATTGTGACAGGTGAGCGTCATGAGCCTTATCATATGCTTCAACGTATGTCTAAAGGTATTGATAGACTTGTTAAGATGGAACAAAATGATACAGTAGTCTTACTTACAGTTCCTTATCTTGGTACTGAAAAAATGGCTGCTCGTACACTTGATATGATTTATAAAGTTACAACAAAGGTTAAGGTATTTAATGCTAATCTATTACCATCTCCATATGCTTCACGTGAAGAGATAAAGGAAATGATTAATGTTACTAAACCACAATATATTATTCCTGTAATAGGAGAATATAGACACCAATATGGATTTATTAGTGTTGCTGAATGCGTTGGTACGCCAAAAGATAGAATAATAATTCTTGATAATGGTGATGTTGTATCATTTGATAATAAAAAATATCTAGGAATTATAGGAGACGTTTGTTTTGGTGAAATTAATATAGACGGTAAGCAAGTAGGAGATGTCGGAGACGTTGTAATGCGTGATCGTGAACTTCTTGCTGAAGACGGGGTAGTAATGATTATCGCAAACATTAATCCTAAAACTAAAAAAATTGTATCAGGACCTGAATTGGTCGCTAAAGGGTTTAATTTTAGCGCACCAGATTGTGATATGATGGACTTATTTAATAAGATGTTTGTTAAAGTTTCACTAAAATATTTAGTTAATAAATTTATTGACTGGGCATCTTACAAAAATGACTTAAAAACTGAAGTTTCAAGATTAATCTATAAATACACAAGACGTAATCCAATAATAATTCCAGTTTTAATTTCAACTGATGTTGAAACTATTAAAATGAAGAAGAAACAAGCCTCTTTACAAACTGTAGAAGCTTAATATGATTAAAAAGACCTACACATATATTTTGTGTAGGTCATTTATTATTTAAAGTTTGTTAAAAATTTCTTTAAATATTCGTTTCTATCTTTTAAAGCTTTTTCATATTTACCAGTTTCATGAGCGTGATAGTAAGTATGGTTTAGAAGAGGTGTAGGCAAGTATTGTTGAGATACAAAATCATCTTCAAAATCATGAGGGTATAAATAAGTAGCTCCACCTTTAATCTCACGATTAAGAATATGCTTTGGTATTTCATAAGATGCAGTATTTTCTAAATCAGAGAGCGCATTATCTATTGCCTCTTCAGCGGAATTAGATTTAGGGGATAAAGCTAAATCAATTGTAATAGAAGCTAAAGGTATTCTAGCCTCTGGGAATCCTAGATTTTTAGCAGCAGTGCATGCGGCTATAACTTTAGGTCCACATGAAGGGTTTGCAAGACCTATATCTTCATATGCAATAACTGTAAGTCTTCTTGTTATAATATCAATATCTTCAAGCTTTATAAGACGCGCAAGATAATGTAAAGAAGCGTCTACATCGCTTCCTCTAATAGATTTTTGAAATGCTGATAATATATCATAGTATGATATACCTTTATCATCTAATTTAAGAGGCTTTTTACCAATTATAAGAGAGGCCTTATCTACTGTAATATCTCCATCAAGAAGAGTTAGAGATTCAAGCATGTTTAAAGATGTTCTTATTTCACATCCAGATTTATCCGCAATAAAATCTAATACTTCAGGGTATATTTTATTATTTATAAACATATTCTCTTTTTTTATAGTATTTTTTAAAAGAAGAATAATATCATCTTTTGTAATAGAATGCATTTGATATATATGACATCTTGACCTTATGGCAGGATTTACTGCGATATAAGGATTTTCTGTTGTAAGTCCTATAATAGTTACCATTCCTTTTTCAAGATATGGTAAAAGATAATCTTGAATATCTTTTTTCATTCTATGAATCTCATCTATTATTACAAAAGTATTATTGTAATAAGAAGAGGATTTGAATATATCTTTAAGTTTATCTTTAGAATCAATAGATGCGTTAAACTCGTAAACATTTGGTTCAAAATAAGAAGATAAAATGGAGGCTATAGTGGTTTTACCACATCCCGGTTCTCCATATAAAATAAGTGAGAAAAATTGATTTTTTTCAATCATTTTAGTAATAACCCCTGATGTACC
>CAVAQB010000012.1:0-22638 GCA_963590725.1 Anaeroplasmataceae bacterium | reverse complement strand
TTTTACAGGAGTAAGAAGAGAATCTTATTTCTGGAAGTATGCAAAGATGAATAAATTATGCAATGAAATTGTCTCTGTTCTAGAAGCTTATACTGATGAACAAAGAGAAAATGATTTAAAGGCTGGAGAAAGATTATATAATCTAGCTCTTGAAGAAATAAGAAGGCCTGACACTTTCCTGCAATTAATGCGAAACGTAAAGATCCAGAAAGACTTAGAGTCGTTAAAAAAATCAGAGAATATGAGCGACAAGGGCGTTTCGCAGAGGATGTAGAAGAAGATCCACCTACACGCCCAATTAAACCGGGCGAGGTTGATTATAAAAGGAAAAAAATATTATCTAAAATAAAGACTAAATTTGCATTTCATGCTGCCCGTAAGTTCTTAAATAAAATCATAAAAAATAAAACGATGATTATTAAGGATATTAAAGGTATAGAAAATTTAAGAAATTTAAATGGCGGATGCGTTATGACTTGTAATCACTTCAATGCTTTTGATTCATTCGCAATGCACTATACATATGAGGCATGCATTGCAAAAAAAGATAGAAAGAAAAAGAAGTTCTTTAGAGTTATAAGAGAAGGTAATTATACATCTTTTCCAGGTTTTTACGGTTCTTTAATGAAGAATTGTAATACATTACCATTAGCAGAAAACCCTGATGTAATGAAAGAATTCTTAAGATCTACAAAAGAATTATTACAAGAAGGTAATATAGTACTTATATATCCTGAACAATCGATGTGGTGGAATTATAGAAAGCCAAAGCCACTTCAACCAGGTGCTTTTAAGATTGCACAAATGGCAGGAGTACCAATAGTACCTGTATTTATTTGCATGGAAGATTCTAATATAATTGGTTCTGATGGATTTCCTGTACAAGAATATTCTATTGTAATATCTAAACCAATTTACCAAAATAGTGAATTAAACAAGTCTGAAAATATCAAAAATATGATGGCCCAAAACTATAATGAGTGGAAAGATATATATGAAGCGTTCTATCATAAGGAATTAGAATATATTAAAGAAAATTAAATTTTATCAAAAAAATAAATAGAGCCTTAAAAACGGGCTCTTTAAATTATAAGGAGTAGGTGTTGAAAAACCTACTCCTAATATTTTAAAGAACCAGTAAATATTTTGTTTTTCATTCCCTTGGGAATGGTAATAAATATACAAATAATTACACCTTATTTTATAAATGTCCTTGACACTTGGTATATATTATATATACATTTAAATTTTATAAATTAATATTGCAGGCAACACGTACACCCATCTTAGTAGCTTTTACTTCATATTGGTATACTGAACTATCCATAATTCTAGCTTCTCCTGCATAAGAAGCTGGAGAGCGCATCCAATAAGATGCGTAATACACAGTTCCATCGGATACATAATTTGAAAGACCTTGTGATAATGAATAATCAGATCCTTTAGCAGAATAATCCGATAAATAAGAACTTGTACAATCTTTATAAGATAATAAGAATAGTTTATCATTTGTGTCATCACATACAAATGATTTGTCTTGATCACTATCTCTAACGGTATCAGTTCCATTTTTTACAGTAGTTGTTGAAATCAATCCTTTTTCCTTACTTGAGAATGCAGTATTGTAAAATTCTTGATTAATCCAAGATCTAATTGATGAAAATTTATAATTATTTTGAGAAACAGCGTTTGTATTTTTGTTACCTTGATAATCAGTAGATTCACTTGACAAATCAATGTTTTGATATGATTGTGAGTCAAGTTGCAATTCACTTAATAAGAATGCCTTACCATCCGTATTAGATAAAATTAACCATTTAATTTTCTCATATTTAAACCAATAGACAGTATTTGTTTTGTAGCCAGCTTTTGCTTGATAACTATCAGCTTCACTAGAACTGTTACCTGAAGTACTATCGGCTCTATATTCTGTAAAATAAACGCCTCTATAATCATTATAGCCATCTTTATCTTTGTCTATATCAATATAGAACATATAACTTTTTTGCGCTCCTGATTGATAATATTTATAATCAGACTATGAGCCTAAACTAGATGCTGTAGGTAATGTACCAGCTTTTTTAGTTAAAGAATTAGCTAAAGCTTCATCTTCAACTTTACTTTGTGGATAGTATCCTAAATACACACTATCTTTCTTTTCATCAACATACTCATATTTATTTCTAGTTGCGTTTGAACCACTGTCTTTATTTTTGCATGATACAAGTGGTACTAAGGCCAATGCACAAGAAATAGATAATGTTAATAATTTTTTCATATTAATCACTCCTTATACCATTTTTTTTAAAAAAGAATAGCATTAGTTTAAAATAGACTCTATAAAGTAGACAATTAAAAAAGTGGATTCTACTTTGGAGGTTTTTTTGTTGTTATATAAAAAAAATCTAAAATATTTATAAATATTGAAAACGCCTTCGCATTTTACTGAAAAAACATATAAATAAAGTTTATTTATGATATTATTAATATAGGTGATATATAGATGAAGGCTTTAATTACAGGTGGGACTAAAGGAATAGGAGCACAAATGGCAATATCCTTATCAAAAAGAGGGTATGATTTAATATTAGTTTCAAGAAATGATACAGGACTAGATCAAATTAAATCAAAATGTGATACTAATATAGAATTTTTATCATATGATTTATCTATAGAAGAAGAAAACTATAGGTTGCTTGAAGAAACTAAAAACATTGATATTGATATATTTATTGCTAATGCTGGTTATGGTGACATTGGTTATATTAATAAGACAGATACCAAAAAAGAAGTTAATATGATAAAACTTAATGATATATCTACATTTATATTAACTAAAGAATTTTTGAAAAGATTTATTAATAAAAATAAAGGTATGGTGTTAGTTACAGCTTCAGCTGCGGCATTTGGCGTAGCTCCATATATGAATATATATTATGCAACTAAATCATTTGTATATTCAATGTGTCATGGATATTATAGAGAATTAAAAGATATGAAGAGCAAAGTGCATATATCTGTATTATGCCCAGGTCCTGTCAAAACAGGATTTGAGGAAAGGGCTAATGCTAAATTTACAATTAATGCATTATCTAGCGAATATGTTGGAGAATATGCAATAAAAAAATTGCTTAAAGGTAAGTTTGAAATAGTTCCTGGATTTAGTATAAAAGCGGGGCATTTATTTTCACACTTTGTACCAAAAAAGAAAATATCTAAATTACTTCGCAAACAATCAGAAATAAAGGAATAATATATGGAATTAATTGATTTATTAAATAAGGCAGTAGGACTAGCGGCAAATAAGATGCGTATAGAAGCACCAAAGGTTGTTATTGGTGATTTTTCTTTAGAATATGTATTTGATTCTTCACTGTATGAAATTATGCTTAACAATGATTTTATAAAAAATAATGACGAATTAACTATTGTAGGGATGGCAATACATGAAACGAGACATGCATATCAATTTATTCAACTTAAGTTTTTTGATGAACTTAAGAAGAATAGAATACCTACAGAATCAAAAGAAACATTAGATTTGTGGAGACATGAATTTGAAATACATAATAGTGTAGATGAATGGGAACTTGATATTGAAATAGATGCTTTTGCATTTATGACTTATTTTATGAGACGTGTATTTAATGTAGATGTGAATTTTGATGATGAGAAGATTGATCTTATGTCAAAAAAGCTTAAATATTTTAACATTATATATAATTAAAAAAAAGGACCATTAGGTCCTTTAATTTTACTTAGAATATAGTTTATGTGCAACCATTTGAGGCTCAGTTGTAACATCAATCTTAAGCTTCTTAAATATTTGCGCATCTACTGCAGGAAGAATTACTGTTGAATGAGCTTGCGCAAACTTTAGATTAGGCAATTGCTTAACAGCCATTTCGGCAACAGGGTTAGATGTTGCTGATATAGTTAGAGTGATTAATGCCTCATCTGCATGAAGTCTTGGATTGTGGTTTCCAAGATTTTTAGTTTTAAGTTCAGATATTGGGTTAATAATTGATGGTGATAACAATAAAATATCATCTTGAAGTCCTGCTAAGTGCTTTAGCGCATTAAGAATTAATGCTGCAGGCGCAGTAAGTAGGTCAGATGTTTTCGCATCAACTATAAATCCATCTGATAGTTGCATAGCCATAGAAGGAGTACCAGATTTTAGAGCTTTGTCTAATGCTTGTTTAACACAAGGTCTATCTTCAACTGTTATATTTAATTGACGCATAAGTACACCAATCTTATCGCATGCATCTTCGCCAACTTTACCATTACGAAGATCAACAAGAGAATTTAGATAACGTCTTATAATTTCATCCTTTGAAGCTTTAACTGCAGCTTCGTCATTTGAAATTGCGAATCCTGCCATATTAACACCCATATCTGTTGGTGATTTATATGGTGATTCACCATATATTGCCTCCATCATGGATTTTAATACAGGGAATATTTCAACATCACGGTTATAGTTTACAGTTGTAATTCCGTAAGCTTCTAGGTGGTATGGGTCAATCATATTTACATCTTGTAGGTCAGCTGTTGCGGCCTCGTAGGCAAGATTTACTGGGTGCTTTAGTGGAATGTTCCAAATAGGGAATGTTTCGTATTTAGCATATCCAGCTTTTATTCCACGCTTATTTTCGTGATATAGCTGAGAAAGACATGTTGCCATTTTACCAGAACCAGGACCTGGAGCTGTAACTACTACGATAGGAGCAGTAGTTTCTATATATTCATTTTTGCCAAATCCATCTTCTGAAATAATATGTGATACATTATGAGGATATCCTTCAATTGAATAATGCTTATATGTCTTTATTCCTAAGTTGTTTAATTTATTAATAAAAGCCTCAACTTGTGGAACAGCTTGATATTGAGTAATACAAACACTCTTTACAATAAGTCCTGAGGCACGGAAGGCATCTATTAATCTTAATACATCAGATTCATAGTTTATTCCTAAATCTCCACGAATTTTATTTTTTTGGATATCTCCAGCATTAATTACTACAACTACCTCTACTTTATCTTTAATAGTAAGAAGCATTTTTAATTTAGTATCTGGTTGAAATCCAGGTAATACTCTTGAAGCGTGGTAATCATCAAAAAGTTTACCACCAAATTCAAGATAAAGCTTATCACCGAATTTATTAACTCTTTTAATAATATTTTCGGATTGAAGTTTTAAATATTTTTCATTGTCAAATGCAATTTCCATTATAGTCAACTCCTAACATGTATCTATTATACTTTTTTGAAATAAGCATTTCAACAAAAAAAGAAATGATTTATTAATTTTTATAATGAAATTATAAATTATTTTTATTATGCAAAATAAAATTTATTTTAATAAAAAGGCCATATGAAGCCTTATTATTAAATTTTAATCAAAAAGTAAAGCACACTTGACATAAAACGAGAAATGATGTATATTATAGATAGTATGATATGTTAATGTTTAAGTATTATACATTTCACTTACTCCTTTTTAATTATATACTTCTCTAAGAGCGAAAGCTCGGATAAAAGGCTATTTTATAAGTGGCCTTTTATTTTTTTTAATTTTTTTTTATTTTCATGGTTGACAAATGAAAATCGGTGGTGTATTATTAGTGTGTAATTCCTAGTAAACGAATAGGAATTGTGGAAATAAACGAATGAGGTGATATTATGGCTATATTAGATAGTCGATGTATGAATGTAAATATTAGGGGATGCCATAATATGATGTGCACCATTAAAAATAATAATTATAGATAAAAAATAAAAAAGTAAAATTAAGGAGATATTTAAAATGAGCAATAACAAGAATTATAAATTTGAAACATTACAATTACATGTAGGACAAGAAAAACCAGATCCAGCAACAGGAGCTAGAGCTGTTCCAGTATATTTGACATCATCATATGTATTTAATAATGCAGAGCATGCAGCTGATAGATTTGGATTAAGAGATTCAGGAAACATTTATGGAAGATTAACTAATCCAACACAAGAGGTGTTTGAACAAAGAATTGCAGCATTAGAAAATGGTACTGCAGCATTAGCAGTAGCTTCAGGAGCTGCAGCAGTAACATATGCTATAGAAGCATTAGCACATTCAGGAGATCATATAGTAGCTACCAATAATATTTATGGTGGTACATATAATTTACTAGCACATACACTTACAGATTATGGAATTACTACAACATTTACAAATCCAGATATTAAAGAAATTGACGCAGCTATTAAGGATAATACAAAACTTGTATTTATTGAAACATTAGGAAATCCAAATAGTGACGCTGTTGATATTGAAGGTATAGCAGAAATTGCACACAAACATGGTCTACCTCTTGTTGTAGATAATACATTTGGTACACCATATATTATTAGACCACTTGAGCATGGTGCCGATATTGTTGTTGAGTCAGCAACTAAATTTATTGTAGGACATGGTACTGCACTTGGTGGTGTAATAGTAGAAGGTGGAAAGTTTGATTGGGAAAAAGGTGGAAAGTTCCCACAACTAGTTGAACCAAATCCATCATATCATGGTGTATCTTTCTATAAGGCACTTGGAGGAGCTGCATTTGTAACATATATTAGAGCAATCCTTCTTCGTGATACAGGAGCCTCTATTTCTCCAGTTAATGCATTTGTAGCGTTACAAGGACTTGAGACATTATCTCTTCGTGTAGAAAGACATGTTGAAAATGCATTAAAGGTAGTTGAGTTCTTAAATAATCATCCAGCAGTTGAGCGTGTTCATCACCCATCTGTATCTAAAGATAAAGCCCAACAAACATTATATAAAAAATATTTCCCTAACGGTGGAGGTTCAATATTCACATTTGAGATTAAGGGCGATGATAATACAGCTAAGAAATTTATTGATAATCTAGAAATTTTCTCTTTACTAGCAAATGTAGGAGATGTTAAATCACTAGCAATTCACCCAGCATCAACTACTCATGCTGAATTAAATGAAGAAGAGTTAGCTAATGCAGGAATTTATAAGAATACGATTCGTCTATCAATTGGTACTGAACATATTGATGATATAATTGCTGACCTTGACCAAGCTTTAAAGGCTGCAGTAAAATAGTATTATAAGAGGAGAATAAGAAAATGAGTAAGATATATAAAAGTGTAGCAGAATTAGTTGGAAATACTCCACTAGTAGAATTAGTAAATTATGAGAAGGAAAACAAGTTAGAGGCAACATTACTTGCTAAAATTGAAGGATTAAATCCTGGAGGATCAGCAAAAGACAGAATAGCTAAGGCTATTATTGAAGATTATGAAGAAAAGGGATTGTTGAAGAGCGGTTCTACAATTATAGAACCAACTTCAGGAAATACAGGAATTGGTCTTGCTGCAATTGGTGTTTCAAAGGGATATAAAGTAATTATTGTATTGCCAGACACAATGTCAGTTGAGCGTCGTAATTTAATTAAGGCGTATGGAGCTGAGTTAGTTCTTACTGAGGGAACTAAAGGTATGAAGGGCGCAATAGAAAAAGCCGAAGAACTTAAAAAAACTATTCCAGGTTCAGTAATTGCAGGACAATTTGAAAACCCTGCAAATCCAAAGGCGCATTTTAAAACTACAGGACCTGAAATTTGGAACGACACTGATGGAGAAGTTGATATATTCGTTGCAGGTGTTGGAACAGGTGGAACAATTTCAGGTGTTGGAGAATATTTAAAGAGTAAAAATCCTAATGTTAAGATAATCGCAGTAGAACCTCTAACATCACCAGTATTATCAAAAGGAGTTGCGGGTCCTCATAAAATTCAAGGAATAGGAGCCGGATTTGTACCAAAGACTTTAAATACTACTATTTATGATGAGATAATTACAGTATCAAATGATGATGCGTTCGCTACAGGATCTAAGGTTGTAAAAACTGATGGAATATTTGTAGGTATCTCATCAGGAGCTGCAATTGCTGCCGCAACTGTTGTTGCTAAGCGTCCAGAAAATAAAGGAAAGAAGATTGTAGTATTACTTCCTGATAATGGTGATAGATATTTATCAACTCCATTATTTAATAACTAAATAATGCTTGATTGATTCAAACATTTACAAAAGAGTTAATGCTTTAAATTTATTAGACATTAACTCTTTTTAATTCGTTAATTAAAATTAATACTATTATTAAGTGATACATTTATTTAATAAAAGAATATATTGATTAAAATATATAGATATTTTGTGATATAATTAATCTTGGATTGGATTTAGATAAAATGAAATTTTTTATTACAAAATGTTATATATATAATAGAAAAATATCTAAACTTTTAGCTATAAAAAGAAGTATGAATGATGCTCGTGGAGGAGAATGGGAAAATCCTGGTGGGGGAAGTAAAAGATATGAATTACCTTTGGAATGCGTAAAAAGAGAGGTAATGGAAGAAACAGGTCTAATTATTAAAAATCCTCTATTCTTATATGATATACCACTACCAAATACGAATATTGTATTTAAAAACTATATTGCGTATACAGATCGTGAAGATATAATGCTTTCAAGCGAACATACTGAATATTTATGGCTTAATGTGGATGATTACTTAAATATTGTAAACGACGAGATAAAGAAGAACTTTATTGAACATCAAGTAATATACAAACTTGCTTAAAATGTTTGATATTAGTATGTGAGGTGTATTTATGAAAGAATTAAATGGAGTAAAGGTAAAAAATAAAACCTATTATTCAAAAGAAGAATACCTATCTAGCTATACAAAGTCAAAAATATTGTGCATCGTTGTTCTAATAATAGAAACAATTGTTTTATTAATGACTATGGTAATAGCTAGAAGCAATTTACCAACATTATTACCATTATTAATTGTATTATATTTTATATTTACTACTGTTTTAATACTTCAATTTAAACTAATGATAAAACCAGAAGTTTTTAATAAAAAAATTGATGAAGCAAATGGTAAAGATTTATCAGAAGAATATAATGATTCTAAAAAAGATGAATGTTATGGCCATGATGCTGACTATATTACTTCAAAACCTAAAGAGAAAGATTATTGTATTAAATGTGGTACCCCATTAAAAAAATGGGATAGGGTTTGTCCTACATGTGGTAAAAAAAGATAATTTATAATTAAGCCTAGATTCTAAATCTAGGCCTTTTATATGCAAAAAAAGGCTTTTATAAAGCCTTATAAAAAAATAGTCTCCATATTAAAAATATTTTTGTTAATAGGGAGAGTTAGTTTATTTATGAAAAAAATATGGAGACTAGTAGGTTACCCTACATACATATGTTAACACAAATATAATTATTTCACTAGTGTTATGCTCAAATATTTTAATAAATTTTTACAATGTGCATATATTTCACCAAAACATGCATCAAAATCTCTTGTGTACCAAGGATCATCAACATCAATATTAGTATTTGAATATTCACATAATTTATGAATTTTAGAAGAAGGACCAATGATTCTTTTTATATTTTCCATATTATAAGAATCCATTCCTATAATTAAATCAAAATTATCTAAATCAGCTTTTGTGATTCTTGAAGCCTTATGTGTGTCATAAGGTATTTTGTTTTTTGATAATACTTTTTTAACTGGAGGATAAATATCATTTCCTATTTCTTCTAAAGATGTGGCTTTAGAAGTAATATATAATTCGCTATCTATTCCTTTTTCACGAGCTAAATATTTAGTTATATATTCTGCCATAGGACTACGGCAAATATTACCATGGCATACAAATAATATTCTTATCATATAAATACCTCTTTAAAAATAAATCCCAAAATTAATTGGGATTTTAAATTAATATTTTATTTCGTATGCTTCATCATCTGCTTCATCAGGAGTAATTCCTAATTCTTCAGCGACTTCATACATGATTTCATTTACACCTTGATATCCATCTTTAAACATATCATCAACGACATCATTTAATAGTTGAAACATTGCGTCTGGCGCATTAGTCTTTTTCTCAATGTACTCCATAACTCTTGTTTCTAAGTCATTAAGCTTACTCATACCAATTTTATTATTTGGAGAAGAACTTTCAAGTTCTGCTTGGAAATCATTTATGTAAAGAAGAAGATTTATAGTTTTTGCACATTTATCCATACCTTCTAAAGAAGAGTGGAATACATTTTTAAAAATTAAATCTATAGTATCAAAATGATCGTGTAGATAATTGAATCCACTTTCAAAAATCATTTCTTCATCATTACTCATTTTATAATGATTTTCTGTTACTTCATTATAGTAATAATCACATACTGCAAGTACATGAGGGAATCTTCTAATAATTGCGCTATCGTTTTTTGTAAGCTCATTAATTAAATTAGAATTATCAAATTTCCAATTGACATAATCAGTTAGAATATCCATTATATCACCTATTATCTAGTTTTCATTTGAGGGAATAGGATTACATCTCGAATTGATTCTGATTCAGTTAAGAATATAACGAGTCTATCGATACCAATTCCAATTCCACCTGCTGGAGGCATACCATACTCTAATGATTCTACGAAATCAGTATCCATTTCACTAGCCTCATCGTTTCCGGCTTCTTTTTCAGCTAATTGTTCAAGGAATCTTTCCTTTTGATCGATTGGGTCATTTAATTCTGTATAAGCATTTGCGAACTCATGTCCACCAATGAATAATTCAAAACGCTCTACAAATCTTGGATCGCTTGGGTCTTTTTTAGTAAGTGGTGAAATTTCAATTGGGTGACCACATAAGAATGTTGGTTGAATTAATGTCTTTTCTCCATATTCTTCAAAGAAAGCATTAATAATATGTCCTACTGAAATATAGTGAGGTTCAACTGCTACATTATGCTTTTTCGCAAGTTCTACAGCTTCTTCAAAAGTATAGTTATTATTCTTAAAATCAACCCCAGTTTGTTCTTTAATTACATCACACATACTAACTCTACGGAAAGGTTTAGAAATATCAATCTTCTCGCCCTCTCTATCAAATGGGTTAATAAATTCTTCTTTACCAACTACTTTATCTGCAGCGGCTTTAATTACACCCTCACAAATATCCATCATTGAAGATAGGTCTCCAAATGCTTGATATAATTCAACGGTTGTGAATTCAGGGTTATGAGTTTTATCCATACCTTCATTACGGAAGATACGTCCAATTTCATAAACTCTTTCAAGACCTCCAACAAGAAGTCTCTTTAAGTGAAGTTCTGTTGCGATACGTAGATAAAAGTCTGCGTCTAATGCATTGTGGTGTGTAATGAAAGGACGAGCAGAAGCACCACCTTGAATATTTTGAAGTACTGGTGTTTCAACTTCAATAAATCCTTTTGAATCAAAATAATTTTGCATAGCACGAATGATTTGAGGACGCATAATGGCTACTCTCTTAGAATCTTCATTCATAATTAAATCAAGATAACGACGTCTATATCTTTCTTCTTTATCAGTAAGTCCATGGAATTTTTCAGGAAGAGGTCTTAGTGCTTTAACAAGGTGAGTATATGTATCACATTTAATAGTGATTTCTCCTGTTTGAGTAAGCATTATTGTACCCTTTACACCAACGATATCTCCAAGATCAGCCATCTTGAATAATGCATATTGATCTTCACCGACAACATCTTTGCGGATATATACTTGAATAAATCCAGTTTTATCCTGAATAGAGAAGAAGGAAGCTTTACCCATTTTACGGATAAACATAATTCTTCCAGCAACATTTACTTCAGCGTTAAGAGTCTCTAAATGTTCATGAAGTGCAGACTTTAAATCTTCTTCATTAAGGTCTAGATGACCTGCCTTAAAATCATCTATTATGTTTGCAGCCTTTGCCTTTACATCAGATGCATGATCAGTTGCATCATATCTTTGACCAAATGGGTCAAGGCCAAGTTCTTTTAATTTTTCTAATTTTTCACGTCTAGCAAGTTCTTGATCAGAAAGTTTTTGTTCCATATGTATAACCTCCAAAAATAAATCCATATTATTATATCATAATAATTAATTAAATGGCAAATAAATTGAAAAAATCCACCTCGAAAGAAGTGGATTATTTATATTAAGCTTTATTAGATGAATGAAGAACATCTCTCATCTTATGTCTTACGGCCTCAATTATGTTATCACGTGCAACACCAAGAGGCTTTCTTGGATCGAAGCAAGAAGGGTTATCGATTATATATTTTCTCATTGGTGCATAACAAGCAAGTCTAATGTCAGAATCAATATTTATTTTACATACTGCCATTTTTGAAGCTTTTGCTAATAAATCCTCAGGAACACCGATAGCATCTTTCATTTCTCCACCACAAGAATTAAACATCTTAACATAATCTTGTAGAACAGAAGAAGCACCATGTAATACAATTGGGAATCCTGGAAGTCTCTTTGAAACTTCTTCTAGAATATCAAATCTTAGTTGAGGCTTAGTTCCAGGTTTGAATTTAAATGCTCCGTGTGAAGTTCCTATTGCGATAGCAAGTGAATCTACACCAGTACGCTTTACGAAATCTTCAACTGTATTTGGGTCTGTATATGATGAAGTTTCAACATTTACTTCATCTTCAATTCCTGCAAGAGTTCCAAGCTCACCTTCAACTGTAACGTATGGTTTATGTGCATGTGCATATTCGCATACCTTTTTAGTTAAAGCTACATTTTCTTCATAAGGAAGTGATGAACCATCAATCATAACTGATGTGAATCCTGTATCTATACAATCTTTACAAACCTCGAAAGAATCACCATGGTCTAGGTGTAATGCGATAGGAAGGTTTGAATCTAGAACTGCGGCTTCTACAAGCTTTTGAAGATAAATAGGATTTGCATAATTTCTAGCTCCTCTTGATACTTGAAGAATTATTGGAGAATGTTCAAGCTTTGCAGCTTCAACAATTCCTTGAATAGTTTCCATGTTATTAATATTAAATGCTCCTACAGCATATCCTTCATCATATGCTTTTTTTAGCATTTCAAGTTCGTTTACTAATGGCATAATAGCCCTCCTTTATTTTTACATTAAAATTATACTACAAAAGAGCTTTATTTTAAAGTATAATTATATTAAAGTTAAGGAGGCATTTTATGAAGAAGTATATAATATTTGATTTTAATGGAACGCTTCTAAATGATGTTGAGTTAGGTTTAAAACTTATTAATGAATTCTTAGAATATCAACATAAGCCACTTCTTGATATGGATAAATATAGAAGGGTATTTGGCTTTCCTATAAAGGATTATTATGTAAGAGCAGGTATTGATTTAAATATGGACAAATTTGAGGATTTAGCTGTTATTTATAATGAAAAATATATGAAAGAATCATTGGCTTGTAAGTTATATGATGACGTGTTTGATTTACTTATAGAATTAAAAGATAAAGGATATTATTTAATATGTTTATCATCTTCTGAAATAAACAATCTTACATTCCAACTAAAATATTATAAAATTTATAACTTGTTTGATAAGGTTATTGGTACAAAAGATGTAGAAGTAAAGTCGAAAACTAAACTAGGATATGATTTTATAGTTAATAATAATATTAACCCAAATGAAGTAATTTGTGTTGGGGATTCACTTCATGATATAGAAGTAGCAAGTCTTATTGGATGTGATGGTATATTGTTTACAAAAGGTCATCAACATCCTGATATGTTTAAAGGATATAAAACAATTGATAATCTTAGTGAAATAAAACAATATTTATAATATAGAAAAACACCAGTTCAAATTTTGAATTGGTGTTTGTTTTTTTAACTTTCTATTTTTCTTTCACTAATAAGCTCATACATTTTATCTGTATCAGTTTTCTTAGTTGAATCAAGTAATTCTAAAACTTTAATCTTAACTTCCTTATTACCAAACATAATAGTGATAACATCGTCTTTTTTTAATTGGTAAGAAGGCTTTGCGATTTTATCGTTTACAAGAATTCTTTCGTCTGATGCGACTTCTTTAGCAAGAGTTCTACGTTTGATAACTCTTGAGACTTTTAAAAATTTATCTAGTCTCATTGTTATCATCTACCTTTGTATCATCATTGGTAGTATCATCATTTGTTTTAGTATCTAGAGTAGATTCTTGTGTTTCTTCTACTATATTATTAGAATTAATTTCTGATGAAGTAGATGTTTTGTTATCATCTAAATCAACTACATCATTTAGAATAGAAGAAGTACTATTTTCATTTTCAGGTTTAACTTCAATTATGTTTTGTGGAGTAATATTTTCAATGTTTCGTCCACAATTGATGCAGAAACCTGATACTGTGCGGTTTTTAGCTCCGCATGTAGGACAAATTTTGAATGCTTCAGCAGAAGTAGTTTCTTGAGCTTTCTTAAGTTCAGCTTCCTTTGCTTCACGTTCAGCTTTTATCTTATCACGGTCATCCCATCTCTTTAAATGACCAGTTTCTGCTATCTCATCTATATCAGCCTTAGTTAATGTTTCAACTTTCTTTAGATATTCAGCAATGTTATTTAATAAATCTTGATTCTCTAAAAGAATCTTCTTACAATTTTCGTAACAATCTTCAATGATTTTACGTTGCTCTCTATCTATTTCAAGAGCTACTTGGTCAGAGAAGTTCTTTTCTTTCATATAATCACGTCCTAGGAATACTGATCCTGTTTGCTGTTCATATTGAACAGGTCCTAAAGATGACATTCCATATTCTGTAATCATTGAACGAGCAATACGTGTTGCACGTTGGAAATCGTTAGAAGCACCAGTTGATACTTCATTAAATGTAATTTCTTCGGCAACTCTTCCTCCTAAAAGACCTGTAATTCTATCTAGAAGAGAAGTACGAGTCTCAAAGTAGTTTTCTTCCTCAGGAAGCATAAGTGTATATCCACCTGCTTGTCCACGAGGTATAATAGTAACTTTTTGAACAACGTTGGCATGTTCCAACTTTAATCCTATTACAGCATGTCCAGCCTCATGATGTGCAACTAAATCTTTTTCGTGATCAGAATACTTACGGCTCTTCTTAGCAGGTCCCATCATTACACGGTCAGTTGCTTCATCTAAGTCATCCATAGTGATAATTTTTCTATTGTCACGAGCAGCAAGAATTGCAGCCTCATTTAATAGGTTTTCAATATCAGCTCCACTAAATCCAGGTATACGAGCTGCAAGTTCGTCAAGTTTAACGTCATCTGATAAATGCTTGTTTCTTGCATGCACCTTTAATATAGCTTCACGTCCTGCAACATCAGGAGTAGAAATAGTAATTTGTCTATCAAATCTTCCTGGTCTTAATAAAGCAGGGTCTAGAACGTCAGGTCTATTTGTTGCGGCCATAACAATAATTCCTAGGTTAGTCGCAAAACCATCCATTTCTACAAGTAGTTGGTTAAGTGTTTGTTCACGCTCATCGTGACCTCCACCAAATCCAGCACCACGTTGTCTACCAACTGCGTCAATTTCATCAATAAATATAATACAAGGGTGATTTTCTTTTGCGTTCTTGAATAGGTCACGAACACGCGAAGCTCCAACTCCTACAAACATTTCAACGAACTCAGATCCTGAAATAGAGAAGAATGGTACGCCAGCTTCACCAGCTACAGCTCTTGCAAGTAAAGTTTTTCCTGTACCTGGAGGACCGAATAGAAGAATACCCTTTGGAATTCTTGCACCCATATCTGAATATTTTTTAGGATTCTTAAGGAAATCAACAACTTCAACAAGTTCTTGTTTTTCCTCTTCACATCCAGCTACATCGTTAAATGTAACCTTACCACCACGTGATTGTCTTGCTGTTGATTTGGCAAAATCAAATGCTTTACCATTACCTGATGATTTAAGCATAAATACTAATGCTGCAATTATTAAAACATCTGGTAATAAATATAGAATAACAGACCACGTATTATTAGTTGAAATAGTATTTAATGTAATATCTACATCGTCAACTAATTCTTCATATTGATTATCTGTAACATTAATAGTGTAATATTTAACCTTTTCCTTTGAACTATCTACATAAAATGTACCTTTAATTACAAATACGTTTGGATTGTCAGATCCTGCAGGTTTAGCAGAACCAGAAATATAACGGTTCTCAGCAATAGCAGCCTCAAGTTCTGCATACTCAACTCTATCATATTTAGTCTTTGTAAGATTCTTATATGCAAACCAAGAACCAATGGCAAGAACAATAATTAAAATATACATTCCAAATGAAGCAAAAGGACTGCGCCCCTTTGGTTTATTTGGAGTTTGATTATTATTCTGGTTTTGATTGTTTTGATTATTATCCATTATTTTACTCCTTTATATTTTACTTTTCGTAAACTTCCTTCTTTAGTACACCGATAAATCCTAGATTACGATATGATTCATTATAATCAAGTCCATATCCTACAACAAATTCATTTTCAACTGTTGTACCAACATACTTAACATCTATTTCATGCTTACGCGCAACGTTTTTAGAAAGAAGAATAGCCGCTTCAACTGATTTAGCACCTCTATCTTTTAAAAACTTAATGATGTCATGAAGAGTTTGACCTGAATCTATTATATCATCGACAATTATTACATCTTGTCCTTTAACATCAAAGTCAACATCCTTCTTAATAATTATATGACCTATTGATTCAGTTCCAACATAAGAAGAAACATCCATATAATCAGTACGGATATAACATCCAATATTTTTTACAAGGTCAGACATGAAAGGCTCACATCCCTTTAATAATCCAATGATTATAGGATTTTTACCTTCATAATCATGTTCAATTTGCTTACCCATTCTTTCACAACATTCTGAAATAGTTTCTTTTGAAATTAAAACTCTTTCGATATCATCAACCATTGCCATATTATTTCACCTCTAAAACTAAAAATATATCGTAATTATCTTTGTATTTAAAAATATCCTTTGATTTAGCTATGTTATAAACCCAAATGATATTATTATTACCATCTAGTACTAATGGAATAGTATCTCTATCTTCCTTTAATACTTTATGGTCTATAAATAAATCTTTTATCTTTTTATAACCAGCATTAAGCGATATTTTATCCCCGTTTAATCTATTCCTAATAGTAAGCGGAAATACTATATCATTATAACATAACTTTAAGTAAATTGCATTACTTGGAGCTTTATCTGTTAGGTATATTTTAAATTGGTTATTATCAATAATATCATTTTTATTATTTATTTTAAATAAATACGCGTTAGTTTTTTCAACTTTTTTAATAAAACACCTTTCGTATCTTTTAATAAATGTTAAATTACCCTTTAGACTATATTCTAGTTGAGGTTTATTATTAGATATAACTGATAATAAATCATTAATTAAATTTTCACTACGCAAAACATTATATTTTTCAAGAAGAAGACATATAATATCTTTTTTTAGGAAAGGGTGTAGGTCGCTAAATGATTTTGTATTTATTTGATCTCGATTATCTAATAAATATTTTATTGATATTCCTCTAATAAATTCAAAAGCCTCATGTATTTGGTTTGAATAAGCATTTGTCCTATCTAAAAAATTAGGACATTCCTTTTTTAAAACAGGAATTATGTGATGACGAATTCTATTACGAGTAAAGTCATCAAGCGAATTTGTATAATCTTCGTAATATGTAATGTTATTATCTTTTGCCCAAACTTTAATTTCATCCTTTGATAAAAAGAGAAGAGGACGTATTATGTGAACATTATCAATTATTAAATCTTTTGAAATACCACCATATCCATACATATTAGATCCTGACATAATGTTCATAAGTATTGTTTCAGCGTTATCATCTTGGTGATGCGCTGTGGCAATATATAGAGCCTTATATTTTTTCGCAACATTAATAAAGAATTCATATCTTTTATTATGAGCGGTTGCTTCAAAGTTTGTATTAATTTTATCTAAATGAAGGATTTCGTATGGAGTATTTGTAGATTCGCAAAGTTTTATAATATTTTCTTCTTCCATATCGGATTCAATTCTTTTTTTATGGTTAACATGAGCCACAATTACATTAAATCCCATAGATTTAAGAGAGTGGAATAATACCATTGAATCTACTCCACCAGATAAGGCTACTACAATAGACTCGCCTTTTTGTATTAAATTGTATTTGTTTAAATAATCATTAATTTTAGATAACAATTTAATCACCTTTCTTACATTATATCATAATTATATAATGCATATGCTTAAAAAATAATGTGAGATTATGGTATAATGTTTTTTGGTGGTAAAAATGGAATTAATTCTTGCATCGTCTTCACCAAGAAGAAGAGATATATTAAATGAATTCAATTATAAATTTAATATTATTACTAAGCCTATAGATGAGACAATGGATGATAAAATGTCACCTTTAGAAAATGTAAAAGCTATAGCCTTAAAGAAGGCAAAGGCTATAGGGGTAGAATATGATAAGATAGTTATTGGCTGTGACACTGTTGTTGTCCTTGATAATAAGATTTATGGTAAGCCTAAAGATGAAAAAATGGCATTTGAAATGCTTAAATCATTATCGGGTAGATCTCACCTTGTAATATCAGGAGTAGCTATTATATTTAACCAAAATATTTATAATTTTGCGGTTGAATCTAAAGTTTATTTTAAAGATTTAACCGATGAAATAATAGAGGAATATATTGAAACAAAAGAACCAATGGATAAGGCAGGTGCGTATGCAATTCAAGGATTGGGCGCAAAGCTTGTAGAAAAATATGAAGGTTCACTTAATAATATCATTGGCCTTCCTATAGAGGATATTAAACCAATAGTTGATAAATATTATCATATGTGGAAAATAGGCGATGTTTATATTCCTAATAAAGTAGTTTTAGCGCCTATGGCTGGTATATCTAATGAAGCTTTTCGCAGACTTTGTAAAATGCATGGCGCAGGTTTAATGGTTGCCGAAATGGTAAGCGATAAGGCAATAGGATTTTCTAATGAAAAAACTATTAAGATGACTAAGGTTGGAGAGGATGAACATCCAATATCTATGCAGATATTTGGGGCTGATAAGGAATCTTTAGTATATGCTGCAAAATATTTAGATAAATATTCAGATTGCGACATAATAGATATTAACATGGGATGCCCTGTTAATAAAGTCGCAAAAAAGGCAGGCGCAGGAGCCTCTTTATTAAGAAATCCAGAGAATGTTTATGACCTTGTCTCATCAGTAGTAGAGGCAGTAAAAAAACCAGTTACAGTAAAAATAAGACTTGGTTGGGATAATGATGAAATCAATTGTATAGAAAACGCAAAAATGATTGAAAAAGCAGGAGCTAAGGCTATAGCGATTCATGCGAGAACTCGTGCTCAAATGTATTCTGGAGTCGCTAATTATGATTATATAAAAGCTATAAAAGAAGTAGTTAGTATTCCTGTAATAGCTAATGGTGATATAGATTCGCCTAAAAAAGCTAAATATGTACTAGATTATACTAATGCCGATGCTGTTATGATAGGAAGAGCTGCGCAGGGTAACCCATTTATATTTAATGAAATTAATGAATATTTAATTAATGAAAAAATAATTGAAAGACCATCAAATAAAGAAATATTTGATACCATTATGCTTCAACATAAATATCTTGTTGACCTAAAAGGTGAGAAGCTTGCGATGCTTGAAATGCGTACACATATAGCGCAATATATTAAAGGTATGACAGGCGCTTCAGCTATAAGAGGTAGTGTTGTAAAATCTAATGATTTTGCTGAAGTTACAAAAATGCTTAAAGATTTTCTTTTAAGATAATCTTACCTTACATAATTTCACATAATTTTATATGGAGAAATATATGTAAGTAGTGGTATAATTTTAAATAAATTTTTTAATATTGGAAAGGTATAGATAATATGAAAACCAAAAACTTATTAGGGATATTAAGCATTTCAATAATTGCTGCCCTATCTCTTAGTGGATGTCAAATTGGTATAAAAGATACAACTGATTCAACAAATTCACAAATATCAGGTGGAGGAGATTCTAACACTAATAGTGGAGATAACGGATCAAGTGGAGATAGTGGTTCTTCAGGAGATGAAAACCAAAAAGTTAACACATACACAGTTACATTTGATTCTAACGGAGGAAGCAGTGTTACAAGTGTTAGTATAGATAGTGGTAAGACATTAACAAATCTTCAAACACCTACAAAACAAGGATATACATTTGATGGATGGTATATAAATTCATCTCTTACAACTTTGTTTGATATAACAACAAATATTACATCAAACATAACATTATATGCAAAGTGGTCAGAGATAAAAACAGGAGATATAATAAAGGATGTTTCTGGATATAATGAAGGATTATATGTCGTATTTAATGAAACTAATGCCACATCTTCGGCATTATGTGTTGAAGTAAAGAAGAGTAATGATACATCATACACCCTTGTTGATAGCAATCTTATAAGAAAAGCCAGCGAGACAAGCGCAAGAGTTGATGTGGTTGGTCTTACTGCAGGAAATTATGATGTAAAGATTACAAATTCATTAGGCACAACTCAAACTAAAACAGGAATTTTAGTTTCTTCTGATGATAGATCTGGTTATGCACATTTTAACAGAAGCGCAGGTGTTGGTGCGTATAACAATGATGGTACATTAAAGGATAAGGCAGTTGTTGTATATATTGATGATTCTAATAAGAATACAGTGACCGCTTCAATTGGTGGAAAGACTTATACGGGTATTGTTGATATTGCGAATCACGCAACAGAGGAAAATCCTGTAGATATTCGTATTATAGGTAAGGTTTCAACAGCACAGTTTAATTCTATAAATTATACAAGCACTAAAGCAACACAAGATTTAATAGAAGAACAAAAAGCCTCTATTGGTGGTCTTACAACTTCAAAAATTTCAGCTCAAACAATTCTTGACGGGGGCTATAATTCATACAGTAATGATTTAGCAAAAGGAATAACAACAATTGATGGATTAAAATCACAAGTAATATATAGTTCTGGTGAATATGATACATATTGGAATATGTGCGATGTTACATCTACTAATTTAACTGTTGAAGGAATTGGTAGTGATGCTGAAATATTCCAATGGGGATTTGAATTTAAAAAATGTAATTCAATTGAAGTAAAGAATTTAACATTTAGCGATTATACTGAAGATGCGGTTGGATTTGAAGGAGATAATGATGTATCTAAATATGGTAATTATTGGCTACATAACTGTACATTTAATAAAGGTGTAAATAATTGGGATTTCACATATGAACAAGATAAAAGTGATGGAGATGGAGCTACCGATATTAAGAGAGTTCATAATGTAACTGTATCTTATACAAGATATAATAACACTCATAAAACTAACCTAATAGGTTCAGGTGATAGTGTATATCAAGCAAATATTACATTACATCATAATTACTATAATCAATGCTCAACAAGACTTCCATTATTAAGACAAGCTAATGTTCATATTTACAACAATTATTATTATAAATGCACTAAATCACAAGATGTTAGAGCCAATGCATTTGTATATTCAGAATATAATTATTTTGAGGGATGTAAGAACCCTCAAATAGTAACAACAAAAGACAATTATACAAGTACAGCTATTAAATCATATAATGATTACCTTGATAGCTGTGGTACATCACAAGCTACTAGTGTTACATCAAGACTAGAGTCGGTTGCGGGGGCTTGTACTCCATACGGAGTGGGAACAACAGATTACACAAACTTTGATACAAACCAAACACTTTTCTATTATGATTCTTCAAACCAAAAGTCAAATGTATCATATCTTACAACAAATAAGGATACTATTAAATCAGACGCCAAAAGTAAAGCTGGTGCTGGTGTAATGGGCGGAAGCACAGGTAGTACAACTGATACTACTACAACAAATTACACAGTATCGTTTAATACTGATGGTGGAAGCAGTGTATCGGATATAACAGTATCAAAGAATGGTACTATTACATTACCTAAATCAACAAAAACTGGCTATAAGCTTGATGGATGGTATACTGATTCATCATGCACAAATGAATTCACATCATCTACTAAGGTAGTATCAAATATAACACTATATGCAAAGTGGAGTGAGGTTACAGCTACTTCGTATTCACTTGACTTAAGTACTTTTACAAAAGGTACATTAAACGAAACTACAACAGGTGGTAATTTCACTATATATGCTACAACTGATAAGACAGTTAGCATATCAGATGAAAAAATTGCTTTAAGTGGTTCTGGAAATATTACAGGAGGCTATAGATTTATAGCGTTTGATGTTGTAGAAGGTCAAAAAATAACTATTAAGTTTAACGGCAACACCAAAGCTGGAACTTCAAGAACTTTAGTTATAGCAGACACAAATGGTACAAAGCTTAGTGAATCAGGGGCAACAGATGGTACATCAGCTAAATTAACATTTGAATACACATCAGCTTATACAGGAACAGTATATTTATATTCATCTAATTCAGGAATAGATGTGTATACAATAGCTGTTGCGTAATTAATGAAATACCCTACAATCTATAAGATTTAGAAAGTGGGGTATTTTTTAATTTTTTTAATTAAAATTTTATATATATTTTATGTAAAAATATTTACAAAAAAATAGGTGTTATGTTAAAATATTTTCATATAAGGATGGTGAGAC
>CAVAQB010000011.1:0-6130 GCA_963590725.1 Anaeroplasmataceae bacterium | reverse complement strand
GTACTGGTTATATAATATTTGTAGTAGACTTGGATTCGTCTATAAATTCATATTATAGCGACACTATAAATGAATTCACATTAAAGATATTTTATTGTCTTGAGGTAATGTGTAAAAATAATATCAATTAGGAATGCAATTGCATTCCTTTTTTGTTATAATATTATTAGATTTGGAGGTATTATTATGCCTAATCTTATTGGAGATAAAGTTACAGTTAGATATTTTAAAATGGAAGATTTAGATGATTTCTATGAATTTTCATCAAACCCTCATGTTGGATATACTGCAGGATGGAAGCCTCACACAGATATAGAATTATCAAGACGTATATTACAAACAAAAGTATTTAGCGCACAAAATTTTGCGATAGTTTTAAATGAAACTAAAAAAGTTATAGGTTCAATTGAACTTAATCCATCGCATATAAGAGAACGCATTAAAGCTTTTGAAATAGGATTTGCTGAAAATCCAGATTATTGGGGAAATGGGTATGTATCAGAGGCTGTAAGATTACTTACTAAATATGCATTTGATACTCTATATGCAGAGGTTTTAGAAATATGTCATATAGAGGATAATATAGCCTCAGGACATATAGCCTTATCTTGCGGATATTCTTATGAGGGTACTTTAAGAAAATATAAGATTATGTATGATAAAAGAGTAGTTGATGTAAAATTATATTCTTTAACTAAAGAAGAATATTTAAAAAATAATTTACCACATATGAATTAAATTAAAAAAAAATATTTCTAGATTAAGTTATATAAGGCATAGATTCTTAGAAAAAGAATAAGGGAAGTCTATAGACGTTATCGCTATCTATGTAAAGATTATCATTAATTATTGACTTTGTTATTTAAAAGTTATATTATTATTTCATAAGCTGTGAAATGAAGAGTAGTAATAGATATAAGCTAAAGAGATGATATGGTTGGTGAAAATATCACTTATTCTATTTATGAAGGTAGTCATGGAGCTATATTCTTGAAATAATAGTAGGGAATATCGACTAATCTCGTTAAAGATTATTGAGTGCAGTAAACTATTTACTGAACTAAGGTGGTAACACGTTATTTTGACGCCCTTGGATTTTGGGGCGTCTTTTTTATTGAAAGGAATATATTATGAAAGAATTAAAACCAAAATATGATCCAAAAGAAGTAGAACAAGGAAAATATGATTTCTGGCTAAAAGGAAAATTCTTTGAGGCAGGAGATACTAATAAGAAACCATTTACAATCATTCTTCCTCCACCAAATGTAACAGGAAAGCTACATTTAGGTCATGCTTGGGATACTACTATTCAAGATATGATTATCCGTCGTAAAAGAATGCAAGGATATGACGCATTATGGCTTCCAGGAATGGATCATGCAGGTATTGCGACACAGGCGAAAGTTGATCAAAGATTAAAAAGCGAAGGTATTTCACGTTATGATATTGGACGTGAAGAATTTTTAAAGCGCGCTTGGTCTTGGAAAGAAGAATATGCCGAGATTATTCGTTCACAATGGGCAGGTCTTGGATTATCACTTGATTATTCTAAGGAAAGATTTACTCTTGATGATTTATCAAATAAGGCTGTAAATTATGTTTTTATAACTCTATATAATAAGGGATATATTTATCAAGGAGAGCGTATAATTAACTGGGATCCTGAGGCAAGAACAGCCTTATCTAATATTGAGGTTATTCATAAAGATGATGAGGGTGCTTTCTATTATTTCAATTATCCATTTACTGATGGATCTGGTTCTGTATTAATCGCTACAACACGTCCTGAGACAATGTTTGCTGACCAAGCAATAATGGTAAATCCAACTGATGAAAGATTTAAGTCAATTGTTGGAAAGAATGTATATATTCCAGGAACAAAGATTATAATTCCTGTAATTGAGGATGAATATGTAGATAAAGATTTTGGTACAGGATGCGTAAAATGTACTCCAGCCCATGATCCTAACGACTATATGGTCGGATTAAGACATAATTTAGCAATGCCACTTTGTATGAATGATGATGGTACAATGAATGAAATGGCTGGTAAGTATGAAGGTATGGACCGTTTTGCTTGCCGTAAGGCTTTAATTGAAGATTTAAAGAAAGATGGTTATTTCGTTAAAGAAGAGCATATTGTTCACTCAGTAGGACATTCAGAGCGTACTGGTGCTGTTGTAGAACCAAGATTATCTAAACAATGGTTTGTAAAAATGGATGTCTTAGCTAAACAAGTACTTGATAATAAAGAATATAGATTTGTACCTGATAGATTTAAACAAACACTTGAACATTGGTTATCTGATATTCAAGATTGGTGTATATCTCGTCAATTATGGTGGGGACATAGAATTCCTGCATGGTATAAAGATAATCAAATTAAAGTTCAAGTAGAATGCCCAGGAGATGGTTGGGTTCAAGATGAAGACGTTTTAGATACTTGGTTTAGTTCAGCACTATGGCCATTCTCAACACTAGGATTCCCAGATTATAACGCACCACTTTTAAAGAGATATTATCCTACAAATGTTCTTGTAACAGGGTATGATATTATTTTCTTCTGGGTATCAAGAATGTTATTTGAAGGAATCGAGTTTATGCACCACGCTCCATTTAATGATATTTTAATCCATGGACTTGTAAGAGATAGCCAAGGTAGAAAAATGAGTAAGTCACTTGGAAATGGAATAGACCCATTTGATGTAATAGATAAATATGGTTGTGATTCACTTCGTTATTTCTTAAATACTAATACAGCTCCAGGACTTGATCTTCGTTTTGATGAAACAAAGATTGAATCATCATGGAATTATTTAAATAAGATTTGGAATATTTCACGTTATGTTATTATGAACCTTGAAGGTTATAAAGAAATTGATCTTACTAAGGCAAATCTTAATATGGCATCTAAATGGATTTTAAATAGATTAAATAAAGTAATAAAAGAAGTTGATACTAACTTTGATAAATATGAATTTGGAGAAGTTGCACGTTCGCTTTATAACTTTGTATGGAATGATTTCGCATCATGGTATGTTGAAATATCTAAGGTGGATTTACAATCTAGTGATGTAGACAATAAGAATACAACTAAGAATGTATTATTATATGTTTTAACATCAATTATTAAACTTCTCCACCCATTTGTACCATTTATTACAGAAGAGATTTATCAGTCTCTTCCACACAAGATGGAATCAATTACAATTGAAGAATGGCCAATTGTATCTAAAGCATTTAATTTCGATATAGAAGAAAAAGCTTTAAATATAGCACTTGATGTAATAACATCAGTTCGTAACGAGCGTGCTAAAGCAAATAAGGCTCCTAAGGATAGTATTAATATTACTCTTGTATGTAAGAATGAATCTACAATTGACATACTTGCTTCTACTAGAAATTATTTAGAGAAATTTACAAATCCAACTACTCTAAATATTACTCTTAAGGCTCCTGAAACTTTAGATAATGTAGTTGTAGTTCTTGATGATCTTACAATCTATATTCCTACAACTGATTTAGTAGATATAGAAGAAGTTAAACAAAACCTTTTAAAAGAGAAGGCAAGACTTGAGGGAGAACTACAAAGAAGTGAGAAGATGTTATCAAATCCTGGCTTTGTATCTAAAGCGCCAAAAGAGAAACTTGACCAAGAAATGGCTAAACAAGCTCAATATAAGACATTATATCAAGAAGTGCTTGCTCACTTGGCAAAATTAAATTAATAAAAAGAAGGCAATTCTTAGGAAATTGCCTCCTTTTTATTTACTTTTATTATTTAATATAATAAAATTATCTAGTAAACGTTTTCAAGGGGTGATTTATATGTATAATATAGTTTATACATCAAATGCAGGACACACAATGGAATATGCTAAACTTTTAGCGCGTGAGCTAAATTGCGAGGCTTATACATTAAAAGAGGCAAAGAAGAAATTAAAGAAACATAGTGAGATAATATATCTTACATGGATATTTGCCGGACGTCCTAAAAAACTTAAGAGTGCATTAAAAAGATATAAATGCCAGGCTATAGCGACTGTTGGTATGACACTTAATAAAATAGATCAAGATGAGATTAAATTTAAATATAAACTAAATTGTCCTCTGTATTATCTTCCAGGAGGACTTGATACAAATAAGCTTAAAGGAATTTATAAATCTATAGCGCAAAGTGTATATGATAAAATGCTAATTAAATTAAACAATAAAAAAGAATTAGACGATCAAGAAAAAATAGTTGCCGAAGCAATCGTTAAAGGTACTAACTATGTAAATAGAATATATTTAGATCCAATTCTTCGTTATTTTAATAATATTAAGAAATAGAGGTTTTTATATGAAAAAAATATTTCAATTATTATCTTTAGGACTTTTAGGAATTGCTTTAGTATCATGTGGTGAAAAAAATGTAGATAATAATACATACACAATAACTTTTAATTCAAATGATCCAAATTTAGATGATGATATATCACCATCTATAATAGATTCAATATCTGTTAAAGCAGGAAGCAAAATAAACCTTAATGACTACATTCCTACATATCTTGGATATACTTTTTCAACATGGGCTAGTAATGCTGTTGGTTCTAGAAAAGTAGATGAAAATTATACCGTTACAAAAGATACTACATTATATGCAGTATGGAATAAGGCTTTAGTATTTAGTATAAATAATAATAATGGAGAAGAGATTGTATCACAAACAGTTAAAGCGGGTGATAAGGTAGAAAAACCTACAAATACTCCTAAGAAATCTAGTATGTCAATTAATGGAGTAGATATTATAAGCTATGAATTTAATGATTGGTATACAGATAGAACTCTTACTACTAAATTTGATTTTACATCCCCGCTTGAAAAAAGTACTACAATATATGCAGGATACAATTCAAAAAGAATTGGATTTGCATACAAAACTGATAAGAATTTTGTAGCTACTAATACATCTCTTGAAGGGGCAACTCTAAAAACACTTGCAAACTTATCTGTAGATTCTGGTTTCGCAAATGGTGGAGTTACAGATTTTAATAAATACATTGCTACATCTTCATATAGAGAAGTTACAAATGCAGAAGAATTCGCAAAAGCTATATCGGACGCAAAATATAGTTATACGAATTCATTTGATAATAATTCTTTAACACAAACTCTAAACTCTGAGGGAGTGGTTCATGTAATAGAGATTAAAAACGATTTAGATTTAGCGTATAACAAACTATCTACTACTGCTAAGAGTTATTCTACACTTGCATGGTGGGATCAAAAGAAGACTCCACAGTCCCTTTCCGCATCTGGATATACTATGACAGATATTGCGACTAATGGAATTACAAAAATTAAAGTTGAAGGTATTTCAAACTTACTTATTTATTCAAAAAATGGTTCTAAGATAACTCACGGTGGATTTAGTATATTATCATGTCAAAATGTGTGCATAAGAAATATTGAAATGGATGAGATATATCAATGGGAAGATGCATCAAATGCAAAAGCCTCAAAGGTTGGAGATTACGATCTATTTGGTTGGGCATATGCGAAGATTTCATTCTCAACAGGTATATGGATTGATCATTGCAAGTTTGGAAAATCATATGATGGACAAATAGATGTATCAAATGGATCTTATTGGACAAATGTAGCTTCAGGAGAATGGTTTAGAGCGCCATATGATGGAGACAATGGAACAGGTGTTAGTATTACATTTTCTCGCTTTAATGCCTCATCAGATGATTTTTATAATGATACATTAACTGAATCAGTTAAGAATTCTTATCTATATCAAATGATGTCTAATATTGAAACAGATTATATAAATGGTGGTAATAATTATCTATATTATAAAGCCTTAAGAGATGCAGGATTCTCATTTACACAAATCCTTCTTGGAATCGCAGTACCTCAAAAGAAGGGATTCCTTCTTGGAGATGATGGACAAATAAACAATAAATATTTAAAGATATCATTTAATTATTGTGATTTTTCAAATATAGAAGATAGATTATTTAAATGTAGAGGCGCAATGGTAACATCTACAAACTCTTGTTTTGACGCATCACCTTATTACAAATATAGACAACAAATGTATGATGGTACTACAAACAAAGCTAAGAAGGCTGTACAA
>CAVAQB010000010.1:0-18069 GCA_963590725.1 Anaeroplasmataceae bacterium | reverse complement strand
TTAAGATCTATTTTATTATCATTTAATAGTTGATTAACTATTATATATTCGTCAACTCTTACTAAAGGTAAATATTCAGATAGGGTATCTAGTATACTTATTTGTGAATTTGAAAATATAGGTACTGTATTTTCACCGATTTTTTTCAAGAAAGTATAATAACTTCTATTTTTACCGTTAATTTTTGATTTCATTAATCTTAACAAATCAGGCGCAACATCATTGTTTAAATAGTCCATATGCATTGGATATGTTTCTTTTTTCAAATACAATTTAAAATTTTCATAGTCTTTGATTAGGAAATCTTTTCTATTAAAATTACAACTTGAAAGATAATTAATAATATCCTCTTTAGAAAGTTCATCTATATTTACTAGAACGCCTGGTATTTTTAAAGCATTGAAATCATTTCTAACTAGATCCATTAAATAAGGTTTTTCAATAACACTTGATTGGCCTAAAGATCCAAGTGCCATAGCAATTTGAATTGATCTATCATAATTGTTGCCGATAAAATCTAAAACTGTAACATATTGCTTGCCATCCGCTTTACGAAGCCCACGACCAAGTTGTTGTAAGAAAATCGTCGAAGATTCTGTAGGTCTTAAGAATATAACCATATTAACTCCTGGAATATCAATACCTTCATTTAATATATCAATAGCGCATATTATTTCAAGTGGATTATTATCATCTTGTAGGTCATTAAAAGCTTTAATTCTTTGTCCTAAATCAGAAGATGATGTTAATGCGATCGCATTAAACCCTACTTCTTCAAATTCATCCGCCATAAGCTGTGCATGCTGAATTGATGTACAAAACGCTAATGCTTTTAGTTTACCTACTTGTTTATGTTTTTCTATTTCATTCTTTATAAATTCAATATTTTCAACCTTGGCTATCTCTTTTGAAATTTTAGAATTATCATTAAATCCATAATCAACTATTTTATCTCTTATTCCATAATAGTGAAATGGTACTACTAAATCATTAATAATCGCATCCCTAAGTCTTAATTCATAAGGTACATTTTTATCAAACATCAAGAAAACATCTTGATTATCCATTCTTTCAGGAGTTGCGGTAATACCAAGCATAAATCCAGGTTTAAAATAATTCATTATAGCCCTATAGGTAGATGCCGCCGCATGATGACATTCATCAATAACTATATAATCAAATTCATCAGGCAAAAAATCACTTAAATGTTGAGATAACATCTTATTTGATGCAAATACAAAATCACAATCTATATTTTTATTTTTACCAACATATAATCCATAAGTTTTTTTCGCACCAAAAACTTTCATAAAAGTATCTTTTGCATCTTGTAATATTTTATCTCTGTGAACGACAAATAAAACTCTTTTTGCATCATAATTTCTTGCATCAAAAGCCGCAAGATATGTTTTTCCAGACCCTGTTGCAGATACCACTAAAGCTTTTAGAACCCCCATGTCTCTATATCTTCTTAATTCCTTTAATGCTTTTCTTTGCATTGAATTAGGTTTTACCATATCTTGTATCGGATCAAAGAAATCCATATCCCATTTATCAATTGCATAATCTAATTGCATTTGATATTTTTTAATCAATTCATTAGATAATTTTAATGTTTTATTCCATAATTCATCAAATTCTTTATATGCCTCAGCCTTAGATTTCATATTTTCATTTGATGTTAAAGATACATTCCATTCAATATTTTTTAGAAGTGCAAACCTTGTTATATTAGTAGAACCTACAATAAATTCAGATGCCTCATCATATTCAAATAAATATCCTTTTGAATGAAATCCATTATCACCAAAACAATTAATATCTAAATGGCATTCAAAATTAGGATAATTATCCATCAAGTGCATAAACGTTCTTAATGAAGCTATATCAGTAAAATTTTGATATGTTGAGGTAATTATTCTACCTTTTACTCCACGAATTAAAGCTTCATTTAAAATTTTTTCAAAAAGAACCAATCCAGCTTTCTTAATAAAGCTTACCGAAAAAGAAAAAGAATTACATTTTTCTAAAGATTCTTTTAGTTTATCTAAAAAAGTTTTTTCACTATAATTCGTTAAAAATATATCTTCCATTTTGATCCCCCACAATTTATACATCTTTATCTATAAAACTATTATATCATACTATTCAATGGATTTAATTTAATAAATATTATCCATTTCAAATAAAAAAGTGGATTTTAATCCAAATCCACCTTTTATAGCTTATTTATTTTACTAGTCTTGTTATATCGTTATATAGTATATAAACCATAAATATCATTAATAGTATAAACATTATATTATTAATCATTGCTTCTACTTTTCTATTTAATGGTTTATGAATTATAGCCTCAATAAGTACAAATAATATTCTTCCACCATCTAGTGCTGGTATCGGAAGTAAATTCATAACACCTATATTTACAGATAACAACGCCATGAATAATAATAAAGCCAATATACCTGCTTCAAGATAACTTCCAATCATTGAATAAATTCCCACAACGCCAGATAGGTTTTCAACTCCTACCTGTCTTACTCCTGATGGGTGAATTAATATTTTTAATGTATTAAATATCAATGTGAAATCTTCCCAGAAGTTTTCTCCTGCGGCTTTTATAGATTCAAATAAATTATGATGATATCTAGGAGATACTCCTAATACTATTTTTATTTTATCAACCTGTTGAGATTCTAATACTTCATTACCATATGACTCTACTAATTGTTTATCGTCATAAGTATTTCTATCACTATATACGAAATTTCCGCTTTCATCAAAAGAGACATTCTTATATTTAAAATAAATATTCGATACATCTAAATCCTTAAGCGCAATAACCAAATCAGACCAGTTTGTAATCTCTTTCCAATTGTTTGGATCATATGTTTGGCCATGGTCATATATATTAATTGCGGTAATAATATCACCTGTAGATATTTGAGTATCATCAGATGATACATCATTTTTATATCTAAGTCCCACTGAACCTACAACTGCGCCACTATACAGTGGAGTATCTGTAAATAGTTCTTGATTATAATACTTTGAATCCTTTGTAATATAATTAGAAATACCAATAGAATTTATAAATACATCTGATTTTATAGAAGTAGTTTTTACCTCACCATTTCTTGAAATTTCAAGCGTGATATTTAATATTCCATTATCTGCGCATTTATTCATTTCTTTTTTAAAATCATACCAAGATGATACACTTTCTCCATTTACAGATAAAATCTTATCTCCTTCTTCTAAGACAGAATAAGATGGGTATGAGTTTGATACATCTCCAATAGTTGTTGATTGATACATTGGCGTACCTTGAATAATATGGCATAACAAATAAATAAACATCGCAAGAACCATATTCATAAATGGTCCTGCAAACATTACTAAAAATCTTTGCCAATGCTTTTTAGATTCTAAGCAGCGTTTAAATGGAGCTAATTGTATTTTTGATTTACCATCAACAATAAACGCATCCTCTAAAATAGAATATGATGTACCAGTTTGATTAGGTAAATCCTCATCTTTAACCGAATCATCAAGGCATAACTCTATTTCTAGTGGTTCTCCATGTCTTGAATAAAGTTCTCTTTTTATAACTCTACCACGAACATCACATACAGTCTTATCATCAAGAATAATTTCGTAAGCTTCACCATTCTTAATATTTAATCCAATAAGATCTCCAGGACGAACAATATCATCAGTGAATTGTTCACCTGCCATAGATACATAACCGCCAATAGGTATAGCCCTTATAGCGTATGTAGTTTCACCTTTCTTTTTTTTATATAACGCAGGTCCCATACCTAACGAAAATTCATGACATAATACCCCAAATTTCTTAGCAGTTAAAAAGTGGCCTAATTCATGAATGCATATAATTACAGAAAGGACTAGTATAAATACAATTATCTTTACTAAAACCATTCTTTATTTACTCCATTCTTTTGTAATACGTTCTTGAATCTCAAGATCTGTTTTTATAATGTCATCTATTGTAATATTATCTTTGTAATAATCCTTTGATATTTCATTATAAATAATATTTTCAATGTCTAAAAACTTAATTTTACCATTAATAAAAAGCATAACTGCAGCTTCATTTGCGGCATTTAATACGCAAGGATATAATCCGCCCTTCTTTAACGCAATATATGCATACTCTAGGCATTTATATCTTTCATGTGAAAGTGGTTCAAATGTAAGTTTATATACATCCTCTAGTACTAATGGCTTTCCATTATAATTTAAATGTTCTGGATAACTTAATGCGTATAATATTGGCATACGCATATCAGGAGAGGCAAGTACTGCTTTTATTGATAAGTCATTAAATTCAACTAAAGAATGCACAATAGATTGTCTATGTAATACAGTCTTAATATTTGCTTGATCTATATCAAATAAATAATGTGCTTCTATCACTTCAAATCCTTTATTCATCATAGTAGCACTATCAATAGTTATTTTCTTACCCATACTCCAATTTGGATGATTTAATGCATCTTTAAGCGTAACATTTTTTAATTCTTCACGACTCAAATCTCTAAATGATCCACCAGAGGCAGTAATAATTAAAGATTTTATATCTTCATGCTTCTCTCCTCTAATTGCTTGCCATATAGCGCTATGTTCTGAATCGATTGGGAATATTTTAACATTATTTTTTCTAGCAAGTGGCATCACAATAAATCCTGCCATTACAAGTGTTTCCTTATTTGCAAGAGCAACATCATTAAAAGCATTTATCGCTTCAATTGTAGGCTTTAATCCGGCATGTCCTACAAGCGCATTTACTACAAGACCAGGATTTTTTGATTTATATTTTGCAACTTCTAATAACCCCAAGTCTCCATATACTATTTTAGGGTTATAAGAAAGATTTACATTAACTTTTTCTCTAAAGCAAACAAGCTCTGGTTTAAACTCTTCAATTAATTTTATTGATTTTTCTAAATCGCGTCCCATAGACATCGCAACCACTCTAAACTTATCAGGGTTTAATCTTACAATATCTAACGTTTGACTACCAATAGATCCTGTTGAACCTAATATATACAAATCCTTCATAGGTTTTCTCCTTAACATTAATACATTTATTAGTATATCATATTTTTTATTTATTTATTTAAAAAAAACGTCCCGTAGGACGTTTATATTAAATTTATGCAAATATAGATACTACATTATTGAATATCATGAATAAAGCCCATAAGAACATTCCGCAATATATAGCCGAATCAAATCTATCCAATACTCCACCATGTCCTGGGAATATATCAGAAAAGTCTTTAATGCCATATGTTCTTTTAAACTTTGAAGCAACTAAGTCTCCTATTTGACCCATAATTGAACCAATTATTGTGATCACTATAACAAAGCATACAGTTTGTACATGATTAAATTTTCCAAAGAAAGACATATATGAACCATTATTGTTAAAAATACAAAACAATCCATTTTTTAAGAATATCGGATTATAAATAAACGCAAATAATACAGCTACTGCACATGCAGTAATAGTACCACCAATTGCGCCTTCCCAAGTCTTTTTAGGACTTATATTAGGAGACATTTTATGTTTACCAAATAATCTTCCAAATACATACGCGAATGTATCTGTAAGCATTGTAATTATAAATAGATATAAAATGTATTCAAGTCCTGTAGCTCTTAATAATGTAAGAGTACCAAATCCTAATGAGGTATACAATATTGAAGTTAAAGCTCTTCCAATAGAAGCACCATTAAAATCATCATAGGCAACCATTAAGCCTAAGAATATAATTACTATTATTAAAAGTGTTGGCAAAAATCCAATTTTAATATTTAAATTAGTAGTAACAGTTGCCGCAATTGTATCAGAATCATATTCAGAAACAAACTGCCAATAAAGTACTATTGTAGATATTATTATAATTATTTTTACTACAAGAGGAAAACGATGTCTATGTTCAAATAGTTTTATCATTTCATATGAAGCAAATCCTGCAAGTCCCATCATTAATATTTGAAATAGTGGGTACAACTCCCTTACCATTATTACCGGTACAAATATGGCAAGTATTACAGCACCTGTCAATAATCTTTTTAACATTATTTAGCCTCCTTTAGACCACCGAAGCGTCTATTTCTATGTTGATAGTCATAAATAGCCTTTTCTAGACACTCTTGATTGAAATCAGGCCAATGTGTTTGTGTAAAATATAATTCAGCATACGCTAGTTGCCAAAGCAAGAAATTAGAAATTCTTTGCTCACCTGATGTACGAATTAATAAATCAAGTTTAGGCAATCCGCTAGTGTATAGATTAGATTCTATTAAATCAGGTGTAATATCTTCTACCTTGATTTTTCCATCTAGCACATCTTGTGCTATTTGTTTTGTTGCGTGTGTTAATTCTTCATATGAACCATAGTCAAAACAAATAGTAAGAATTAATCCTGTGTTATTCTTTGTATTTTCTTCTATATCTATAGCTATTTCAAGTAGTTTTTTTGGAACTATATTTCTTCTTCCGGCAAAACGAATTCTAAAATTAGAACCTAAAATATTCTTTTTATATTTCTTATAAGCACGTACTGGCATAGACATTAAAAAATCTACTTCAGGCTCTGGGCGATTCCAATTTTCAGTTGAAAAGCAAAAAACAGTAAGTGCTTCTATCCCAAGATTTGATGCAGCCTTAGCTACTCTTGAAATATTTTTAGCGCCTTCTTGGTGTCCAAAAAAACGTGGCTTACCATGAGCTTTTGCCCATCTACCATTACCATCTAAAATTATAGCAACATGCTTTGGGATATTATTCATATCAAGCTCCATTTAAGTCACTCCTTACAAACTCTTAAATATTATACTATATTCTATTGTATTTTTCAATTAAATAAAAAAATCACCCCAAAGGGTGATTTATTTATTAAACAGTCATTAAATCTTTTTCTTTTTCGCTAGTTACATTTTCTACTTCAACTATCTTCTTATCAGTTAGTTTTTGTACATCTTCAAGATATCCTTTAAGACTATCTTCTGGTAATTCTAGCTTCTTTAGTGCTTCATTTGCGTCACGACGTATATTACGAACTTGAACCTTAGCATTTTCGCTCATCTTAGCTACTTCTTTAACTAAAAGCTTACGTCTATCCTCAGTCATTGCTGGAATTACAAGTCTAATTCCTTGTCCATCATTTTGAGGAGTAAGGCCTAAATTTGATGCGTTAATTGCACGCTCAATTTCTTTTAAAATAGACTTATCATATGGCTTAATATAAATTTGATTTCCTTCAGGAACAGAAATAGTTCCTACTTGTCTTACAGGAGTTGGAACTCCATAGTATTCAATCATTATTGTATCAAGCATAGCGGGATTTGCACGTCCTGTACGTACTGTTACAAATTCATGTTGAAGAGATTTAATGGCATTATCCATTTTTTCTTCAGCATCTAATAAAATCATCTCTGGCATAATATTTCTATCTCCTTAATTAATCTTCTTCAGAAACAAGAGTACCAATCTTGTCTCCCTTAACGGCCTTAATTATGTTTCCTTCTTTATTCATATTGAAAACAATTGCCTTTAGGTTATTATCACGGCATAATGTAGCCGCTGTCATATCCATAACTCCAAGCTTTTCATTTAAAATCTTAGAGAATGTTAAGTGCTCAAACATCTTAGCATTTGGATTTTTCTTAGGATCTGAATCATATACACCCTCAGTTCCATTTTTAGCCATAAGTACAAGTTCAGCACCTATTTCAGTTGCACGAAGTACAGATGCAGTATCTGTTGAGAAATATGGTGAACCAATTCCTCCTGCAAAAATACATACTCTCTTTTTCTCTAAATGTCTTATAGCACGGCGACGAATATAAGGCTCAGCAACTTCTTGAATATCTAGTGCAGATAAAACTCTCGTTGGTACATCAATTTTCTCTAAAGCTTCTTGAACAGCAAGAGCATTCATTACAGTTGCAAGCATTCCCATATAGTCAGCTTGTGCTCTTTCCATTCCTAATTCTGATGCTGTCTTACCTCTCCAAATATTTCCACCACCTACTACAATACCTACTTCAATTCCAAGCTCCCAAACATCTTTAATTTGTAAAGCAATAGACTTAACAGTTGGTGTATCTATTCCATATGGTGTATTGCCCTTTAAAGCCTCACCACTAAGTTTTAATAAAACTCTATTATACATTATAAAACGCACCTACCTTTAATTATATTATAACAAAAAGAGAAGCAAATAGCTCCTCATTTTTTAATTACTTGTTTAATCCTGCTTGAGCAGCTACTTCGGCAGCGAAATCTACTACTACTTTTTCGATTCCTTCTCCAACCTTTAGACGAACGAACTTAACAACAGTTGTTCCGTTTGCCTTAGCATACTCTCCAACAGTTTGGTCTTGATTCTTAACGAATGCTTGATCAAGTAAGCAAACTTCCTTAAGTTCCTTATTTAATCTTCCTTCTACCATCTTAGCAACGATTTGCTCTGGCTTTGGTTTAGCAGCCTTAGCATTCTCATTTAGAGCTTCAGCAAGAATAATTTCCTTCTCATGCTCAATTTCAGATGCAGGAATTTCTTCTCTTGATACATACTTAGGGGCCATAGCAGCAACGTGCATAGCAACATCCTTAGCAACAACATCAGATCCCTTAACAACATCAATAACAACGATGTTTCCACCATTGTGCTTGTATGCTCCAAAAATCTCATCTTCTGCCTTAGTAATCTTTTGAACATTTCTTAAAGAAATCTTTTCTCCAATTACTGATGAATCCTCAAGAATAACTGTAGCAAGGTCCTTACCATTTACATCAAGCTTTAAAGCTTCATCTGTGTTTGTAGCATTTGAGTTAACAAGGATATTTCCAACCTTTTCAACTAATGCTAAGAACTTATCGTTTTGTGCAACGAAGTCAGTCTCTGAATTTAATTCATATAAAACTACTTCATTACCATTAATAGCATAAGAACAAAGTCCTTCTGCAGCAACACGGTCAGCTTTTTTAGCTGCCTTAGTAATTCCCTTTTCACGTAACCAGTCAATTGCCTTTTGCATATCGCATTCGCAAGCTTCTAGAGCTTTCTTACAATCTAGCATTCCGGCAGCAGTTCTATCACGTAATTCCTTGATTAACGCTGGTGTAACTTTACCTTCCATATTAAAGATCCTCCTATATGATTATAATTAATTAAGCGTTTGTTTTATCTGCATTCTCTGCAGTTTGAGCCTTTTGTACAGGCTTCTTATTAAAAGGCTTCTTTCCATCCTTATTGAATGGCTTTCTATCCTTATTGAACTTACGCTCAGGACGATCACCCTTCTTATTATTGTTGTCATCCTTAGAGATTTCTTCTCCTAGGTTAACATTTTCCTCTTCGAACTTCTCAACAACTCCTCCTTGAGCTTCGATAACAGCGTTAGTCATAACCCAAGTTACTAGTTTTACAGCACGAATAGCATCATCATTTGCAGGGATAACGTAATCAACATCATCTGGATCACAGTTAGTATCTACAATTCCGAATACTGGGATATTTAATTTACGAGCCTCTAAGATAGCATTGTGCTCCTTACGAGGGTCAACGATGAATAAAGCATTAGGTAGGCTTGTCATTTCCTTGATTCCACCAAGGTTCTTTTCAAGCTTTTCTCTTTCATCCTTTAACTTGCTAACTTCTTTCTTAGTTAAAGCATCAAAGATTCCATCTTCTTCCATCTTATATAAATTCTTAAGTCTTGCAACTCTCTTCTTGATTGTCTTGAAGTTAGTTAAAGTTCCTCCTAGCCAACGATTGTTAACATAATAATGTCCACAACGCTCAGCTTCCTCCTTAACTGCATCTTGAGCTTGCTTCTTAGTTCCTACAAATAGAACCTTACCATCGTTCTTAACAATCTCTAGTAATGCTGCATAAGCCTTCTCAATTTGATCTGCAGTCTTTTGTAAGTCAATGATATAAATACCATTTCTTGAAGTGTAGATGTACTTCTTCATCTTAGGATTCCATCTACGAGTTGCGTGTCCAAAATGAACACCAGACTCTAATAATTGTTTCATTGAAACTACTGACATTTTTAAATTCCTCCATTTTATTTTGTTTTTTAGCCTCTGTAACCTTCTTCATGCAGCCTCCACACTAATATTTAGTGCACTAGACGGCCCACTCCAGTCACATGTGTATTTTAATGCCTTTGATATTGTATCATAGAAAAAATAATATTTCAATACCCATAAAAAAAATTACGTTATCACTAATATCTCTTTTCTTACAAAGTTTAAGGAAGAAAAATAATTATTATCTACAATCATAATCTAATTCTATAAGCAATATGTATAAAAAAAGCTTGCCGAAGCAAGCTTATTAGTCATTAAACACAATTAAACTTTCAGTTTTATTGTATGTTTGTGCAGTTGAATCTGCAAGAGTATCAGAAGTAAGTGTTGTAAGTGTTGCATAAACTGGTGCAAACACATATGAATAAACATCATCATCTATATCACTGTTTCCTACATAATTAAACATAACAGGAACATAGATAACAGCAAGTCTTCTTGAATCCTTATTTGTTGATGTCAAATAATCAGATGCTGGTACAACCTCAGTAGATACATTTTTAAAAAATCCTAGTGTTTCGTCTTTAACTAAAATGTTAATGCATTCATTAATTTGATCGTCGCCCCATGAATCCTCAAGAACTCCATATCTTGCATAAACTGTATCCTTTGATGAATCATATGCTTTCGCATCCATTACATTTAATCTCTTAGCTGCTTCAATATCAGTAGGTAGTTTTACCTCATAATGTGGTTTTGATTGATCTTCAATGTCTGCTGCATTCATAGCAGTTTCACTAAATGTAATTTTATCCTTTATATAATTTATATAAGTTGCTGTCTCAGAACTTGATGTATCAGGAAGATCATCACCCTTAGAAGACTTTCTACAAGATGTAAGAGAAAGTGTTAAGACGGCAACTAATGCTGTAAATAAAATTGACTTTTTCATGTCGTATCTCCGTTTCTTTTCATAAAATACTAACGTATTATAGCATAAACAATTTTAAAAATCCACTACTTTTTAGCTCTAGGGAATGCATTCTTATATGCTTCCTTAAGTTTACTCTCAGATACATGAGTATAAATTTGAGTAGTCGACAAGTTTTCATGTCCTAAAAGTTCTTGGACAGTGCGCAAATCGGCTCCATTATTTAGCATAGCGGATGCAAAACTATGTCTTAGCATATGCGGTGTTATTTTAAATGTTTCTCCCATTTTATTTATAACACTATTTAAAATCACTCTAACCCCTCGTTCAGTTAAAGCTCCGCCATTTTTATTTAAAAATAATATTCTAAGATTTGCATCATGTCCTTTGGATAAGAGTTCAATTCTTTCGTTATTTATATAATGTTTTAAATCAATTAACAATCCTTTAAACACAACAACATCTCTATCTTTATTGCCTTTACCAGATCTTACTCTTATTGTTTCTCTATTAAAATCAATATCTTTTATTTCAAGACCGCATAATTCTGATACACGAAGTCCCGTACCATAAAGTGTTTCAATTATTAGATAATTTCTGAATCCTAAAGCCGTTGTTTTATCAATAGAATTTATCATCATAATAATTTCTTCATGTTTTAATACCTTAGGTAATCTTTTTTCTACCTTATCACCAGATATTGTATCGAAATAATTTTCATCTACTACATGTTCCTTTAACAAATAATCATAAAAAGTTCTAAGAGAAGACATTTTTCTATTTACTGTGGTTGCCTTTTCCCCGGACTGATTTAAAAGAGCGTGATAGTTTTTGGCAACTCTTTCATGAATATGCATTAAATCTCTTGCCATTTTTTCAGATGCAATAAAATTCTTAAAATCATTAACATCCTTAATATAAGCTATAACAGTATAATTACTATATCCTTTAATTGATTCAAGATATTCTTTGAATGAATCTATTGCCTCCTGATTAGTTTTCATCTAACCACTCCTTCGACTTTTTTATCTCTTCTAAAGCCCTAGAAGCATATAATGCCTTTCTGTCCTTCTTCTTATGCTTAAAGCCTAAATCTTCTACAACTCCAAAATTTGCATTCATAGGTTGGAATCCATCAGGTGAAGCATTACAAATGTAATGAATCATAGAACCAATTATGGTAGTTGGTGGGAAAAAGTATAAACTCTTGCCTTTAAGATATCTATCCATATTTATTGCGGCAACTATTCCTGAAGCGGCACTTTCAACATATCCTTCAACTCCAGCTAATTGGCCAGCAAAGAAAATATTTGGATATTTCTCACTTTGCATTCCCTCATTTAAAATTTGAGGGGCGTTTATAAATGAATTTCTATGCATTACACCATATTTTGTAAATGTTGCGTTTTCAAGTCCTGGTATCATAGAGAATACCCTTTTTTGTTCTGGCCATTTCAAATGTGTTTGAAAGCCTACAAGATTATACATAGTTTTTGCCGCATCATCTTGTCTAAGTTGAACAACTGCATAAGGTAATGTTCCATCTGGCCTTTCAAGACCAACTGGTTTAAGCGGACCAAAAAGTAATGTATCTCTTCCTCTTTTAGCCATAATTTCAACTGGCATACATCCTTCAAAGACCTTAACCTCATCATTTGGATTATTAATATTTTTATTATCATTTTCCTCAAAATCATGTGGTACAACACATTCAGCAGTAACCAAAGCATCATAAAATTTATCGAATTCTTCCTTAGTCATAGGACAATTATAATACGAGGCAATTCCTTTATCATATCTTGATTTCAAATATACTTTTTCATAGTCTATTGTATCAGATAAAACAATAGGTGCTGCCGCATCATAAAAATGAAATTCATTATAACCAAATTTATCAATTATATTTTTAGATAAGTCATCTGATGTAAGTGGCCCTGTCGCAATTATTGTCGGGATTTTTTCATCAACTTCTAAAATTTCATCTAAAACAATTGTTAAATTAGGAAATTTTTTCAATTCGTCTTCAATATATTTAGAAAAAGTCACTCTATCAACCGCTAAAGCTCCACCCGCTTCAACGTGATTTAGTCTTGCGCTTTTTATAACAATAGAGTCAAACTCTTCCATCTCTTTTTTTAAAATTCCGCATGCATTTTCAAGCGAATCCGCACGAAGAGAATTAGAGCATACAAGTTCAGCAAAGTTTGATGTTTTATGTGCAGGAGTCATTTTTTTAGGCCTCATTTCACATAGTTCAACATCATATCCACATTTTAATAAATAATATGCTGCCTCGCTACCTGCAAGACCCGCACCAATAACTCTTATTTTCATATACATCACCATGCTTATTATATCATTAAAGATTAAATAAATCTCTTTTATTTTTAACCCAATTAATAGGCTTTATTCCATTTTTAATCAAAAATTCATTAGTAGTAGAAAATGGCTTTGAGCCAAAGAAACTTTTGTGTGCTCCAAGAGGAGAGGGATGAGAGGATTCAATTACTAAATGATTAGGATTTGTAATAAATGCTTTTTTACTTCTTGCGTTATTCCCCCATAAAATAAATACAATCGGTTTAGTTCTTTCATTTAAGCATTTAATTGTGTTGTCAGTTAATATTTCCCATCCTTTATTTTTATGAGATAATGACTTACCAGCTTCTACTGTAAGTATTGTATTAAGTAGCATTACGCCTTCATTTGCTAGATAAGATATATCGCCATCTTGATTAACATCAACTAATAAATCATCATGCATTTCTTTAAAAATGTTTTTTAATGACGGAGTAATCTTACAAGATTCTACAGAAAATGCATACCCATGCGCTTCTCCTTGATTAATATATGGATCCTGTCCTAGAATTACGCACTTTACATCATCATACTTTGTACTATTATATGCATTAAATATATTTTCATATTTAGGATATATCACCTTTGTTTTATATTCAGAGTCAATAAAATCCTTTAAACTTTTATAATAATCTTTCGATGATTCGTTTTCTAAAAAAAGTGTCCAATCCATAATATCACCTTAAAAAATAAGGACCATACCAAATAAGTATGGCCCAAAATTATTTTTATTACTACTTAGTTTCAATTACTGCGTAGTCTCCATCCTCACGGATGTATAGAACATTAGTTCTTCCTGATTCCTTATCAAGATATACGAAGAAATCATGACCTGTTAATTCCATTTCAGTCATAGCTTCTTCAAGAGTCATTGGCTTTAATTCAACTTCCTTGTTACGAACAAGTTGAGAAGCTTTAATTTCTTTATCTAGAGCTTCAATATCTAGTTCTGGATCCGCGAATGCTTCCTTGATTCCTTCCTTATCACTTCTGTCTTGAGTTCTTGTTTTATATTTTCTAATTTGCGCAATTAACTTATCGATTGCGCCATCAATTGCTGAATATAAGTCTTCTCCATTTGCTTCAGCACGTAGAGTTACATTCTTAGTAGGAACAGTTACCTCAACCTTATGATGGTCATTGTAAACCTTGCATACTACTCTGGCATTTAATTCCTTAGAAAAATATCCTTGAAGTTTCTCTAACTTCTTACTAGCAAATTCTTCATTTGCTTTAGTTGGATTAAATCCATTCTTTCCTACAACTTCTACTTTCATAATAAATCCCTCATTTCTTATACTATATTAATAGTATTTTTTATTAATTTGAACCGTTTTCTTGTTCAATTATATTATAGCCTATAATTTAAGAATTTACAAGAAAGTAGTCACTCTAATTTATAATAAATTTAAAACAAATAATATAAATATTTGATCTTTCAAGTCTTGCTATAATAGATAAGTCTTTAAGATTATTATTAGATAAATAAAAAATATCATATAAAATTATTGGTTTATCTAAATATTTTTGAACCAAATAAGAATATTCATTTAAATACGCAAGATAATATGACTTATCATTTTCGTCTAACAAAGATATTATATGCAGCATATATTTTGAATCTAGCGGTATATTTATATATTCTAATTTAACAGGATGTTCTAGATAACACTTGTCACAAATAAAATATCTTTGTTTATCAAGTAAATCTAAAATACCTCTTTTTATCACAAACGCTTTTTTACAAATCATGCAAATCAATTCAATCACCCTATAATATATATAGCATTGAAATGCTTGATTTTGCTAAAAATAAAAAAAAATAAAAGCCATCAAATGATGGCTTATACTTCTTACTTAAATCTCTTACGAGCTTCTTGTTGCTTTTGTTTTCTAACATCAGAAGGTTTTAAGTAATATTGACGGTTCTTAGCTTCTTGTAAGTTACCAGATCTAGCTACATCACGCTTGAAACGACGTAGTGTATCTTCAATATTTTCCTTATCACGTACTACTGTTTTAGGCATACATCCCTGCCTCCTTCCGATTTAACAGTCCGTTAGTATTATACCAATAAGATTTTTATTTGTAAATACTAAATTTTAATTTTATCAAATTTCTTATTCTATTCGACGATTTCGCCATAAATTGCATTTGTTCCAACCTTCAAAATTCGAACATTTGCCATCTTATATATCATTTTTTCATTATAAGCAGTTTCAACAAATAAAAAATTTGATGAATGGCCTTTTATAAATGTAGTTCCTGGATGGTTCTCAAAAATAACAGATAATATCTTTCCTTCAAATCTAGATGCATAACTATACTCTAATTCTTTAGATAGTTTTATAAGCGCTTCAACTCTCTTCTTTTTAATATCATCTGCTACCTGAATCATTTCTGCAGCTTTTGTTCCCTCACGTTTAGAATATGGAAATACATGCAGTTCACTAAATCCAATTTCCTTAATTGTTCTTATGGTTTCATTAAAATCTTCTTCAGTTTCCCCAGGGAATCCTACTATGACGTCTGTTGTAATAGATATATCTGGTCTTACTTTTCTTATACGTTCAATATGTTCCTTAAAAGATTTTACATCATACTTTCTATTCATAAGTTTTAATATTTTATCAGAACCAGATTGAATTGGAAGATGGATTTGATCTGCAATTATATCATCCTTCCCCATTTCTTCAATTATTTTATCATCTATTGAATTAATTTCTACCGATGATAACCTTATTCTTTTAATCAAAGGTATTTCTTTTTTTATTCTTATTATTAAATCAGATAATCTATTTCCTTTTGAATAGTATTTACCGGTATCAATTCCTGAAAATACTATTTCTTGATATCCGTTATTTGCAATTTCTTTAATTTCATCTATTACAGCATCTATATCTTTACTTCTAACAACACCTCTTGCATATGGAATAATGCAATATGAGCAAAAGTTAGAACAGCCATCTTCAATTTTAACAAAAGCTCGTGTTTGATCAAATTCTGTAGCTCTAAGCATTTCATATGATGATTCTTTTCTTATATCAAGTATTTGAATAAATCTTTCTCTTTTTTCTAAGAATTCTAATACTTTTGGAACCGCAAGATGCTTATTAGAATTACCAAGTATAATATCTGCTTCATCTATTTTAGTTGCGTCCTTATTAGTTTGTGTAAAGCAACCCATTGCGCATACGCAAGAAAGAGGGTTTAGATGTTTACATCTTCTTATCATTTGCCTTGATTTTCTATCAGCCATATTAGTAACTGCACAAGTGTTAATAATATAAGCATCAGCTATTTCATCTTGATCTACTATTTCATGACCAAGTTCAATAAATTTATCCATTAAAGCGTTAGATTCATAAGTATTAACTTTGCATCCTAATGTTATAAAGGCAATTCGTGCCATTTACTTCAGCTCCCATTCATAGCTTATTGCAGATAAAACATATTCTATTGCTGTCTCTGTTCTTAAAATTCTTGGCCCTAAACCACATGATATAAAGCCTTGCTTCTTTAAATACGAAACCTCTTCTAAATCTATGCCGCCCTCTGGTCCAATAAAAACGCAAACCTTATCGTTAGGTTTTAAAGATTTTGCGATTTTTTTAAAGTTTGATGATTCATTATTTTTTGCGTCCTCTTCATAGCAAATAATTTTTTTATCATACATAGAAAAATCTACTTTTTTTAATTCTACAATATCTAAAACATGAGAAAGTTTTCTTCTATGTGATTGTTCAGAGGCTTCTTTAGCTATTTTATTAAATCTTTCAAGTCTAGATTCCTTTTTCTTAGGGTCTAACTTAATAACACTTCTTTTTGATAATATCGCAATTATATTTGATACACCTAGTTCTGTTGAATGCTTAATAATATCTTCAAGTTTATCACCTTTAGGATATCCTTGATATAAATCAATTAAAAATGGCAATTCACTATTATTTTGAATTGCCATCTTAACTTCATACTTACATATATTTGCATCTACAGATACTAGTACAGCTAGTACCTCATTATCATCATCTGAAACAAGGATTTCATCACCTTTAGTATATCTCATAACATTTTTAATATGATGACAATCTTCACCAGTTATTTGATTAAGATTAAAATCCTCTTTAGATACAAAATATTTTTGCAATATTACTTACCAATAAACTTTCTATATGATACATTAGTTATTGCAAGTAAAGCTGTAATAATTGCAATAAAGAATAGATATGAAATTGAATTTATCAATATGTTAATAAAATCATAACTTCCTTCAAACATATAGTAAATAATTATACATAATGTAATGACAATTGATACAATCCAAAGAACAAATGTAGTAATATATAATCCCTTTATTAATCCTGCTCCCTCAAATGATTGAGCTTTATATAATTTCTTATAGTCCTCATCATTTACAGTTTCAATATATATTACATCATATGCATAAGGCTTTGCATCTTCTCCCTCAGTCTTACCATAAATATATAATAAATTGCCCTCTCTATCTTCGTATAGGTCGTAAATCTTTTGGAATGGCTTTTCATATGTGATCTTATCTAATTTTGAAAAATCAACTGATTTTTCTTCTTTTTGATCAAAGCATCCAAGTTTTACAAGATTTTGAGCCTTTACATTCTTTTGTCTATTTTCCTCGCGGATTAAAATTTTTTCATACTCCTTTTTAGTCTTAGCAGAACTATCT
>CAVAQB010000009.1:0-10881 GCA_963590725.1 Anaeroplasmataceae bacterium | reverse complement strand
AATAAAAGCTCTACCATTTATTAGCAAGGTAATTAATGAGGTAAAAGCCTTAAAATTTAATAGTATTGATGAAACTGTTCATGACTTAATATTAAACAGAACTGATGAAATAAACGGCTTAGAAATAGTATGTACTAAAACAATATATAATTATGTTCATTCAGGCGTAATTGACTTAAAACCAATTGATTTGCCTCGTATGTTAAGGAGAAAAGATAAAACAAACTTTAAATCATATATACAAAAAAGACAAAGAGGTACATCAATCGATGAAAGACCATTTGATTCATCTGATAGATCTACATTTGGTAATTGGGAAGGTGATTTAGTTACCGGACCAAGAGATGGCGAAAATGGGGCATTTTTGACATTAATCGAACGTAAGACTAGATTCTATTATATGATACCCATTAAAAACAAAAAATCGAAAACCGTCTATATGGCAATCAATAAATTAAATAAACTATTTGGTGATTCATTTAAAGATATCTTTAAAACTATTACCTTTGATAATGGTGCTGAATTTGCAAGATACAAAGATATGGAAAAAAAGCCAGGGACAAATGAACAAAGAACTAATGTTTATTTTGCTCACCCATATGCATCCTCAGAAAGAGGATCTAATGAAATTTGTAATCAGCTTATAAGATATTTTATACCTAAAGGCACCGATGTGAATAAGTTAGAAATGAAATACATTGAAATGGTTCAACGAGGTATTAATAATAAAAAAAGAAAAATCCTGGGATATAAAGTAAGCGTCAAATATAAACCGAATTCAAAATTGATGGTAAACAAAATATAATAACCTCATATGGAGGTTTTAAAGAATATATTCAAAGTGATTGTTTCAAAGCATATGATAAAGTTAAGGATACAATAAATGTTAATTGCTTAGCACATGCCAGAAGGAAATATGCTGATTTCATTAAAGCTTGTAAGGGAGAATTGAAAGAATCAAATTCAATTTGTTTACAAGGAATCAAATTTATTGATGATTTATATAAAATCGAGCATAAATTAGAAAAAGAAAAAGCTTCAATCGAAAGAATATATGCAGTTAGAAATAAAGAGGCTAAGATAATATTAGAAAACTATAAAAAATGGTTAGATGAAACCTACCCTCTACTACCACCAAAAGGCAATCTAGCAAAAGCTTTATTCTATTCAATAAATAATTACGATAATTTGTGTAATTATTTATTAGATGGAAGACTTTCTATCGACAATAACCTTGCCGAACGCTGTATGAAAAACTTTGTGATAGGTCGTAAGAACTTCTTATTCTGCTTTACAGAAAATGGAGCAGATATGTCTGCAATTGCATATAGTATTGTAGAAACAGCTGTCGCCAATGAATTAGATGTGTTTAAATATTTAACATATCTATTTGATGAGTTAGCAACTATAAATAAAAATGAGGAAGATAACTTAAGAAGGTTATTACCTTACTCAAATTATCTTCCTGAATACTTAAAAGTGACTAAATAGACATAATTTAGTCCTTTTCGTGTTGCCCTGCTTCAAAGTAGGACATTTTTTGTTGGTACGTGTTATTTTTGACGCTTACAATAAAATTCATATATTTTACTAGCACTTTTCCTCTTCCACCTCCCATAAGATTACTCCTAATGGCTTGAAGTTTACTACACTTGGCAGTAAATACCTGTGATTAGACTTTCACTAGTAAGATTAATGCGTGCCCAGAACAAAAAAAGGAGTAAGTGTCGATTGACACCTACTCCTTATAATTTAAAGAACCTGTTTTTTTATTGATTATTGTTTCCATTCTTTAATGTAACGTCGTGAGCTCCACCCTCAACAATTGATGTTGAAGATACCACTGTAAGCTTAGCTTTGTCTCTTAATTCAGCTAAATCTAAAGCTCCACAATTGCACATTGTAGACTTAACCTTATATGTAGTAAGCTCAACGTTATCTTTAAGAGCTCCTGCATATGGAACATAAGAATCTACACCCTCTTCGAATGATAATCCACTCTTTCCACCTAAATCATAACGTTGCCAGTTACGAGCACGGTTAGATCCTTCTCCCCAATACTCCTTAACAAATCTTCCGTTAATCTTAACTTTTGCATTAGGAGATTCATCAAAGCGGGCAAAATAACGTCCAAGCATTACGAAATCTGCACCCATAGCTAAAGCTAGTGTTATATGATAGTCATGTACAATTCCACCATCAGAACAAATAGGTACATAAACACCTGTTTCCTTAAAGTATTCATCACGAGCACGTGCTACATCAATAACAGCTGTAGCTTGTCCTCTTCCAATTCCCTTGGTTTCACGAGTGATACAAATAGATCCTCCTCCGATACCAATTTTTACAAAATCAGCACCAGCTTCTGCAAGGAAGCGGAAACCTTCAGCATCAACTACATTTCCAGCTCCAACCTTTACTTTGTCTCCATAATTATCGCGAATCCACTTGATAGCTTTTGCTTGCCAGCAAGAATATCCTTCAGATGAGTCAATGCATAAAATATCTGCTCCTGCTTCTACTAATGCTGGAACACGTTCTGCATAATCTCTTGAATTAATTCCGGCTCCGACAATGTATGACTTATGAGAATCTAAAAGCTCATTTTCATTTTCTTTATGAGATTCATAATCCTTACGGAATACCATATATGTTAAATGTCCATTCTTATCTACTAAAGGCAATGAATTTAATTTATGATCCCAAATAATATCATTAGCTTCCTTTAATGTTGTTGTATCAGGTGCTGTAATAAGCTTCTCAAGAGGAGTCATAAATTCCTTAATCTTAGTTTCCTTTGGAGTTCTTGAAATTCTATAATCTCTTGATGTTACTATACCAAGAAGTTTTCCATTTGGTGATGCATCTTCAGTTATAGCGATTGTTCTATGACCAGTGCGAGCTGTCATATTAACAACATCTTCTAATGTATCATCTGGTGTAAGATTAGAGTCTGATGTTATAAATCCCTTCTTATAATCCTTAACTCTTTTAACCATTGCAGCCTCAGACTCAATTGATTGAGAACCATAAATAAATGATACTCCACCTTCTTTAGCTAAAGCTATCGCAAGAGTATCATTTGATACTGATTGCATTATAGCAGACACCATTGGAATGTTTAATGTGATTGCTGGTTTCTCACCTTTTTTAAACTTAACAAGTGGTGTCTTTAAAGATACATTTGCAGGAATGTTTTCTGGTCCTGTATATCCAGGTACTAATAAATATTCAGCAAATGTTCTTGATGTTTCTGTAAAATAATATGCCATTTTATTATCTCCTTTATTTTTTTAATTTTATCTATTTTATAACCAAAAAAGAACTATGTCAACAAATATGATTTAAAGACATGCAAAAAGAGTTAATACTATTTTTATTAAGTATCAACTCTTTTGAATAATTCTATTTAATTATTTGCCAAAGCAAACTACTACTTATTTAATACCAAAGCGATTTCTTTTACAGCACGCTTAATCTCATCACATGTAATTGATGATAAAGTTACTCTTATAACGCCTTTAAGAGGTAAAATGTAGACTCCTCTAGACTTTAATTCTTCAAATACAGCCTTTGGATTATCACATGGGATTGTCACAAAGAATCCGCATTGATATGGAAGTGATTTAACATTATTTTTCTTTGCTTCTTCAATGAATGTATTGGCTCTTTTAATTAATAATTTACGCGCATAATCAAGTTCTTTTTCAAACTCTTCTTTATGATTGTCAAGAGTTTCTGTGATTATGTTCATACCCATCATTGATGATGAACTCCACTTTCCTCTTCCACTATATTCATTTGCTTGGAAGAATTCATCAGCATCCTTCTTATTCTTGCAAAGCGCAACCTGTGCTCCAATACGAAGTCCATATAATCCTAGTGTTTTGGAACCACTAAACGCAAGGACCGCAATCGCATTCTCACCAAGGTTAGTTAATAAATCTATATTTTTTCTTGAAGCCTCAAAGCCTCTTGAATCATAATCAATATATGCCATATCATATAATAAAACAAATGGTGTTCCATCTCTTGAAATACTATTTGCGATATCAACAACTTCCATCCATTCTGTATACTTCATAATATATCCCGTAGGATTTTGACATGGATCGTTAATAACAACAAGGACTCTTCCTTGAGCTTTCTTCATTTCATTGCACTTCTTACGAAGATCATCTGCATTAAAATTACCCTCATTGTCAAATAGTTCATATGTGTCATATCCTAAATTAGCTTCACGAGCTAATTGTGTGTAATTACCCCACATATAATTAGGGAATAAGGCCTTATCCCCAAGAGATAGATAATTAGTAAGAGTTGCGCAAATTGCACCAGTTCCACCTGGAGTCGCAACTACTCTTGTCTCCATTTTCGATGTAATATCATCATAAAAATCTCTAAATACCCAGTGCTTTATAGCTTCGTGGAATCTTTCATCGCCTGCTGTTGCAGGATATCCAAATTTTTGACGTGGAGTAAGATTATTTATGATTTTTTCCACCATATTAAAAGTATAAAACTTTCCATCCTCATCAAACAACATACCTATAGTAGAATCTATTACTGCAGGATTTAACGCCTTAGCATCTCTTGCCTCTTTACCAATAGTAAGAGCTGACCCTTTGTTTTCCTTACCTTGTGATTGATTTCCTAAAATAGACATAAAAACACCTCTTTATACATCAATTTATTATACTATAATAGTATATGAAAATCAATGCAGTTAACAAAAAACACCCGAGAATGTAAGTTCAACTTTTTAGTAAAAAATTATCAACTACCTTTCGTTTCAAATACGCAAGAAGCATTTGGTTTTGCGACACAAAAGAAAAAGTTCGGTTCATTCTTGTCTAATAGAGAAACCCCGTACTTATTTTAAAAACAAAATTTTAAATAAACCAAATACAAATCCAATCAACACTAGTTGAATTTGCTTTTTGGAATTCATCCCTTTATTTTTTATATTTAACTTGTATTATCGATCCATATGGATTTACATCGTCATCACTATGCATTTAAATCGAATTCTAAACTAGAATTATATAACATATCATCTAGACTTATATAATCATCATTTATTAGTAAATAAATATTTAATTTAATGCCGTATCCTTTAGCCCAACCTATTAATTCGCATCTATCAAACAAAGCACTTTTTGATTCATCTAAAGTTTTTATATGTGGTATTAATGTACCATTTGCCCCATAATCATTTTCTACTTCAAAAACAACTTCATTTATTTTTCCATTATAATTATTTGCGTTAATACATACATTATCGCCGCTAATGCTATAACTAAATGAAATAGGTTTTGGGACTATATAAATAATCGGATCATTGCTATTAATTTCTATATTATAAGGTCGTAATGAAAGTTCCATATTTTCATAAATAGCATCACTTGCTTCAATCTTTTTATCATTAACATATATACCATAATTTACTTTTTCTTCGCTTCCATCATTATACTTTACATATAATTCTACATTCTCTAAAGTATCACCATAATATAATTCATTACATGTTCCATGGTTTTTTATATGATTTCCATTAACTAATGCATAAAATGTATACTCCATCAATTCCATGGAAAAATCACACTTTGAATATATTATTATGTTATCCTCAAAAAATGAAGTTTTATCATTTGATATTTCTAAATTATCGCCATCATATATATAATAATAGTCATTTGTATTAATTAAATAATCCCCTTCAGATGAAACTGCATAACTATTATATACATTTGATTTACTAACTTCTACTATATTTGGAACAAACTTCTTTTTACCATTAGTGTTATTATATATTTTTATTAAAGTGGTTTCATTTTTATCTAATGATTTAATATCAGACAAATTATGAACATCTACAAATCCAAAAGTTTCATAATCTGTATTTGTAAATCCATATTCGATATCATTATCGCCATTATTGCCAATATAATATACATTTTTATCTGGCGCATTAAACCTTAAATACATAACATCACCATATAATAATTCTATTTCACCATTGACTATTGGATAATCTATTTTTATGTTATATGTGCCAGTTTTAGAGGAATATACTATAATATAATAATTATTATTATACTTTAATTTTTCTTTTTTAATATCTATTATATTACTATCATTATCAAATACTTTAACTGTATAGCCTTCATCTATTTCTATATTATATATTTGAGTGCATGGTGAAATAAAAGTATAGATGGTTTTTTTACTATTTGAATTAAATGAATTTATTTCTTGTGAAACCTGTATATCCTTAAAATCAATATCACATGTTCCACTATCCTTCAATTCTAATTTATCTATTATTAAAGTTTTTGATAAATAAATATTTGACAGATCAATATCTTTGCAGCAATTAAACAAAACAAATCTAATACCTTTTTTTATTAAACCATTCGAAATGTTTACGCCATTAGTTGCGGATGATAAATTTAAATCTTCATTAGAATCAACTAAAACTTTAATCTCACCATCTATAGGAGTAACCGAGACATTTGGTTTAGATATATAATATGAATTTCTATCATTTACCAAATCAAAATTAGAGCCTATTTCAGCATATAACCTGCCGCGGCCTGTTGTAATAAAATCAAAACTTTTAGCATTAACCAAATAATTATAGATATAACTTGCATATAAAATTCTTTCTACGTCATTTTCTTGAATAGCTATTAGCTGTATATCAGCGTAATATGGTTTATCTACACCCTTAATAGTAATCTTAGTATTAGCATCAAAGTATACGCTTGAAAAATCTTCATCATTTAAAATATTACATTCTAATGTATTATATTTTGTTTCTTTATCGCATGAAAATAATAAAATAAATATAAACAAAATACTTAATAGTGGAAGTGTGTATTTTATTATTCTCTTCATAATTACGCCTCCTTTATATTTACATTTGATGCATATCCACAATAGTCATAGATCGCAATACATTATCAATTAATGTAGATGAGCCTAATAATTCACTTTCATAATCGTCTATAGTGTATGTTTTCCCGTTTTTTCTATATCTTTCTTCCTTATTCCCTAAAAGATAAATTTCATCTGTATTTTCATATGCATCTTTATCATAGGATACTTCTTTGGCATAAACATTATTATTAGCGTTTAAAAAAGAACAAAACAAAAGAACAAAAAATCCCCCCAAAAAAAATATTTTTTTCATATTCCTTTTCTCCTACATTAGATTTACTATCTCACGTCTACTAATTTAAGTGTTAACACCAACCAAAAGTTTTATCAATGATTAGCAACCGAAACAATTCAAAGCATTTATTTTTGTATCTACAATTTAAAAAAATATATAGTTTTATCTTTAGTTATTATTTTTCCAAAATGCTTTTAAAATATTATTCATTATCCTTTTTTTCAATAATATTTTATGCTTATTTTTAATATAAAAAAGGTACAACTATATAAGTTGTACCAATCATTATAATTATTCAATTGCTATATATTTCTTTGGAGCATCAACAGCTACTTGTTTAGGAAGTTTAACCATAAGTACACCATCATTAAATTTAGCTTTAATCATATCTTCGTTAATATCTCCTAAATAGAAGGTACGCTCACCGCTAACATATCTACGTTCTTGACGTACATACTTATTATCCTTTTTATCATTTTTGTCGTTTTCAGCATGTGCCACAGAAATTGTTAGGTAACCATCGCTATAGTCCATCTTAACATCCTTCTTATCTACACCAGGTAGATCCATTAAAAGTTCATAGCCATCATTATCTTCCAAAATATCTGTCTGCATCATCTTGTAATCATTACCTCCAAATGCACGATTCATCTCATCAAAGAAATCTCCAAAACTATTGTCATTTAAATAAAACATAATACATATCTCCTTTGTCTTTTAAAATTTTAATTAATCTATTTTTATACTTGTGTTTTTCTTTGGTACCTTAGGCAAGTATAGGCTTAAGACACCTGATTCATATTTAGCCTTTGATTTTTCTAAATCTAACATATCTTCGAAATAGATTGATCTTGGCCCAAACGTATTCTTACGTTCGTGAAGCTTATAAGATTCATTCGCACCATCTTCTTTCTTTAAAACACTAATATTTAGATAATTATTTTCATATGAAACCTTGATATTCTCTTTATTTACACCAGGGATATTAGCTAATACCTCATAGCCATTATCATATTCCTTTACATCAACCGGGATGTTATTTTCTTCTTTTGTATTTGTAAAGCAATTATTTAGTTGTTCTAATAATTCATTAAATTCATTCATCATTTTTAGTTCCTCTTTCTTAATTGGCACTCTCTAACTATCTCTGCCAATTACACTTATAGTATATCACAACTTTTGGCACTGTCAACACAAGAGTGCTAATTTATTTATAGGAAAGCGTTTTCTCTAAAAAGGAAGAAAAAATAGCGTTCCCGCTATTTCTACTTCTTTTCTATATATTCTAATATTTTTTGCTGATCTTCAACAAAATAAGGAACCTCTATTTTTTTCTTTCCAAAGTATATTTTATAATATCCACTAATCGGATCTACATCAAGTTTTGTCACATCAATATAATTAAATCTTTTTTTAATTCCTAATATATTAATATACACCATATGATTTTCATTAAGTATCAACCTATAGGACGATATATAGCATAATACTATTACATTCCAAGCGTATAATAAACTAATTATTATATAGAAAATAACTTGTCCATCTATTTTACTTTTAAATCTAACTTTAAAAAAGAGAATCGATTCTACTACGCAAAACATTACGCTAAACATAAAGAAAGCTATAACAGATATACTAAATGTTTTAAGTGAATCTTTATATTTTTTATTATGTATTAAATGTCTTAAAAGAGCTAGCAGTGACAACAAAAACATCGCAAAGCCAAATATTTCCATTATAAGTTCTATCATCTTACGCCTGGTCCTTTCAATTTAAGATAATCCTTATTAACAATTCTAATTGCTTCAAGGGAATTAGAAACTCTTGTGATAAGTACTCTATTTCCATTTTTTAGTAATATATCTATATTAGGTCTAGTTTTAGGTCTTAATAAAGAAGATGATGCCCTAAGTTCTAAAACCGCATCTAAATCTATTATCAAATCGCCAACATAAATGTGCTCTTTATCTATACTAAATCTAATATTTTTTGCGCATAAATTAATTATCAAAGGGACAATAGAGATTAGAAGTATTAAAAAAGAAAGTATGTTTTTTAATAAGAAATCAGATATACTATTAATTCCCATAAAAAAGCTTATCAAAATCATTATAAGCGATAAAGCCATAAATATAATTGGCATAATATAAAGTCCCTTATCTTTTTTAAATTCCACAATCTTCACTCCTTTAATAATAAAGGCTCCCATGTGGAGCCTTATTTATTTTAGAATATTTTCTTTAGCTCAATAGTTTGAGATCTATCTGGTCCTACAGAGAAAATAGCTATTTTTGAACCAGTAATTTCTTCTATCTTGCGAATATAATTTTGAGCGTTTACTGGAAGTTCCTCAAATGATTTAACCCCTGTAATGTCCTCTGTCCAGCCAGGAACAGTCTCATAAATAGGCTTACACTTCATAAAGTCACATAGTTGAGCTGGAATATAATCTATAATTTCGCCATCTAATTCATATGCCTTACAGATTTTAATTTCAGGAATTCCTGTAAGTACATCAAATAACATAAGGCTAAAATTATCTACTCCAGATACTCTTACTGCATTTTTAAGCACTACAGCGTCAAGCCAACCAACTCTACGTGGTCTATGTGTAACAGTACCATATTCATGACCTCTTTCACGAATTTGATCAGCAAGCTCTCCATTCAATTCAGTTGGGAAAGGTCCTTCTCCAACGCGAGTTGTATATGCCTTTGCGATTCCAAGTACATTATTAATATATTTAGGCGCAATTCCACAATTCAATGGAACTGAGGCAGCTGTAGGTGATGAGGATGTTACAAATGGATATGTTCCATGGTCAAGGCATAGCATTACACCTTGTGCTCCTTCATATAATACTTTCTTACCCTCTTTAATCAAATTATTAAGTAGTACCGAAGTATCACAAATATGTTTTTTAAATATTTGTCCTAATTCTAAATATTCTTTATATAATGGCTCAAATTCATATGTTTTTAATCCATACATCTTAAGTTCCATATTCTTAACAATTAAGGCATCTTGTAATCTTTCTTTGAAATATTCTGGGTGTAATAAATCACCTACACGGATTCCAATTCTTGAAGCTTTATCCGAATAACAAGGTCCAATACCCTTCTTAGTAGTACCAATCTTCTTATCTCCCTTTAAGCTTTCTGAGGCTCCATCAAGGTCAATATGATATGGCATAATAACTTGAGCACGGTTAGAGATATAAAGCTTATAATCTGTAACTCCTCTTTCCTCAAGTCCTTTAAGTTCTTGTAAAGCTGATTTAGGATTAAATACTACACCATCCGCAATAATATTTATAATATGAGGTGTAAATATTCCTGATGGGATAGATTGTAATGCGAACTTCTTACCATCAAAATTGATAGTATGTCCTGCATTATTTCCTCCTTGGTAACGAACTACAACATCCGCTCTTTGCGCAATGAAGTCTGTAATTTTACCTTTTCCTTCGTCGCCCCATTGAGTACCAACGATAACTAGATTATTTTCCAAGTTCCTCACTCCTTAATTTTTTTAATCAACACAACACAATTATTATACTATAAATCATTTGTTTTTGATATATAATTTTTTTATTTGCTAATCATTAACCAGCATATCTAGATATTTATCTATAGTTTTAAAATACGAATTATCTTTTATACCAAGCTTATTAAACATTATTTTTGTCATACCATTAATAG
>CAVAQB010000008.1:0-10067 GCA_963590725.1 Anaeroplasmataceae bacterium | reverse complement strand
CTATAAAGTATTTGCGTACGATAAAATTGTAAATGCACCTGTAAAGACATATGATTTTGTATATTTAGCTAAAGGAAATTCATACTCATATACAATTACAGATAACAAAGCAATAAAAGATTCTTATGAGAAATCAATGAAATGCACTGTAACTACAGAAGTCAGCATAGAAGCTAATACTGGTATAAACATAGAGGGAATAAAGGCTGAATCTAAAGTCAGTGAGAAAATAAGCGGTAGCCAAGAAGTGGGGATTAATTATTCACATTCAGTGGAACAAGGAACATCTATTTCAAAACAGCATAATATAAATGCACAAAGTTTTGATTCATATTGGAAATTAGAGACAAGAGCTAATTTTAATGTATACAAATTTTATGTATATGAAATTCAATATGAAAAGGAAACTATTGCTTCTGGGACTTATTGGTTTAATAAGAAATGGCGTAGATATAATTATAGTATTTCTAGTTATAAATTAGTGGAGAATGCTTATTTATTTTCATACATAGATGGTAGTGAAACCACTGGTTTTTATCAATATATTCCAACTAGTGATGGTAAATATGCTTATGCTGGTAATAAAGTAGATGAATTATTGTATATTGATTAGGTGATTTATGATACAATTTAGGAATGTAGATTATACAGTTATTGATGGTATTAATAAAAAAAAGATTCTTGATGATATTTCTTTTGTTTTACCAAAAGTTGGTTTTATATGAATGTATGGACATTCAGGAAGTGGGAAAACCACTATTTTAAATTTGATTTCGAGACTAATTTATAAAACATCAGGAGAGATTTATTTTGGAGATTATTCTTTTGATGATTTGAATAAAACAGAAGATGATATGCTAAGAACGAAATATTTATCAATGGTATTTCAAGATTATAATTTGCTTGATAATTTGAGTATTAAAGATAATATTTTGATTGCTTGTGTGGCCAAAAATTATGAATTGGATATCGATTTATATGATAAATACGCTAGTATGTTAAATATAAAGAATATAGAAAACGAAAAAGTCTATAATCTTTCAGGTGGAGAAAAACAAAGAACAGCTTTGCTTCGTGCATTAGTAACAAATCCAAAAGTTTTATTAGTTGATGAACCAACCGCTGCCTTAGATAAAGAAAATTCAATTATAGTTCTTGAATTTTTGAAAGAAATCTCTAAAAATGTTTTAGTTGTAGCATCTAGTCATGATATAGATCTAATGAGTTTATATGTAGATGCATATATAAAATTAAGTTATGGTAAAATAATTGAAAATACAATTGCTTCCTCAAAGGAACAAGAAATTGATTTTAATTTAGAACCAATAAAAAATCATATCAGTGATGATTTTTATTCTTGTATTCTACTTTATTAATATATTGTTATTAAATAAAAAGAATATCAAAGATATAATTAATAAGTAAGAAAGGGACTGATTCCAAAATCAGTCCCTTTTGTTTCCTTTACGATATTTTAATGGTGTTAGCTTATGATATTGCTTAAACGCATAGCTGAAGTGTTCAGTAGAAGAATAACCTGTATCATTGGATATTGATGCTATTGGCTTATCTGTGAATATAAGCTAATTTGCCGCATATTACATTCTAACTTCAAGTTTAAGCTCATTAAATGTTTTGCTATAATTCTTTTTAAAGAATTTTTGTAATTCACGATCACTATAATTTAATCTTCTTGCCATATCGGTAAGAGTTATAGTTTTAAATTCATTTAAGAATATTTTCTCAAGCTAAAAGTGTGTATTATCACTAGATACATAGCTTAGATTATCTCTTGATAATAAGCTATGACCTCTAATTATTTTTACAAGTAATTCTTCAATATATGATATTATAAGTTGCTTATAACCTATATTCTTTCTACTAAATTCATCTAATATTTTTTCAAAAATGCTTGCACAATCGTATTTATCAACAAATATCGCAACTGGTTGTCTTAAAAGCTCTTGAAGCTTTAAAGATGCCGTTGTTGTGTCGATTGTAAAATACATACTAAATTTTTCCATTCCTCTAATCTTATCAGGTATTTGTCCGTGAGTAATGAATGACCCAGCTATATAAAAGTAATTATTTTCTACATTATAGCTTCTATCCTCTAATATCACTTGCCCTGCTCTATTTTTAACAAAATGGATTTCCAGAGTATTTTTCCCATGATAGTGTAGTGGGTAAGTAATGGTTAGTGTTTGGAGTCTGAAATCTGATAGACTAAATTAATATGTTCGAATTCAAATTCTATTATTTCATCTGCTACAAACATTTAACTCACCTCGTGGTTTTGTTATACCAAAAATAACTTATATTTCAATAAAAAAGATATAAAAAACGTATAATAATCATTTTACTTGACCAAATACCCCTGGGGGGTATATTATATAATTGGTGATAGATATGGATAAATGTTGTGAGATAAAAACTAAAAAAAGAGATGAAGAAGAGAAGAAAATACTATCTACAAGAATCAATAAGCTTATTGGCCAAATGAATGGTATTAAGAAAATGGTTGATGAGGATAGATATTGTGATGATATACTTATTCAGCTTGTAGCTATAGATAAAGGTATTAAATCACTTGCAAATATTATCTTAGATGCTCATATGCATTCTTGCTTAATTGATAATATTAAGGAAGGCAATTATGAGATTATTGATGAGGTAGTTGATCTTTTTAAGAGGTTCCAATAATGAAAGAAAAGTTTGATGTTAAGGGTATGAGCTGTGCTGCTTGTGTAGCTCATGTGGATAAAGCCGTTCGTTCAGTTGAAGGAGTAAAGGATTGCCAAGTAAATTTACTTACTAACTCAATGGAGGTTGAATACACTGACCCAAGCGTAGTAAAAAAAATTAATATGGCAGTATCTAAGGCTGGATATAAATCAAAGCTTAAAAATGATAATTATACAAATGATGCTGATAGTCATGATGAATTTAAAGGTAAGGCTATAGGACTTATTATTAGTATTGTCTTACTTATCCCATTGTTTTATTTGTCAATGGGATATATGATGGATTGGAATATTGGATATTTTAATTCACATCCATTAGTATTAGGAATTTTACTTATGATAATATCATTTGTAATGATGATTATTAATCGTAAATTCTTTATAAATGGATTTAAGGGATTAATACATAAATCATTTAATATGGATACTTTAGTAGCACTAGGTTCTGGAGTTGCATTTATATATTCTACTATAATTCTTATTGTAATGGCTCATTATTCAGATGTGGGTAATATGAGTAAGGTTATGAAATATTCAATGAATATGTCTTTTGAAACTGCTGGTATGGTACCAACACTTATATCAATTGGTAAGGTGCTAGAAGCTTATTCAAAGGGGAAAACTACAAATGCGTTAAATGCCCTTATTAGCATGGCACCAAAGATAGCACATAAGGTAGTTGATGGTAATGTTATTGATATAGAAGCATCTAAATTAAATGTTGGGGATACATTTATTGTAAAACCCGGAGAATCAATACCCGCTGATGGTGTTGTTATTGATGGAAATACATCAATTAACGAATCAACACTTACAGGTGAAAGTATGCCTATTTTAAAAATGGTTGATTCAAATGTATATACCGCAACTATAAATATAGATGGAAGTATTACATGTAAGGCTATAAATGTTGGAGGAGATACATCGTTTGCTAAAATCATTAAAATGGTAGAGGATGCAAGCTCTAGTAAAGCTCCTATTGCACGTATTGCAGATAAGGTGGCTGGTGTATTTGTACCAATTGTAATGATTATATCTTTAATTGTATTTGCTATATGGATGATATTTGGTAAAGACTTTGTATCATCACATTTACCTGATGATATTCATTTTGTCTATGCAATTGAACGTGCAATAGCAGTTTTAGTTGTATCATGTCCTTGTGCACTTGGTCTTGCAACTCCTGTTGCTATAATGGTTGGTAACGGTAAGGCTGCAAAGAATGGTATATTATTTAAAAATGCAGAAGCCTTAGAAGCTACAGCACATACTGATTTTGTAGTACTTGATAAGACAGGTACTATTACAAAAGGAGTACCAGAAATATCAAATGTTATTCCATATGATATAGATAGATTAGAATTATTAAAACTTGCAAGTTCGCTAGAAGCAAAATCATCTCATCCATTAGCTAAGGCTATTTGTGATGGATATGAAGATGATTTATATGAATTAAGTGAATTTAAAAATGAGCCAGGTGTTGGTGTAAGTGGTGTTATTTTAGGTAAAAAAATATATGGTGTAAGTGAAAATGCCGCAAAGAAGCTTGTAAATATTTCAAATGAAGTATTAAAAGATGGAATCGCTGAAGCTTCTAATGGGAAAACACCATTATATTTTATATATGATAATAAGCTTATTGGACTTATTAGCGTAAGTGATGCTATAAAGGATGATTCAAAGGCTTCTATAGAAGCGTTTAAAAAGCTTGGCATTACACCAATTATGCTTACAGGTGATAATAATAGAGTAGCTAAGGCTATTGCAAAAGAGGTTGGAATTAAGCATTATATATCTGATGTATTGCCTGATGGTAAGCTTAATGTTATAGAGGAATTAAAAAAATATGGTAATGTAATGATGGTAGGAGATGGAATTAATGATGCTCCTGCATTAACTAAGGCTAATATTGGAGTTGCAATTGGAGCTGGGTCTGACGTAGCTATTGATGCAGCGGATATAGTTCTTATTAAATCATCATTAATGGATGCGGTTAAGAGTGTAAGAATGTCTAGGCATACATTACTTAATATTAAAGAAAATCTATTCTGGGCATTTATATATAATATAATAATGATACCTATAGCTGCAGGTGCATTTAGTGCGGTAGGCTTATATAAAATGAAGCCTTGGTATGGAGCACTTGCTATGGCATTATCAAGTATATTTGTTGTATTAAATGCTTTAAGATTGAATTTATTTAATTTAGATAAGAGTTCGCATAAAAAGAATGAATTATCTTTTGATTTATCATATTTAGATAAAAAGGAAGGAGATGAAAATATGGAAAAAATTGTAATAAATGTTGACGGAATGATGTGCAAGAACTGTAAGAAACACGTTGAAGAAGCAGTAAAAAAGGTAGATGGAGTTAAGAAAGCAGTAGCTTCCTTAGAGGATAAAAATGTTACTATCTCATATAAGGATAAAGTGGATGTTGAATCTATTAAGGCAAGTATTACTGCAGCAGGTTATGAGGTTAAATAACAATTGATATGCGATTGAAGTGGGGTACCCATAAGGGTACCCTTTTAATTCTTTACTAAATTTTATAATAATGATAAAATAGAAATGTTATAGAAAGTAAGGTTACACGTATGTATGATGTTATTGTAGTTGGTGGTGGACATGCTGGATGTGAGGCTTGTTTGGCTGCCGCAAATATTGGAATGAAAACATTGCTCGTTACAGGAGCTTTAGATAGAGTTGGTTCAATGCCATGCAATCCTTCAATTGGAGGGCCAGCTAAGGGAATTGTTGTTCGTGAAATAGATGCTCTTGGTGGATATATGGGTAAGAATGCAGATATGTGTCAAATACAAATGAAGATGCTTAATTCTTCAAAAGGGCCTGCTGTTCGTGCTCTTCGTTGCCAAGCGGATAAAACACTATATCCTAAGTATATGCTTAAGCATTTAAAAGAAACTAAAAACCTTGATTTAAAAGAAGCTTTAGTTGAGGGTATTATAGTTAACGATAAAAAGGTAGGAGGAGTAATTCTTACAAATGGTGAAAGAATAGAAGGAAAAACTGTTATTCTTACAACAGGTACATATTTAAATTCAAGAACTTTAAGAGGATTTGATTTTAAATATGAAGGACCAGATAACCAACCTACTACATATGGAATATCTAAACAACTAGAAGAACTTGGATTTACGGTTCAAAGATTAAAGACAGGTACACCCCCAAGAATTGTTACATCAACTATTGATTTTTCTAAATCTCAAATTGAGCCAGGTGATACATATCCTTGGAAATTCTCTTTTGATAAAGGATTTGATCAAATAGAAAAAGTCAATGTTAATTGTAATTTGATTTATACAAATAAAGAAATTCATAACATTATTAATCAAAATCTTGAAAAATCATCAATGTATGGTGGAGTGATTAAAGGAATTGGTCCTAGATATTGTCCATCTATTGAAACAAAGGTTGTACGTTTTGCTGATAAAGAGCGTCATCAAATATTTTTAGAGCCTGAAGGATTGTATATTCCTGAAACTTATATAGGTGGATTTTCAACATCGATGCCTATAGATGTTCAAGATAAAATGATAAGATTACTTCCAGGACTTGAGAATTGTACTGTCGCAAGATACGCATACGCAATTGAGTATGATGCGATAAATCCAATTGAATTGTGGCCATCACTTGAAACTAAATATATTGATGGATTATTTACAGCAGGTCAAATAAATGGTACCTCTGGATATGAAGAGGCTGCATGTCAAGGTCTTATGGCTGGCATTAACGCAACAGCTAAATTAAGAGGTATGAAACCACTTGTATTAAAGCGTGATGAGGCATATATAGGAGTTTTAATAGATGACCTTGTAACTAAAGGCACTGATGAACCATATAGACTTCTTACATCACGTGCAGAGTATAGATTACTACTGCGCCATGATAATGCAGATATAAGACTTAGAAAGTATGGATTTGAATACGGGCTTATATCACAAGAACAAATGGATAAATTAAATAAGAAGATTTCTAATGTCGGACTTGTATCAGAGATATTAAAAAAGAATAGATTTAAGAAAAATGATATTAACAATAAATATTTAGAATCAATAAACTCGACATCTATGCTTGAATCGACATTATATTATGATTTATTAAAGAGACCTGAGATTAGTGCCTCAAACATTTTAGAAATGTTAAAAAACAATGACCAACTAAGCATTGTTGATGGAATCGATGATATAGAAGATATTATGGTGGAGTTAGAAATACTTGTTAAATATCAAGGATATATCGATAAAGCAAGGGCACAGGCTGATAAGATGCAAAGCCTTGATGAAAGAGTTATTCCATCTGATATTGATTATAATAAGGTTTCGAATATTGCGACTGAAGCAAGGGAAAAACTTATTAAAGTTATGCCTAAGACAATTGGACAAGCATCGCGCATTATGGGGGTTAACCCTGCAGATATTGCGGTACTAATAGTTTATTTAGAAGGACTACATTATGGAACTAAAAGATAAGGCTTTAGAACTTGGTATTAATTTATCAGATTTACAACTAAATAAATTTGAAGAATATTATAAGTTTCTTATAGAATATAATGAAATGGTAAATCTTACAGCTATCACTGAACATGATGAGGTAATGATTAAACATTTTTATGATTCATTGATATTAAGTAAGGCTTTATATCCTGGAAAAATTAAATTACTTGATGTAGGAGCAGGTGCAGGATTTCCATCAGTACCTAACGCTATAATTAATGATGAGCTAGAAATTACTATTATAGATTCATTGAATAAACGTATAGTGTTTTTAGAGGAACTTATTAAAAAACTTGAACTAAAAAATGTAAATCCTATTCATGGACGTGCAGAGGAATACGCTATAGAGAATAGAGAAAAATTTGATGTCGTTACTGCTAGAGCTGTTGCACGTTTGAATATATTAATTGAACTTTGTATACCGTTTGTTAAGGTTGGCGGGTTATTTATCGCTATGAAATCAAAAGAGGGCGAGGAAGAACTTAATGAGGCTTTAAGCGGTATAAAGTTACTTGGTGGGAAGGTTATCGATAGAATGGATTTTAACTTACCAAACGGAATGGGTGAACGTGAACTTATATTAATAAAGAAAATTAAGCCAACACCTAATAAATATCCACGTAAATTTGCGCAAATAAAGAGCAAACCGTTAAAATAGATAAGGAGAATTGTTGATGGAGCAGAGTTGTAGAGTTATTGCAGTTTGTAATCAAAAAGGCGGAGTAGGAAAAACTACTACTTCCGTAAATCTTTCAGATTATTTAGCTAAATTTAAGAAAAAAACATTATTGATAGATTTAGATCCACAAGCATCTGCTACATGCAGCCTTGGTATTAATCGTAGATTTATTAAGTCTACTATTCATGATGTCCTACTTGGAAAAAAGAGTATTATGGATTGTGTTGTAAAACCACAATATTCTACAATGGATGTTGTGTGTTCAAATCTACCTTTGTCAGATTTAGAACTTGAGATTGCAGATAATCCGGATAAATTATTTTTATTAGCTAACGCAATAGATCAAGTAAGACGTTATTATGACTATATTATATTTGATTGTCCACCTTCATTAGGTGTAATAACCCTAAATGCACTTTATGCAGCTGATTCAGTACTAATTCCTGTTCAATGTCAATTTCTTGCGATGGATGGACTTACTCAATTACTTAATACTATTAAGGTAGTTCAGAAGAAGAAAAAGATTAACAATAGAAAGCTTGAAATTGAAGGAGTTCTTTTGACTATGCTTGAAAAGAATGTTAAATCATGCTGGCAAATAGTTACAGAAATTAAGGAATGCTTTGGTAAAAAGGTTTTTAATACTATTATTGTTAAAAATGTTAAGGCCTCTGAAGCTCCTATGTATTCTAAACCTGTATCTGTATATGCTAAATCTTCAATTGCTGCTAAGGGATATAGAGATCTTGCGAAGGAGTTGATTTCAAATAATGGAAAATAAAAGAGTTTCGTTAAAAAGCCTGCTTGATGAAAATGATTATTCTGGGGATGTATCTAAAGAAAATGTAATAGAGATTACTTTAGATAAAATTAAACCTAACCCTTATCAACCACGTTATGTTTTCGAAGATAAGAAAATAGAAGAACTTTCTCTATCTATTAAGGAACACGGCGTATTTCAGCCTATTATTGTAAAACGTGTAGGCGATGATTATGTTATTATATCAGGAGAAAGACGTTATAGAGCATCTATTCGTGCTGGGCTTAAAACTATTCCTGCGATTGTACGCGATTATGAAAAAAGTAAGATGGTTGAACTGGCTATAGTTGAAAATCTTCAACGTGAAGATTTAACTCCAGCTGAAGAAGCTTATGGATATCAAGCTCTAATGAAGGAACTTGGATATAATCAAACAGAGCTTGCTAAAAAAGTAGGAAAGAGTCGTAGTTATATTACTAATGCTTTAGGTATTTTAAATTTACCAGAAGATGTGTTAAAACTATGTGATAAGAAAAAATTATCAATGGGACACGCAAGAGCGTTATCTAAACTTAAGGATAAAGACAAAATTATTATGCTAGCAAAAGAAATAGTAGAAAAAGGTCTATCAGTACGTGAAGTAGAAGATATGCTTAAATGTGAACCTAAAAAGAATCAACTGAAAAGAAAGACTCGCAAGCGTTTAGTTGAATATAAGACATACGAAAGAGTTTTTAAAATGAAATTTAAGGGATCAAAGATGAAAGTAAATGATGGAAAAATTACAATTACCCTTAATAATAACGATGATATTCAAAAAATCATTGATAAAATTTTAAAGTAGGTGTAAAGGCATGATATATAAGCTTGATGATATATTAACTACTAAAAAACCTCATGTATGCGGTTCGTATGATTGGAAAGTTATACGAACAGGTGCAGATATAAAACTTGAGTGTATGGGATGCAAGAGAATTATTATGCTTGCTAAATATGAATTAGATAAAAAAGTAAAAAAAATAAACAACGAAGCCTTGAAATAGGCTTTTTTGTTTATTGAAAACTTTTTTTAAAAAAGTACTTGCATAAATTGTTTTTGTGTAATATAATAAAAAAGCACTGCGAAAATGGTGATATTAATAAATGGTCAGGTAGCGAAGAGGCTAAACGCGGCAGACTGTAAATCTGCTCCTTAGGGTTCGCTGGTTCGAAACCAGCCCTGACCACCACTTATTAAAATATTATAGTTGACAAACTATGTCAATTTTAATATAATTAGTGAGCGTGTAAAAAACGCACACTTAAAAAATAGGTCTTTGAAAACTGAATAATGATACAAACCAAGCGAATTATCGAATTTAAAAAAA
>CAVAQB010000007.1:0-6881 GCA_963590725.1 Anaeroplasmataceae bacterium | reverse complement strand
AACAAGTTGAATAAATCATTGTATGTCCTGGTTTTAAAACCTCTATTGCTTTTTTAAGTAATGATTTTTGTAAAACTTGTGAATTTTTTACAAGTTCAAGTGAGAATGATTTTAAGTCATTTGATGAAAGAAGATTTATAGTTCCAGCTCCACTACATGGTGCATCTAGTAAAATAGTATCAAATCTATAGAATGAATCAAGTTTTCTTGAATCCATTTTCATAACATTTACATTCTTACAACCTAAAACACTAAGATTATGTTTAAGCCTTTCACATCTTATTTTATCAGTTTCAAGTGCCATAATTGATTTAGTGTTTCCCGCAATCATTTGTATTAAAGATGTTTTTCCACCAGGAGCTGCGCACATATCAAGAATATCATTTGATTCATAAATATCTAAAAATAGTGGTGGAAGTTGTGAGGAAAGAGATTGTAAATATATTTCTCCATTTTTAAATAAGCTTGATTCCATTAAATGCTTATTCTCTGTTGATGTTAAAAACGAAAAATCTGATAAGTCAGTTTTTTCATACAAAATTCCTTCCCTATTTAGTTTTTCAAGGCAATCCTCAATACTTATTTTTAATGTATTAATTCTAAACGCATTACTTCTTTTTATAGATAATCCGTCTATTATTCTTTCATAATCATTTGGATATTCTTTTTTTATTAAATTAATATAGTCTTCTTTTGAAATCAATTCAATCACCTTTAATATTAAAAATAATCTTTTAAAAAATTATACCATATTTACATCGAATTTTCTAAATCTTCTTTTTCAAAAACACTTGCAGATAAAGTTCCTTCATCAAATATTTTTTCTACTCTACTATTTTTTAAATATATTACCTTATAAGAATTCTTTGTAGAAGATATTCTATGAGTAATTTCTAGTATCATTCGTCCAAGAGATGCTTCTGTTAAGGCTTTAATTACAATTTCCATTGTAATTGAATCAAGGTTTGCAGTAATTTCATCAAGAAGTAATATTTTAGGGTCTGGCGCTATAGCTCTTGCAATTGATAAAAGTTGTTTCTCACCATTAGAAAATAAATCATCTTGATATGGCTCATAAATACCTTTAGGAAATTTTAACACCTTATCTTTAAGGCCTACTACTTCTAGAGCGTGTATTACGTCCTCTTCTTTTATATTAAGATTTTTAATTGATACATTATCAAATATGGAACCTTTAATAGATTTAAATTTTTGATCAACATATCCAAATATTTTATATTTTATATCATTAGGAATGTCTCTTACATCAATTCCGTTTAATAAAATTTTTCCATTTGTTGGCTTAAGCAGTCCTTCTATAAGTCTAAATGTTGTAGTTTTACCAACACCAGTTCTTCCAATAAATGAATACTTTTTATTACCTTCACACAATACATTAATGTCTGTTAAAATTTGTTTTTTGCCGTAAGCGAATGACAAATTCTTAAACTCTAGCACATTTTCATCTTTAATTATTTCATTTAATGTTAGTGGAAGTTTAAGATTCTCATCAGGTTCATTAAAAAATTCTCTTACTCTTCTAAGACCTGATAAGGCTTTTTGAATTGTTTGATATTCTTTACCAAAATCATCAATTGGAGCGAATAGATTCTTAAAGTATTCAAGGGACGCCGCAACCATACCCATAGTAAGACCTAGTACGTTATTATGAGGATTTGCAAGTATGACAACCCCTACAATAATTATGGCATTTATCATCTTGATAAGGGGTGAAAATATTGAATCGGCATATGATACTTTAATTTCAGCTTTATAATTTTCCTTATTATATTCTAGATTATTTTTAATCATATAATCTTCTTTAGCGTAAATCTTTATCATGCGCTCATTACTAAAAGTTTCAGATATATGATTATTAATAAGACCTATCATTTTACGCTGCCTCAATTGAGCTTTAAATATAATCTTTTTAAATAAGAAAGTAATCAGTACAATTAACGGAATTAATACAAGAGTCGTAAGACCTAAATAAATATTTAAAACAAACATCATAGAAACTATTCCTATAATTTTTGCAAGATCAATCGCAAGGGATACAAGGCCATCTGTAAAAAGTGTATTAATTGATTCTACATCATTTATAAATCTAGATGATGTTATACCACTTTCATTATTTGAAAAATATATTCCTTCAACACGTGCAAGCTTTAAAGACATTTCATATCTTAATTCTTTTGTAAATTCACTTCCAAGATAAAGTAGTAAAATACGCTTAAAGAAATCAAATAAAGAACCCGCAATTACAAAACCAATATATAATGACATGTATTTATATAAAATAACTTTATCTTTTATATTTGCGTCAAAAAAATCATCTATTAAATGTTGTAACATCTTTGCAGGTACAAGAGAGGTAAGTATAATCGCTATAATTGATATTATTAAAATTAAATACCAAAACAAATTTTTAAATACCGTTCTAAAAAATACCTTCTTAATCATTTCTATCACCCCTTTGTTCGTCAAAGATTTGATGATATAAATCACATTTGTTGTATAACTCATTATGTGTTCCTACAAAATATGAACCATTATCTAGGCAAATTACTTTATTAACATATGGAAATATTCTTAACCTATGTGACATAAGAATTATAATAGAATCTTTATATTTAGTTTTAATATTGAAAATTATTTCTTCTTCTGTTTTAATATCTGATGCACTAAATGGATCGTCAAGAATTATAAGATTATTCTTCTTATATAACGCTCGCGCAAGTCCTACTCTTTGTCCTTGTCCTCCTGATATTCTTACCCCATTATTACCAATTAAAGTATCATAAGAATTTTCCATTTGTTCTAAATCACTTTCAAATGAGACGTCATTAAGAACATCTGATACATCTTCATCCTTGAATGCTATATTATGCCTTATTGTATCACTCATAAGATATGGATTATGTCCCATATAGGATATTTCTTGGGCTTTTTCTTTATTATTAAGTGTATTAAGTTCAACTCCGTTAAGTTTAATAGAACCTTTATATGGATAAAGTGATGTAAGCGCAAGACCTAGGGTAGATTTACCTGAACCAACACGTCCTGTTACACCAATTATCTCACCTTTATGTGCTTCAAAAGATAATTTATTTATTATATGCTTATCCCCTGCATAAATATCTAGATTTGAAACCTTTAGATCACCTTTAGATAAAATATTATTAATAGATATAGGTGTATCTAAAATTAAATATGGTTTTAATCTATTAAATGAAATAGACGCTTTTTCAACCATATTAATAAGTATAGATGCACGACATGTTTTTCTATATAATTCAAGTGTTAATGTAAGATACGCACTAAATATTCCAACACTCCAAACACCTTTAAAATACGATTCTTCATTTATTACATTTTTAGCGCCAAAATAAAATACAAAAACAAGTCCAAACATTATAAGCATTCTATAAATAGGTTCCATTGAATTTTCAAATAAATTAGCCTTCACTTCTTTTTTCTTTAATCTATTTAAATCCTTATAATAACAATTTATTTCATTATTAATAGAACCATATGTTCTATATAATAAGGAATTATCAATTAAATCATAGGTTTCTGAATTTATATATGAATTATAATTACGTGCGTCTTCTGATAATTTATGAATTAAGCTTTTTAAGAATATTGCGATAATTATAATAAGCGGGCAAAACGCAACAGTAAATATAGTCATTTTCCAAGAATAGATTGCCAATATAACAATTATAAAGAAAAGTCTTACTCCTGTATCATATGTTTCCATCATAGCTTTACGAAATCCATCTGATGTAATACCTACATCTCCAATAGTTCTTGCCATTAAATTACCCATATCTTCTTTATCAAAGTCAGATATTGATAAAGACATTAAATGGTTATAAACTATTTCTCGCATTCTTATTTCAACTCTATGCCCAAATAATCTTACAAAAAATCTTTTTCCAAATCTTGTTACATTTACAAAAAGCATCAACAAAAAATAAAGTGCTAAAACAATATAAATATGTTTTAATGAATATAGTGCTTTACCATCTTTTAAAGACACTAAATCTATAACTTTGCCTAAAGCTACTGCAGAGAATGCATCGGATATATTAAAAAGAAGTCCAAAAATAGTTGCGATAATTACTACTCCTATTTCTTTTTTTAAATAATATGATATTTTAGTAGGCATACTTTTCACCATCCTCTTTTAAGTTAATTTTACACTTTAATATATTCAGCTTAAAGGAAAAAATATCACAATTATAATAGTTCAATAATAAAATTTATAACCTTGCTTTAATATGTTAATAAAAATTCATTTCTTTGTTGAAATAATATTTATTAAATGATAAAATTTATTTAGGAAATGATGTCTTCCTCGTTTTAAACTAAACCGCAAGTATTGCTGATGACGTCTACGATTTTTTTGTCGTAGGCTCATCAGCTTTTTATTTTTGGAGGTAAATATATATGAATTTTTTCTTTACATTATTTTTTATTCTATTTTGTTCTATAATAATTAATTTATTGTGCAAAAAGATTAATATTCCTTCTTTAGTAGGTTATTTATTATTTGGAATTATTTCAAGTGTATTAGAAACATATTATTCTTCCACATCTTTTCATTTTTTAGATCCTAATATTTCTTCTATATCTACTTATATAAGAAAAATAGCATTAATAATTATCTTGGTAAAAGCGGGATTATCCTTAAATGTTAGTGATTTAAAAAAAGTTGGTAGGCCTGCTATATTAATGTCATTTATTCCTGCAGTTAGTGAAATGTCGGTAATAGGTTTAGTCGCACCCTTACTTTTTCCAAATTTAACTTATATTGAATCTTTCTTATTAGGTTCAGTTTTAGGTGCAGTCTCTCCTGCGGTAGTTATTCCTATGATGGGAAAACTATTAGACGAAAATATCGGAGTAAAGAAAGGTATTCCTCAATTAATAATCGCCGCAAGTAGCATTGATGATATTGTAATGATTGTTTTCTTTCAAGCGTTTTTAACTATTGAAAAAGGAGAAAGTATTTCATTTATAACATTTTTAAATATACCTATTTCAATTATTTCGGGAATTTGTATTGGCTTATTGTTAGGTCTATTAATATCATTTATTTATAAAAAAATTAATATAAATGATACACTTAAGTTAATATTAATATTTACTCTAAGTTTTGGCCTTACTTCATTTGAAGAATTCATATCTAATTATTTTTCTTATTCATCGCTTTTAAGTATTATAACAATGTGCATTTTTATAAAGAAATTTCATTCAGAGTTATCTTTATCACTTGTTAGTTCATGTAATAAAATTTGGGTAATCGCAGAAATGTTTTTATTCACATTAGTAGGCTCAATTAATAATATCCAATACGCATTTAAATATTTATCTCTTGGTCTATTATTAGTTTTAATTTCGTTATCATTTAGATCTATTGCCGTTAGTTGTTGTTTAATTAAAACTCCTTTAAATAAAAAAGAGAGAACATTCACACTTCTCTCTTATTTACCTAAAGCAACAGTTCAAGCCGCTTTAGGAGGTCTATTATTAGATTATGGTAATTCTTCTAATATCGCTTCTATAATAGATAGCGGTACTGTTGTTTTATCTATATCTATTATCTCCATACTTATAAGTGCACCACTTGGCGCTATAAGTATGAATTTAACTTATAAAAAACTATTGGAATAGTTATAATAAACCAACTCATTTAAATTTATAAGCCGATTAAAAATGTTTAATATAATTGAAAACAAAAAAGTACTGATAACTATTTATCAATACTTTATTTCTTATATAGTGGAGATAAATAAATAGAAAAGTATCTCCTCTTGGGGTGCATTTTTATGTTAATTTTATAATTTTGCTTCCAAAAATCAACATGTTAAAAAATTTAATGAAAGAGCATGATTATCTTATAATGTTTTAAATGTTATCTTTTCTTAATTTTCTTCTTCCTATTACATACAAGATTTAACTTAGCCCTTACAATGAAGTGGCATGTAATATAATATTTACCTATTACAACAAGAGCTCGTTTCCTTACCTTTTGGCAAATATACTATTTCGATACAAAATACGTACCCTTGCATACCATTCGGTAATGTTGAGGATCTTATTTTCTTGTAAATTTAAAAAGTCTTTAGGTTATATATTCCTAAAGACTTTTTTGTTAAATAATTTTTATGATTTTACCAAGCAGTTGGTACACCATCTACATAATGCCAATAGTTACCTGAACGTGTTGGTTGTGTTTCTGAGTAATAATATCTAGTAGCATTTACTAAAGAATTATTAGCACCATATCCATTATTAATAGATATGTAATTCCATTCCTCTTCATCTATTCCCTTAAAGTAAACAGTTCTTAAACTTGAACAACCATCAAATGCATACTCTTCTATCAAGTCTACGCTATTAGGTATGGTTATACTTGTTAAGTTTAAGCAATCATAGAACGTTCCATAACCTATTATAAACACCTTATTGGGTATAGTTATACTTGTTAAACTTGAACAATCACAGAATGCATATTCCTGAATAAACTCACAATTTTCATTTATTTTGCATGATGTTATAGTTTTAAATTTAGCTTTAACTAATATTAAATATGGATTAGTTTCATTACCTAAATAATATCCATTGTTATATTCATTATATTGTAATGAGGGACAAGAAGAGAATACACATTCACCTAGAATCCCTATACTATTAGGTATGGTTATAGTTGTTAACTTGTTACATTCATCGAAAGCATAATTTCCTATTGCTAAGGACACATCCTCACCATCAAGGATGATTACACTTGTTAAACTGCTACATCCAGAGAATGCATAATTTCCTATATATTCTACGCTATTAGGTATGATTATACTTGTTAAACTGCTACA
>CAVAQB010000006.1:0-19433 GCA_963590725.1 Anaeroplasmataceae bacterium | reverse complement strand
AGGTTAATGTAGAGGAATGTCCTTTAGTATATGAAAAATATAAGGAAAAATCTATTCCACTTCTTGTAATGTATAAAAACGGAAAGATTGTAAAAAAAATAGTAGGATTTATTCCTAAAGGTATGGTTTGGAGAATATATAATGAATAATTATGATGTTATTGTAATAGGCGCTGGTCCTGCAGGAGTGAGCGCTGCGATTTATTTAAAAAGATATAATTTAAATCCACTTGTAATATCAAATGGAAAATCTTCTTTATTTAAGGCGAAGATAGAAAATTATTATGGTATTGAATCAATTAGTGGAGAAGATTTATATAATAATGGTATTAAACAAGCAAGACGCCTTGGGATAGATGTCATAACTTCTGAGGTTACAAGTATTGACCCATATAATAATATGAGTGTTTTAACAACTACTGGATGTTATAAGTGTAAAGCTATCCTAATTGCGACAGGTAAAGCTCGTAATAAACTTGATATTAAAGGTGCAAATGAACTTATTGGTAAAGGTATATCTATGTGCGCTACATGTGATGGTTTTTTTTATAGAGGCAAAAAACTTGGGCTTCTTGGATCCGGGGCTTTTATGGAAGAAGAGCTTGATGTATTAAAAAACTTTACAAAAGATATTACAATATTTACAAATGGTGATACATATAAGTCAAGTGAATTTGAAGTGGTTAATGATAAAATATTAGAAGTAACTGGTAAAGATAGTGTTGAATCTATTAAAACGATAAATAATGAATATAAAATTGATGGCTTATTTGTGGCCTTAGGGTACGCAAATGCACTAGATTTCGCAAATCATATAGGAATTGAACTAGATAAAAATAATAATTTTAAAGTTGATAGTAATATGCAAACAAATGTTCCTGGAATATTTGCGGCAGGAGATATAGTAGGAGGACTTCTACAAGTATCTAAAGCTGTAGGTGATGGGGCAATTGCGGCTCTTGGAATTAAAAATTATATTAAAACACTAAATAAATAATAAATACTTTAGTCTTTATGGCTAAAGTTTTTTATTTGTTAACACAATAATTATAATTTATGTTATAATTTTTTTAAGGGGATAGTAATATGAAGGTAATATTTACATCAAAAAGAAGTATTTCAATGTTAATATTTTTGATATTAGGGACAATATTTTTTATTCTAGGCTATAAACTTATTGAACCAGTACTTTATTTTATTGGGGCGCTTATTTGTCTTGCGGGATTATTTAAACTTACTCTCTTAAATAAAAAAAATACCCCAAAAGCAGATTTTATTCTTGATTTAATAGAAGGAATAGTATCAATAAGTGTAGGTGTAGTTACTGTCCAATTTTGGAATTATAATATTGTTATTTTTATAACAGGTCTTCTATATCTAATTATTCCCATTATAAGACTTTTTATGGCGTATAATATTATTAATCAACTTTTTGTTGATTCGCTAAAATATCTTTCTATAATAGTTATGATTTCGTGTATAAATAAAGAAAAACTTACCGGACATGTAGTTGGTACTATTTTTTATGGTATAGCTATTTTTATTTTTGTCACTTTAATTATTAAAATAAAAAAAATAAAGAGGAGTGAATTAGTAAATGAAACAAAAAATTAAAGCTAAAAAGCATAAATTATCTCCTATTTGGTATGTACTAGGCATAGGAGTAATTTTATTAATATTATTATTTATCGCATCATCAGTTATTAATGTTGGTGAAAAATTTAGAGGATTAGGCTCTTTTGGTAAATATATCGAGTGGGGATTCTATATTTTAGTTGTAATTTTACTATGGTTCCTTCTTATTAATCCTATAAGAGTTATTATTACAGCACCTGATTTATCAATAATTACAACAGTTGATATAGATAGTACTAAATATGATCATCTATATAAAAAGGTTAGTAAAAATATTGTTTCATCAAATGATTTATCGCCTGATAGTGTTAAGCTTTTAACTGATTATAAGAATTTGTGTGAATTGAAGCTAAATCTTCAAATTGTTTTTGATAAAGAGATTAAAAAACAATTAAATAATATAATTATAGCTCATGCAAAAACAGTTATGATATCAACTGCAATTTCTCAAAATGCCCGTGTTGATATGTTTACTGTATATGCAGTAAATTTAAGGCTTATAAAAACATTAGTAGAACGTTGTGGTTTTCGTCCTTCATATAAGAATTTATCTAAATTATCTGTTAAAGTGTTTGCCACAGCCTTGATTGCGGATGGTTTGCAATCTATAACTATGGATGATATATTACCTCAATCTGCATTAGGACCTCTTAATGAAATTCCTTTTATTAAACCAATTATGTCATCAATTACTCAAGGAGTCGCAAATGGACTTCTTACAATAAGAATTGGTGTTGTTACAAGAAAATATTTGTTTAAAGATGGTTCTGTTATTACTCGTGAGGATATAAGATCACAAGCTTGGAAAGAATCATTAAAACTTATTCCACAAATAGTTGCGGATACATTCACATTTGTTCCTAAGAAGATAGTTAAGTTCTTTTCTAAAGGAAAAAATGATAAGAAAGAAAAAGAACTTGCACAAATTGAAGGTTAATTATGAGACTACTTGGAAAAAATGATAAAAAAGATTACAAAAAAGGACAAAAACAAATACGTCGTATCGGTGTAAGATCTATTATAATTGAAGATGGTAAAATATACTTATCATATTCTGTGAGAAATAAATTTTATAAGCTTCCTGGTGGTGGAGTTAATAAAGGTGAAACTATAATTGAAGCTTTAAAAAGAGAAACACTTGAAGAGGTTGGTATTAATATTAACCCTAAATACATTAAACGTTATGGCTTATTCATTGATAAATGGAGAAGCATAAGACTTAATGATATGGATAAAATTTGGATTCAAAAATCATTTTGTTTTATATGCAAAAGACTTGGGGATATAAAAGATATAATGCCTACAGATTCAGAAATATATGATTTATGTGAAATGAGATTTGTTGATATAAACGCTGCAATTCAGACTAACGAAGCCCGCATGAAATCAATAGAATATTCTCCAAAAGAAAGATTTCTTGAACGTGAAACTTATTTGTTCAAACTTATTAAAAATGAACTTATAGAAAAAAATAATAAAAAGTGAAAGTTTTAAATTGACATTCACTTTTATATTTTATATAATAATAATGTTGTAACATGCACCACTTAGAAGAGGTTAAAAATATTACAATAGTAATTACCTTTATAGTGAGTCTTATTTAAAATTATCAGGAGGTGTAACGACATGTATGCAATAGTAGAAACTGGTGGAAAGCAATATAAGGTTGAAGTAGGAACTACTTTATACGTTGAAAAGCTTGATGCTAATGAAGGTGACACAGTTACTTTCGACAAGGTTTTATATGTAAACGGAACTGCAGGTGCTCCTTATGTTAAGGGTGCTACTGTATCAGCTAAGGTTGAGAAACAAGGACGTGGAAAGAAGATTATTATCTTCAAGTATAAACCAAAGAAGAAAGAGCACAATAAGAAGGGTCATCGTCAATCTTATACAAAGTTAACTGTTGAAGCAATTAATGCTTAATAGTATATGACCAAATATAGTGTAAAGAATACTTTAGATCTATATATTATTGAAATTAAAGGACACTCAAATTTTGCCCCAAAGGGTGAAGATATTGTGTGTGCATCAATTTCAACTGCAACTTATATGACAAGAAATACCTTAGAAAATCTAGAACCTAGTTACAATTTATCTAATGTTAAATTAGATGAGGGATATGCTTATTTTGAGGTAGACAAGAAATATAATAATGCAGTTAAAATTCTAGAAGTTCTAGAATTTACGTTGAACAATTTGGAAAGTCAATTTCCTAAATATATTAAAAAAGTAAAGTAGGAGGTGCTTTTATGTTAGCTTTAAATATCCAATTATTCGCTTCTAAAAAGGGAGTAGGATCAACTAAGAACGGACGTGATTCTCACGCTAAGAGACTTGGAGCTAAGGCTTCTGATGGAGAGTCTGTAACAGCAGGATCAATTTTATATCGTCAAAGAGGAACTAAGGTTCTTCCAGGAAATAACGTTGGACGTGGTGGAGACGATACATTATTTGCTAAAACAACTGGTGTTGTTAAGTTTGAGCGCGTTGGACGCGACAAGAAGCAAGTTTCTGTTTATCCAGAAGACTAATAATATAGATACCCACTTTTAATGGGTATCTTTTTTTATAAAAATAGGAAGGAGGCATTATTTTATGTTTCTAGATTCAGTAAAAATCGAAGTAAATGCAGGTAAAGGCGGTAATGGTATAGTTGCATATCGCCGTGAATTAAAAGTAGAAATGGGAGGTCCTTTTGGAGGGTCTGGCGGAAAAGGTGGAGACATCGTTTTTCGTGGGAATTCTGGGCTTTCTACCCTTTTAGATTTAAAATTCATGAAAGTTATAAAAGGAAATAATGGTGAAAATGGACGTAATAAGGGTATGTATGGGGCACAAGCAGAAAACACTGTTATTGATGTACCTCTAGGTACTACTGTATATGATGAAGATACTAATGAAGTCGTAGCTGATATTACTAAACCAGGACAAATGGCGGTTATTGCCAAAGGTGGTCGTGGTGGTCGTGGTAATATGGCTTTTGCGACAGGAATTAATAAATGTCCTGATTTTTCTGAACAAGGTGAGCCTGGAGAAAAAAGATATATTCGCTGTGAATTAAAAGTTCTTGCTGATTGTGGACTTGTAGGATTCCCTTCTGTTGGTAAATCTACTCTTATTAACGCTTGCTCTGCAGCTAAGGCAAAGGTTGCTGCATATCATTTTACAACAATAGTACCAAATCTTGGTATGGTAAGACTTAATGATGAAAGATCATTTGTAATGGCTGATCTTCCAGGTATTATTGAAGGTGCATCTCAAGGACTTGGCTTAGGACTTGAGTTCTTAAAGCATATTGAACGTTGTCGTGTAATTGTACATGTAATCGATATGGCTGGAACTGAAGGAAGAGATCCACTTGATGATTTTGAAAAAATAAATGCAGAATTAAAGTCATATAAGATGAATTTAATGAAAAGACCAATGATTGTTGCCGCAAATAAGATGGATGTAGATGGTGCCTTAGAAAATCTTAATAGATTTAAAGAAAAATACCCTGATATTGAGGTATTTGCAATTTCAGCCTACACTCATCAAAACCTTGAACCATTATTATACAAGGTAGCTGATACTCTTGAAGTTACTGAAGAGTTTAGTTTACTTGAAGATGATGAAAGACAAGATATTGTCAATTATACATTCCGTGAAGAAGAAAAAATGTTTGAAATATCTAAAGATGATGCAGGTAGATACATCGTTACAGGTAAGCCTTTAGAAAGAATTGTTGCGATGATAAATTTTAACCAAGAATCAGCAGTAATTCGTTTCACTCGTCAACTACGTTCATTTGGTGTTGATGAAGCATTACGTAAGGCTGGATGTAAGGACGGAGACATTGTTAGAGTCCTTGATATGGAATTTGAATTTAGGGATTAATATTAAAGTGAATTTTTATTGAATTACCAATATTGGTATATCTTTAGAAATTCACTTTTTTATATATTTTTTAAGATGTTAAAAAGAAAATATTAGAAAAATTGGATTTTAATAACATTTTAAAATTAACAAAATTATTTTTTAAAAAAAGTTTATAACGCTAAATTATAATTTTAAATGAATAGATTTATATAAAATGCTTAATAACCTTATCTTGTAGGGTTATTATTAGTAATAATAATTGACAAAAATTGTCTTTAATTCTATAATTAAATGGTAAGTTTATTTTATTTACAGAAAGAGGATTTATAAAATGAAAAGAATTGACATTTTAAACCAAATTTCTAATATCGGTGTTGTTGCCGTTGTTAGAGGAAACAGTGCAGAACAAGCAATTAAGATTGCTGATGCATGCATAGAAGGTGGAGTTAAGGCTATTGAATTAACATACACTGTACCAGGAGCTCGTAATATTATCGAAAAGCTTACTGAAAAGTATGGTAACGACAAAACTGTAGTTATCGGTGCTGGTTCTGTACTTGACCCTGAAACTTGTAAGGGAGCAATCGAGGCTGGAGCTAAGTTTATTGTTGCACCTTCATTCAATGAAGAAGTTGCTAAGCTTGCTAACAGATATCAAATTCCATATGTACCAGGAACTCAAACAATCAAGGAGATTGTTACTGCTATGGAATATGGTTCAGAGGTTATTAAGGTATTCCCAGGAGATATTCTTGGACCTAAATTCATTAAGGATGTTCACGGACCACTTCCTTATGCTAACTTAATGCCATCTGGAGGAGTTTCTCTAGACAATATTAAGGATTGGGTTGCAGCTGGTGTAGTTGCTGTTTCTGCAGGTTCATCACTTACAGCTGGAGCTAAGAAAAATGACTATGCAGCAGTAACTGATATGGCTAAGCAATTTGTTGCTGAATACAATCGTGCAGTTGCAGAAAAGAATTCTAAGTAATTATTAAATATATTATTTAAAGTAAAATGGAGAGATGCTAATGGCTGAAAAAATTATTACGTTTGGAGAAATAATGTTAAGACTTTCTACTCCAAACAACTATACTATTAATCAAACAAATTCATTCATCTCTAACTATGGTGGTGGTGAGGCAAACGTTGCGATTGCCTTATCTCACATGGGCCATAAGACATATTTTATGTCTAAACTACCTCCTAATCAATTAGGAGATGGTGCCATTTCCCACCTAAGAAAGCATGGAGTTAATACTGACTACATCGTTAGAGGATCTACTACAATGGGAATTTACTTCCTTGAAACAGGATTTGGAGGTCGTGCTTCAAAGGTTATTTATAACCGTAAGCATAGTGCGATTACTCGTATTCAATTAGATGAGTTTAATCTTGATGAGGTCTTCAAAGGATGTACATGGTTCCATGTATCAGGTATTTCACTAGCTCTTAATGAACGTGTTAAGGTAGTTGCGATTGCTTGTGCTAAGTATTGTAAAGAACATGGAATTACAGTTTCATTTGACTTTAATTACCGTACAAAACTTTGGTCAATAGAAGAAGCAATACCTGCATATAGAGAAATTATTAAATATGTAGACGTTACATTTGGAAGTTTCTTTGATGCTAATACACTTATTGGTATTCCACTAGATGAAGGACTTGAAAATGCATCTATGCATGAAAAACGTGCTAATGTATTCCCTAAGCTAATGGCTAAATATGGTGTTAAATATATGTTTGGTACAGATAGAGTTATATTCAGTGCTACTGAAAACTCACTAGCTGGATATGTATACACTAAGGATTCATGTTTCTTATCTGACCCAATTCGTTTTATGATTTATGACCGTATTGGTGGTGGAGATGCGTTTGCTTCCGGTGTAATTCACGGATTATTAAAGGATTTCAACGATCCTAAATATGCAGTAAGATTTGGACTTGCAACATCAGTACTAAAACATACAATTTATGGAGATGCTTGTACTCTTACAGCTGAAGAAATAACAGAGTTCATGAATCAAAATGGTACTGCTGAAGTACAAAGATAGGAGAATATAATATGATAGTAGGTAAATTAAAAGACCTTTATAGATATAAAGGAATTGCTAAAAATATTGATACTGCAATTGATTTTTTAGCAAATAATGATGTCCTTGCTATGGCAAAAGGAAAGTATTTTATTGATGGAGACAATGTAATTTTAAATCGTGATACTTATGTAGCAAGAGATTTAGAAGATTGTTTCTTTGAAAATCATAAGAACTACATGGACCTTCAAGTAGTTCTTAAGGGTAAAGAAGTATTTGGATATACTGATATTTCTAATCCAACACTTAAGGTTACTACTCCTTACAATATTGAAAAGGATGTAACAAAATATGCATGTGAAGATGCAATATTCTTTACACTTGAAGAGGGTTATGCTTTAGTATACCCTGAGGATGTTCACTTAGCTAAATGTAAAGCTAATGATGAAATCGTTGAAAAAGCAGTATTAAAGATTAAAATAGAAGACTAATTTATAAGGAGAAAACAAATGAAAAATTTAACTATTAAATCTTCAAAGAAAGTTGTAACAATGGGAGAAATCATGTTACGTCTTTCTACACCAGCTAACACTCGTTTTGTTCAAGCTAACCAATTTGATATTATTTTTGGTGGAGGAGAGGCTAACGTTGCAGTTTCAGCTGCTAACTATGGACTACCTGCTCAATTCATCACTAAATTACCTAACAATCCTATCGGACAAGCTGCTCTTAACTCATTAAGACGTTATGGAGTTGATACTTCTAAGATTGCTCGTGGTGGAGAAAGAATTGGTATTTACTATTCTGAGACTGGAGCTTCTATGCGTGGTTCTTCAGTAGTTTATGACCGTGCTCATTCAGCAATCGCTGAGGCTTCTGTTAATGATTTCGATTTTGATGCAATTTTCGAAGATGCTGCATGGTTCCACTGGTCAGGAATTACTCCTGCTATCTCTGATGCATCTGCAGTAGTTCTTGAGGCTGCTTTAAAGGCTGCTAAGAAGCATGATGTTATTGTTTCAGTTGACTTAAACTTCCGTAAGAAATTATGGACTTCAGAGAAGGCTATTTCTATTATGAAGCCATTAATGAAGTATGTTGATGTATGTATCGGAAACGAAGAGGATGCTGAGCTTTGCTTAGGATTCAAGCCAGAAGCTGATGTTAACGCAGGTAAGACTGACGCTGCAGGATATGAAGGAATTTTCAAGGCTATGGCTAAGGAATTCGGATTCAAGTATGTTGTATCTACACTTCGTGAGTCATATTCAGCAACTTACAATGGATGGAAGGCTCTTATTTATGATGGAAATGAGTTCTATCAATCTAAGCACTATGATCTAAACCCAATCGTTGACCGTGTTGGTGGAGGAGATTCATTCGCTGGAGGACTTATCTATGGAATGATCACTAAGGCTACTCAAGGAGAGGCTTTAGAGTTCGCAGTTGCTGCATCAGCATTAAAGCACACAATTAACGGAGACTATAACTTAGTTACAGTTGAAGAAGTTGAAAAGCTTGCTGGTGGAGATGCATCAGGAAGAGTTGCAAGATAATTACTTATAATTAGAATTAAAAGAGATAAATTTTTGAGATTTATCTCTTTTTTTATCTTAACTTAATAATATTGTTATGCTATAATTTAATTAGATTTTATATGGAGGAATTATATTATGAAATTAGATGTAAGATATGCGAATCATCCCGATGATTCTAAATACTATGACACAGAAAAATTAAGAAAGAATTATTTAATCGAGAAAATATTCGTTGCTGACGAAATTATGTTTACATATTCTCACCAAGATCGTATGATTGCCGGTGGTATTATGCCAGTTAAAGGTAAGGTGGTTTTAGATTCTGCTAAGGAACTTGCTACATCTTACTTCCTTGAACGTCGTGAAATGGGATTTATAAACGTAGGTGGTAAGGGTAAGGTTACTCTTGATGGTAAGGTTTATGAAATTCTTCCTAAAAACGGAATGTATATTGGAATGGGTACAAAGGAGTTAGTATTTGAATCAATTGATCCAAAGAACCCAGCTAAATTCTATATTAATTCATGTCCAGCTCATAAAACATATCCAACTGTATATATTAATTATGAAAAGGCAAATCATAAGCCAATGGGTGACGTTGAGCATATGAATAAGAGAGTTATTAATCAATTTATTCACCAAGATGTTTGCCAAAGCTGCCAATTAGCTATGGGTATGACTGAACTTGCGCCTGGTTCATCTTGGAATACAATGCCAGCTCATACACATGAAAGAAGAATGGAAGTTTATTTCTATTTTGATTTCCCAGAAACTGAGCGCGTATTCCACATAATGGGTCGTCCTGATGAAACAAGACATATAGTTATGGCGCCAGAACAAGCAGTAATTTCACCATCTTGGTCTATTCACTGTGCTGCAGCTACTATGAACTACACATTCATTTGGGGAATGTGTGGAGAGAATCAAGCATATGACGATCAAGACTGGATTGAAACTAAGGATTTAAAGTAAAATATGCTACCTAAAGATCCTTATATGCTATTATCATTTGTAAACTTAAAGCTTCGAGATGAGTATGATTCACTTGATGCTTTATGTGATGACCTTAATGTTTCATTTACAGAAATAGTATTAACTTTAGACTCTATTGGTTATTTATATAATGAGAGTCAAAATCAATTTAAAAATAAATAGACCTTCTTGGTCTATTTTTTTTATTATTGTAATAAAAAATAAACATATTCATATTAATAATTCAAAACAAATAAATTTACATTTAAAAAATAAGTAGTATAATAATGGTGTTAGAAAGTATTTATTATATGTAAAACTTTACTAATAAATTAAATTTTAATAATAAATCTTAAAAAATTTGAAGAACTAAATGATATTAGAAATAAATTATATTAGTGAGGTGAATTTATGAGAATAGGATTTATAGGTGCAGGAAATGTTGGATATACATTATCTAAATATCTTAATCAAAAATACCATAATGTAGTAGGTATTTATTCAAAAAAAGATAGTGATGCCATAGACTGCGCAAGATTTAGTATTAGTGAGTATTACAGTAATTTAATTATGTTAATTAATGATTGTGATACTCTTTTTTTAACAGTAAATGATGATAGTATTAAAGATGTTATTATAAAGCTTCAAGAATTAAATGTAGTAAATAAAACATTAATTCATACATCAGGCTCTATTTCATCAGATATATTTGATTCATTAAAAAATAATAATAATTGTTATAGCCTCCATCCTATTTACGCATTTAATGATAAATATTCCTCTTATAAGGACTTTGATAATGCTTACTTAACACTTGAAGGTGATGGAATAAAAGATGTGGAAATTAAGGCTTTATTTAATGATAGAGTAGTACAAATAGATAAAGAGAATAAATCTTTATATCACGCCGGGTGTGTAATGATATCAAATCTTATATGCGCACTTACATATTGTGCAGAAGATTTATTTAAGAAAATAAAAATAAATGATTTAAATATTTTTATGCCTCTTATATTAAATAATATTGGCAATATAAAAAATGTTGGCCCTACTAAAGCCTTAACAGGACCTATATTAAGAAATGATATAACTACAGTTAAAAATCATTTGGAATTATTAGATGATGATCTTAAAAAAATATATATTCCACTTAGTTTAAAGCTTTGTGAAATGGCTAAAGAAATTAATAATAATGATTATAATCAAATGATAACTTTATTAAAAGGAGAATTGGAAAATGATTAATGTAAACACATTTAAAGAAGCAAAAGGAGTAAGAAAAATTACTCAAGTAACATGTTATGATTATTCATCTGCAAAACTTGTAGAAGAAGCCGGAATAGATTTTATATTGGTAGGAGATTCTCTTGGAATGACAATGCTTGGATATCCTAATACTCTTCCTGTAACAATGGAGGATATGATACATCATGGCGCAGCTGTAGTACGTGGGGCAAAAGATACATTTGTTGTAGTAGATATGCCATTTATGTCATATCAGTTATCTGACGAACAAGCAGTAATGAATGCCGGACGAATTATAAAGGAAACTGGTTGTCAAGCTGTAAAACTTGAAGGTGGAGTTACATACGCTTCAAGAATTAAAGCGATAGTAGATGCGGGAATTCCTGTTGTAGGTCACGTAGGACTAACTCCACAATCAGTAAACGCCATGGGCGGATATAAAGTTCAAGGTAAATCAGAAAGTGGAGCGGTAAAACTTATTAAAGACTGCCTTGCTGTACAAAATGCTGGTGCGTTTGCGATAACTCTTGAAGGTATACCTGAAAAAATAGCCGCAAAGCTTACTGAAATGCTTTATATTACAACAATTGGAATTGGTGCTTCAGCTAAGTGTGATGCACAGGTTCTTGTATATCAAGACTTACTAGGATACACAAATGATAAAGTAGCTAAGTTTGTTAAAAAATTTTCAAATGTTCATGATGTCATTGTAGATGCATTAAAAGAGTATAAAGAAGAAGTTTTAAACGAAGTATTCCCAAGTGAAGAGTATACTTATAAGATGAATTTAGAAGATTTAGAAAATGCGTTAAAAGAATTTAAGGAGATAAAATAATATGAAAGTTGTACATACTATAAAAGAAGTAAGAGAGATTGTAAAAGCTTGGAAGAAAGAAGGATTAAGTATCGGGTTTGTACCTACAATGGGATATCTTCATGATGGACATAAATCACTAATTACAAAATCAGTATCACAAAACGATAGAACTGTTGTATCTGATTTCGTAAATCCTACACAATTTGGACCAAATGAAGATTTAGCAAGATACCCACGTGATTTAGCACGTGATGCAAAGCTTTGTGAAAGTGCAGGAGCTGATATATTATTTAACCCAGAACCATCTGAGATGTATCCTTCTCATTTCACTACAACTGTTAACACAACAGAAGTTACAGAACATCTATGCGGAGCTCGTCGCCCTGTTCACTTTGGTGGAGTTTGCCAAGTATTAACTAAACTATTTAATATAGTAACTCCAGACCGTGCATATTTTGGACAAAAAGATGCCCAACAATTAGCTGTAGTTAAGAGATTTGTTCGTGACCTTAATTTTGATATTGAAATTATTGGATGTCCAATAATTCGTGAAGAAGATGGACTTGCAAAATCATCAAGAAATACATATCTTTCGCCAGAAGAAAGAAAGGCTGCAGTAATATTATCAAAATCATTAAAGGCAGGTAAAGATTTAATTTTATCAGGAGAAAGATCTAGTCAAAAAGTAATTGATAAGATTAGAGAAGTATTAGAGGGTGAAAAGCTTGCTAAAATAGATTATGTATCTATAGTTGATAACGAAAACATCCAACCACTTGATACAATAAAAGGCGAGGTACTTGTAGCCATTGCTGTATATATTGGTAAAACAAGAGAAATTGATAACTTTATTATAGAGGTAGAAGACTAATGACTATTACAATGCTTAAATCAAAAATTCATAGAGCGACAGTAACAGAAGCGAAACTTGATTATGTAGGATCTATTACAATAGATTCAGACTTACTTGAAAAAAGTGGCATTTATGAATATGAAAAAGTACAAGTAGTAAATATTAATAATGGACAAAGATTTGAAACATATACTATTAAGGGAGAAGCAGGATCTGGTGTTATTTGTCTAAATGGTGCTGCTGCATGGTGCGGTAAAGAAGGAGATAAGGTAATCATTATGGCGTACGCCAGTGTAAATGAAAAAGAGGCTTCAGATATGAAGCCGACTGTTGTTTTCGTAAACGACGAAAATAAAATCTCTCGTATAGCTAATTATGAAGTGCATGGAAGACTTATAGATCAAGAATAAGAGGTGGCGCTATATGCTTAAAGGAAAGACTATAATATTAGGAATAACTGGCTCTATTGCTGCATATAAAATGGCAGGAGTTGCACATGAATTAAAAAAGATGGGCGCAGATGTTCATGTAATTATGACTAAGAATGCTTTAAACTTTATAAACCCTATAACTTTTGAAACACTTACATCTAATAAATGTCTTGTAGATACATTTGATAGAAACTTTGAATTTAATGTAGAACATGTGTCTCTAGCTAAAAAAGCTGATTTATTTATGGTTGCGCCTGCATCTGCAAATATTATAGGTAAAATCGCAAATGGTGTTTGTGATGATATGCTTACAACAACATTATTTGCCTTTAAAGGAACAAAACTTATTGCCCCTGCAATGAATACAAATATGTATGATAACCCAATTTTAAAAGACAATTTAACGAAGCTTAAAAATTATGGCTATCATATTATAGAACCTGAAACAGGTCTACTTGCATGCGATGATATTGGCCGTGGAAAACTTCCTGAAGAAGAAGTATTAATATCAAATATATTAACTCATATTGCATATCCTCATGACCTAGAAGGCAAAAATATATTAATATCTGCCGGTCCTACAAGGGAAGCATTAGACCCAGTAAGATTTATTACTAATCATTCTACAGGTAAAATGGGATACGCAATTGCGAAAATGGCTCATTTAAGAGGTGCTAATGTGCTACTTATTACAGGCCCTGTAAACATAAAGCCTTTTTATGGAATAAAAACAATAAATGTAATATCAGCTTCTGATATGTTTGATGCTATAGTTGATAATTATAAAGGAATGGATGCAATTATTATGTCTGCAGCTGTTGCTGATTATACCCCAAAAGAAATATCTGATAATAAGATTAAAAAAACAGATAATGATATGTCTATTGAATTAAAGAGAACAACAGATATATTAAAGTATCTTGGAGAGCATAAAACCAAAGAAAAAATTATTGGATTTTCTATGGAAACAGAAAATATGCTTAAAAATTCAGAGAATAAACTTATAAAGAAAAATGCTGATATGATTTGTGCAAATTCGCTAAGTAATGATAAAACTGGATTTGGTGTTGATACTAATCAAATTACCTTTATAACAAAAGATAATATTACTACATCAGAACTTGATACAAAAGAGAATTTAGCGAATCAAATTCTAGATAAAATAAAGGAGTTATAATATGATACTTGCAGTAGATATTGGAAATACAAATATTGTTGTAGGATTTTTAGATAAGACAAATATTATAGCTGAAGGAAGAATTGGTACAGACAGAAAAAAAACTGATATGGATTTCTTAATCCAATTAAAGTTAATGCTACAAGTGTATTCAATAAAAACTAAAGATATAGAGGGATCAATTTTATCATCAGTAGTACCAGAAATTACAAATGAGGTATCAAAAGCTTTAGAAATTTTACTTAATAAAAAACCATTTGTAATTGGTTCTGGTATTAAAACAGGATTAAACATAAAGATTGACAATCCTAAAACACTTGGAGCTGATAGAGTAAGTGATGCAGTTTGTGTAATTGAAGAATATAAGACTCCTGCAATTATAATTGATATGGGAACAGCTACAACACTAAGTGTAATAGATTCTAACAGAAATCATATTGGTGGTATGATTATACCTGGAATAAAAACATCTCTTGATTCACTATCAGATCATGCCTCTCAACTTCCATATATTACACTAGAAGCCCCAAAAAATTTAATTGGTAAAAATACTGTTGAATGTATGCAATCAGGATTAATCTATGGTGCTGCCGCAATGATTGATGGACTTATTGATAGAATAAAAGAAGAATTACCAGAAGAACCTACTGTAATTATTACAGGTGGTCTTGGAAAACTTATAATACCTTATTCTAAACATAAATTAACATTTGATAAAAACCTTCTTTTAAAAGGCTTATATTATATTTATAAGAAGAATAACTAGAGGGATGAAAGGTGAATTCAAAGCCTGAAAATAATCAAGGAAAAAAATCAAATATCGCTGATGAGCACTAGAAGTTTGAAAAAGAAATGGATGAAAAATACATAGTAGAAAATCGCTGGTCTTATAACGATCCAATGAAAAAAATAAATTATTAAAATTAAGAGCTTTAAAGCTCTTTTTATTTTAAGAACGAGAAGAGGGTAAAAGAATATAATCATTTGTGATAAAATATAGTTGGTGATTGTTATGTCTTATGGATTATATATTCATATTCCTTTTTGTAAGCATATTTGTGCTTACTGTGATTTTTTAAAAATGGTAACTTTAAAAGAAGAAACAATGGAAAAATATATAAATAGATTAATAGATGAATTTAGTCAATATGAAAAATATCTAGGAAATATAAAAACTATTTATATAGGTGGAGGTACTCCAAACGTACTCCCTTTAGGTTTACTTGAAAAGTTATTAAAAAAGATAGATGAATATAATAAAAATGTGTATGAATACACAATAGAAATTAATCCTGAACTTTTAACGTTATCACAAATAAATTTGTTTAAAAAATATAAAATAAATAGAGTATCAATGGGATGCGAGGCGATGGATGATGATATATTAAAGCGTCTTGGTCGCCATCATACAACAAGTGATATAATAAATGCTTATAATATGCTTAAAGATAACGGCATAGATAATATTAACTTAGATTTCATTTATGCTAATCCTTGGGATAATGAAGAAATAGTTAATGATATGATTGATAAAATATTAGAATTAAATCCTAATCACTTATCTTTATATACTTTAATTCTTGAAGATAAAACAATCTTTAAGTATAACAATGTAGAAATGCTTGATGAAGACAAAGTATCAGATTTAATGGATCTTGTAAACAAAAGATTAAAAGATGCAGGTTATAATCATTATGAAATATCTAATTACGCAAAAGAAGGATTTGAAGCAATCCATAATTCTCTTTATTGGGAATCTATGGAATATATAGGTCTTGGAATGGGAGCTTCAGGATATCTTGATTCTATAAGATATGACAACGAGAAAAGCTTAAATGCCTATTTTAGGCGTTTTAAAAAAGAAGAGGAGTATTTATCAGCTTTGGACAAAAAGTCTGAATTTATGATGCTTGGATTAAGAATGAAAAAGGGAATATCCATAAATAAATATCAAGAATTATTTAAATCTAGTCCTCTTGATGATTTTGACATGAAGGATTTATTAAAATATGATCTTATAAAAATAGATGGAGACAAAATTTATATGACATATAAAGGCTATAAACTTGGCAATGTTGTATTTGAAAAATTTATATAGAAGGTATAAATATGAGAAAAGTAAATTTAGAAGATGATTTGGTAGTATTTTATGAACTAAATGATTTTAAATATTATCTATCAGGAGATAAAAGATTGAGTAATAATTCAATAAACGCATATATGTCAGACCTTGATAAATATGGAAAATTTTTAAGAACCTATGAAGATTGTTATGACGTACGAGATATTACTGAAGATATGATTAAAAAATATATTGTTCACTTAAAAAGACAGCACTTGTCTCCTCAGTCAATTTCAAGAAAACTTACCGCAATAAAAGATTTCCATAAGTTTTTATGTGAAGAATATAAAGACATAAAAGAAAATCCTGCAAAACTTATAGATACTCCAAAACTTAATAAACCACTTCCTGTAGTATTAACCGTAGATGAGATTAATATGATGATTGATTCAATTGATACAGAAAAACCACTTGGTAAAAGAAATAAAGCGATTATAGAACTTTTATACGGATGTGGATTGAGAGTATCAGAACTATGTGACCTTGATTTAACTAACCTTCATATGACATCTAAATATTTAACCGTAGTAGGTAAAGGAGATAAAGAAAGAATTGTACCTATGGGTGAAAAAGCGGTTATTGCGGTTCGTCAATATCTCGAGATGGAAAGATCTTATATATCAACACATCCTGGAAATATTTTGTTTATGAACTATAAAGGTGAAAGAATGTCTAGACAAGCAATTTTTAAATACATAAAGACTTTAGCTAAAAATTGTAATATAGAAAAAGAAATATCTCCCCATACATTACGTCATTCATTCGCAACACATCTTTTAGAGGGTGGTGCTGATTTACGTATTGTACAAGATTTGTTAGGACATGAGGATATTTCAACAACTCAAATATATACAAATCTTTCTAATAAATATATTAAAGAAACATATAATGAAACTCATCCACTTGCAAAGGAAGGAAATAAAAATGAATGATTTTATGTATTTTACACCAACAAAAGTATTCTTTGGTGAAGGTTATGAAAATAAGGTAGGAGAAATTATTAAATCCTATGGTTATAAAAAAATATTATTTCATTATGGTAAATCATCCATTAAAAAAAATGGATTATATGATAAAGTAATAAAATCTCTTAATGATAATAATATAGAATTTATTGAACTCCCAGGAGTTGAGGCAAATCCCAAAATATCTTTGGTTCGTAAAGGAGTAGAGATTTGTAAAAAAGAAAATATAGATATGGTTTTAGCTGTTGGTGGTGGATCTGTAATAGATTCTTCAAAATCTATATGTGATAGTGCACTAAGAAATATAGATCCATGGGAATATCAAATAAAAAATGAAAAACCAGATTTAAATAAACGCTTACCGCTTGGAGTAATTCTTACAATTGCGGCTGCAGGATCTGAGATGAGTGATTCGTGCGTTATTACAAATGATAAAACGCATGAAAAAAGAGGATGCTCATCAGAAGCACATAGACCACTGTTTGCGATAGAAAATCCAGAGCTTACATTTTCAGTTGATAAATTTCAAACAGGTTGTGGAATTGTAGATATTATGATGCATACAATGGAAAGATATTATTCTTTAAATGATAATACTATACTTACAGACAATTTATGCCTAGCGTTATGCAAAAGTGTAGTAGAAGCTGGGAAAATCGTTATAAAAGATCCTTCAAACTATAATGCACGTGCTGAGCTTATGTGGGCATCATCTCTATCTCATAATGGTCTTATGAGCGGAGGTAAGGAATATTATATGCCTGTTCACCAAATAGAACATGAAGTTTCAGGTATGTTTGATAGAGTAGCTCATGGCGCAGGACTTTCTGTATTATTCCCAGCATGGGCAAAGTATGTATATAAATCTGATGTATTAAGATTTAAAAGATTCGCACTTGAAGTGATGAATGTTTCAAATAGTGGAACTGATGAAGATATTGCATATAGAGGAATATTAGCATTAGAAGAATTTTATCATCAAATAGGTATGCCTATAAGATTTAGTGAACTTAAAATATATGAAGATTCATTTGAGTCAATAGCGTATAACTTTACATATAAAGGAAAAAGAGAAATACCAGATAGAATAAAAATTGGATATAAGGAAGCATTAGAAATTTTAAAACTTGCAAAGTAGTATTAAAGACTCTCATTTATATGAGGGTCTTTTTTAATATTTCAAAAACTATCTAGTATCAAATACAAGATTATTTATATCAAATAACTATTTAATCTAATGTGTAATTCTATTACGAATACGAATATTTTTCATTTTTCTCAAAAAAAGGCTTATTTTAAGCCATGAATTAGAGATTTTGTGTTAAATATCAAGTATATTTTGGTTGCGAAAATAAAAACGGCTAAAAATGGGCATATTTTAAGAAATTTGAGGGGATATCTAAAATCATTTAGTAAATAAAGTCGGAAAAAGAATAAAACTGGGTTTTTATGGATAAAAAAACATGTAGAGTAAAAAACAAATTTGTTGTATAACTGCTCAAAAAAATAAATAAAAAATTATAGCCGATATATATTAAGGCATGGATCATCTGATGATGAAAATAAACTAATAAAAACAACCGTCGTTATTTCAACTAAAGCTTTCAAATCACCAAAGAATTAAGGTGAACCATTTAGATATAAAAGTCGCTAAAAATATTTCAAAATATATCTAGTTTAAAAAACTAGTATTAAAATAGTGAAATATTAGTTTTAAAGTTATTTAAAAATAGCACGATTTTGAATTGTCCGCAAAATACGGACACCAATTAATAGGCATTAGTT
>CAVAQB010000005.1:0-14892 GCA_963590725.1 Anaeroplasmataceae bacterium | reverse complement strand
TTCATTAGCTCTAAAATCAGGAATATTTAATGATATATCAGCATTTAATACACCAACAAGTGATACGCTTGGAAAATCTAGTCCTTTAGCTATTATTTGCGTTCCAATCAAAATATCAATTTCATGATTTCTAAATGCGTCAAATACATTCTCGTATGAGTTTTTTTCCCTCATTGTATCAGTATCAACTCTTAATACTCTAACACCAGGGAATTCTTTTTTTATTTCCTCTACCGCTTTTTCTGTCCCATCTCCTAAAAGTTTAATATATTTACTACCGCAACTAGGACAAGTAAGAGGCATAGGGATTATGTATCCACAATGGTGGCATTTAAGTTTATTAGAATATTTATGATAAGTAAGAGACATATTACAATTTGGACAATCAATTGTACTACCACATTCTCTACACATTACAAAGCTTGAATATCCTCTTCTATTAATAAACAAGATTGCTTGTTCACCTCTTGAAAGAGTATTTTTAAGTTCATTGTGAAGTAGATTTGAAAATACTGATTTATTTTTATTTTTTAACTCTTCCTTCATATCAACTACATCTGATATTGGCTCAGCTTTCATATTTGCACGCAAAGGAAGTTCTAAAAGAGTATATTCTTTATTTAAGGCTTTATAATAATCACTAATTCTTGGCGTTGCACTTCCAAGGAGCAGTGGGCAGTTATTATATTTTGCCCTATAAAGAGCTATATCTATCGCATCATATTTAGGATTAGTATCTTGAATATAAGATTGTTCATGTTCTTCATCAATTATTATTAATCCAAGATTTTTAAATGGGGCAAATATTGCCGATCTTGCCCCAACCACAATATGAGCCTCTTTATTTAATATTCTTCTCCATTCATCATATCTTTCACCATTTGATAATCTTGAATGAAGGACCGCAACATCACTTCCAAACCTTCCTTTAAACCTTTGTGTCATTTGAGGTGTTAAAGAAATTTCTGGTACTAATATTATTGCCTCTTTTTTATTCTTAATTACATCTTCAATAAGAGAAAGGTATATTTCAGTTTTACCACTTCCACAAACTCCATGAAGCAGAAATGTTTCATTTTTTCCAAATGATTTTTTAACGCTTTGATATGCTTTTTCTTGCATATCATTTAATTTTACAACCTTATCATTTATCTTTCCTACAAAAACATCTCTATAAACTTCATTTTGATAAACTTCAATAGAACCATTATTTATAAGCGTATTAATAGTTGATTCACTATATCCCATATCTATTATTGTTTTCTTTGAAATATCTTCGCTTATTTCTTTTAAATAATCTAATAAAGATTGTGCTTTTGCACTTCTTTGATGCGATACTTCTTTTAGATGAATCATTTTTAAAGACTTTCTATTACCTTTATCCGTAAATTCGTCAATAATTTCAACTGCACCAATTGATTCATATTTCTTAAATTTAGATATTGACTCATCATGAACTTTAAGAGTATATGTACCATTTTTAAATAATTTTCTATCATCCTCTTCAATTAGACTTTCATTAATCAAATGAATTTTTTTAAAATAATTAACCCTTAAAGCTTGTGGAATCATTTGTTTTAAGCATGTAATATAGAATGAATAATATCTTTTTACCATATACGATGCAAGGCTTATAAATTCAGGTGTTATTATAGGTTTTATATCTAAAACATCATAAACACTTTTTAAATCTTTTTCTTGAGAAGGATTTTTGTGAATATCTATTACAAAGCCAAGTAATTTACGTGAACCAAACGGTACAGATACTCTATGTCCTACTTCAACTACATCTATTAAGAATTCGGGGATTTTATATTCAAATGCTTTGTTTATTTGTTTATTTGAAATATCAACTATTACATCACAATACATTCTAAATCCTCCTTCAAAAATAAAAGCCCAAACTAATGGGCTTTTTTAATAGTTATTATCCCATCATTCAAGTTTTAGCACCTTTTTCATAATAATGAAGAGGTTGCTGTAGGGTCACAAAGCTTGCCTTTCGCCTACTCTTTATGGTATTAAGACAAAATAATTATATAGGATATAGCGAATAAAATCAACTATAAAATTTCTCTATCTTTTTTATTCTCTAAATCAAGTTCTTCTATTACTCTCTTATTTAAGTCATCACATATTCTAAAATCTACTATTCCAAGTGCTTTTAAAGCTGGTGAAAGTGCCTTAAATACTAAATAAATAATAAATGTTTGTGGTAATAAATATAAAACATTCTTAGGTATTTCAAGTGTTAACATATATGTTTTCATTGCGCTAGCACTTAAATCCGCTACGTCCGCCCAAAGGAATGAACCAAGGATTGCGTTTAGAATGATATTTACAATAAGTCTTGCGAACAAAACTTTAGAAAATGTAATTTTTGTTTTATAAAACATAATTCCATACACAAATCCTACAAGACCTGCTTGAAGTGTATATCCTATATGGAATGGATATCCATCTGGAAATACAAAGAAACCAAATATATCAGATATAATACCTATTACAAATCCAACTGTTGGGCCATATATTAAACCAATAAGGGCAAAGAATATTGAACTAAGTGATATTCCAAGATTTCCAAAACCAGATGGTAATGGTATTAACCTTACTATTTGCATCATCGCAAGCAGCAACGCAAGAAAAGCAATGTCTTTAATATTTTTAAAAGGTTTCAATTGTGATTTAAAATAATTTTTATGAAATGGAGATTTAAATACTTCTTTATTATCATATTCCAAATTATCAATCGCATCTTCTTTTTTAATTAACACAAGTACTAAGATCACTACAAAATCCATAAATATTCCCAAAGCTCCACCAGCCAAAGCACAAATATAAATATTTGTACCTTTAGTTTCTAGCATATTTGTTTTAGATGTAGCCATATTTATAGATTTTGTTTCCTCTATATCACTATTATTTGTTATATAGGTCGCATCTAAAGCTATATATGAAACATATCTTACCATAAATCTTCTAGCTTGTTGCCATGAATTAAAATGTCTTTTTTGCATATATATAGTATAGATAGAATCACTATTATCTATTTTAGATGTTTTATATATTTTTTTAGTATTTAGATAATTAAAAGATGAATATGAATAATGATATTCTAAGTCACTATTGCCTATATATATTTCTTCATTTTCACCATTTTTTAAAATCACTTTTCCATCTTTATACGAAAGTTCACTATTTTTAGGATATACCCAATAATCATCAACTATAATATAATCCTTACCATCAAGAGAAAATAAATTCTTATCTAATGTGCCATAAATTGTCTCTGTTTTATCACTATATGTCACAAATATTTCCGATTTATCTATTTGACTTGCTGATATAGCTCCACTAACATCTACTAAATAATCATTAATTATTATATATTTACCATTTTCTCTTATTTCTTCTATTTTACTTTTAGTGTCATCTAAATCATCAAGTGATATTTCTTTAACGCTAGATGATTTAAATGATAATTTATAATATTCGTGAACTGGATTATAAATCTTATATGCGCCTATAAGTCCAATTGATGAACATATTATCACTAATACTATAAATAACATCTTTCTTTGGAATAAGCATTTTAAATATCGTTTAAAAAAATTCATAAAAAAGACCTCCTAAATTATAGAGGTCCACTATAAATAAGGATATAAATCCCTATATTTATACAGCGGACGCAACTGACTATCGCCACCCGAAGTGTTTCGTCCTTATCCAACTTCCCATGATAAGGCACTAATACGCAGTCAGTCTACTCTGTTATTATTTAAATGCATATGTATATTAACACATTATTTTTTATTTATCAAGATTGTAAGAAATAAAGTCAAGTGCCATATTAAACCAACGCGAAACATATGGATTATATTTTCTTTTATCATCAAGTGATGATTCAAGAGTTGCCACACTTAATCCATGTACTCCTTCTGGGAATATATGATACTCTACTTTCACACCAAGCATAATAAGTTTTTCACATAACTTTAATGAATTATATACAGGAACTGCTTCATCATTAGCGGTATGCCATAAGAAAGTAGGTGGGAAATCAGAAGTTACATTTTTAACTATATCTACTGATTCTAATAAATCCTTATCCTTAACTTTTTCACCTAAAAGATATTCAAATGTAGATCTATGTGTAAAATAATCATTAGATAATGTTACAGGATAACATAATATATTTAAGTTAGCTCTAGCATCATAACTATATTCCTTATATTTTAATGATGCAAGTGATACTAAATGCGCCCCAGCAGAAAATCCTATAACAATAACTTTATTTTTATCTACACATTTTAGTTTTCTTCCATAATCTATAGTATATAATAATTCTTCAAGAGGAAATGGATATTTATCAAGTGTTTCTCTATATCTTAAAGTTATAGTATGAAATCCTTTTAGATTAAATGCATTAGATACAAAAATTCCTTCTCTTATAGATGTATGACTATAGCCTCCACCAGGAACTATTACAACAAGTGGTCTTAATTTATCATCAATAAGTTCTACTTCTATATAGTTAGGACTATTTAAAATATTGATTTTTTCCATACTATAAAATCTCCTTTATTGCGTTAATTTTAGTTAAAATAGATTCCTTTTTATCCTCACTACAGTTTTTGTATGCCATTTGTAGTTGATTTAACTTTAAAGTCCATTTTTTAATAAATTCTTCTGATTTTTCACGCCTTAAATATGGACCATATAGAATGTCTAAGAAATCATATGTAACCCCTTCTCCAGGGATCGCTTTGATAATTTCATAATAATGAAAATGATCATAGATTATATGTTCAAAGGCAATAATAAAACCATTTTTTATTAAAAATTCTCTTAGTAAATCTTCCTCTTTATTTGGAGATAGAATCAGCGCTTTTGCCTTTAAGGCTTTATCAAGAGATTCTTCTAATATTTTTTTTATTAATTCTCCACCCATACCTGCAATAACAATCGCATCAACATTAAAATTAAAATCTTTTAATCCATCAGATTTAATGATATCTATTTTATCCATTAATCCTTCATGTATTATATTTTGTCTGCAGTTTAAAAGGGGACCATCATTTATATCTAGCGCATAAGCGTGAAATAAATTATAGTCCTTAATCGCACTAATAGGAACAAACCCATGGTCTGTTCCTACATCAGCGATTGTATTATAATCCTTTATAAGTGATGTAATATAATCAAGTCTAGTCATTATTTTTAAAATCCTTTAACATTTCCATAACTTTAGGTGCTCTAAGCTTTTTTATTGCCTTAGCTTCTATTTGACGAATACGTTCTCTTGTAACGCAAAACATTACCCCAAGTTCTTCTAATGTCTTAGGAGCTTCTCCTCCTAAACCATAGCGAAGAATTAAAACATCTGCTTCTCGCTCATTAAGACAATTTAATGCATTCTTTATTGCGTCACTAAGACCTTCATTACGTGCATATTCATAAGGTGTTAATCCATTATCATCACTAACAAAATCTCCAAGGGTTGTTTCTTCATCAGTTCCAACAGTTTTTTCAAGTGATGTTGGCGGAATCATTGCCTGACGTATTTGTATAAGTCTTTTAACACTAATTCCTACCATATCGGCAACTTCTTTATCAGTTGGTTCACGATCTAGCTCTTGTGAAAGTTTTCTTGAGGCAGCTATAATCTTAGAATTTTTTTCAATAACATGAGATGGCAATCTTATTGTACGTGAACTAATATCAAGAGAACGTGATATTGCCTGACGAATCCAAGATGTCGCATATGTAGAGAACTTATATCCTCTTTTATATTCAAATTTGTTTACCGCAATCATAAGGCCCATTGAACCTTCTTGTACTAAGTCAAGGAAAGAAAGTCCACGGTTTGTATAATACTTTGCATTATAAACAACAAGTCTTAAATTACAATTAATAATTCTTGTTCTTGCATCTTCAGCCACATGAGAAATTTCAGTATAGGCATTAAATTCCTCTTCTGATAACTCTTCTTCACCTATAATCGAGCGTGCAAGCTTAATTTCAGCTTTTTTACCTTCTTCAACTAAAGAAAATAGTTGTTGCTCCTCCTCAAAAGTTAATATTGGATATGGAGCTATATCCTTAAGATATAAAGTTACTAAATTCCCCTTGAATGGTATATCTGTTAAATCAATATTAGAAGTATCAATATCTTCTGTATTTTTTAAATATTCAGCATCTAATTCTTTAGAGTCATCAATTATCTCAACGTCTCTTGCATCTAATTCTTCTGTTAAATAATTATATTCCTCACTACCCTCAGGATATATATTTTTTATCTCAGATAAATAAATTGGTGCTGCATTTCCTTTTTCAATAAGTTTATCTAATAATTCTTCTCTTTTCATTCTTTCTCCCAACCGCAAAACATTCAGATTATTTCATAACCCCAAAAAGAGATAGTATAAATACTATCCTTTTAATCCTCTTGCTTGTCTATCCATATCCTCAACTACAATATCAAATATTTCGCCAAGAGTTCTGCAATATTCTAAAACTTTCCAAGGCTCATTTGTGTGGAAATGAATTTTTACTAAATCCTCATCGCCTACAATAAGTGTGCAATCTCCATCAAAGTTATCTTGAAAATATTCAGTCATTTTATCAGGATCTAAATTTTCTCCCTCTATCAAAAGTTGAGTGTCATATCTATATTTAATTTCGCTCATAAATTACCTCCATTGTGTCATTTTTTATATTACAATAATTGTAAGCGTTTTTCAAGCAAAAATGTTAAATATCTTATACATTTTATGCAAAAAAGGCCTAAACAGGCCTTTTTTTTTACTTTTTAGTTAAAAAATCTTTAAGTTTCTTTGAACGTGATGGATGTTTCAACTTACGTAAAGCTTTAGATTCAATTTGACGAATACGTTCACGTGTTACACCAAATTCTTTACCAACCTCTTCTAGAGTACGAGCACGTCCATCAAGAAGTCCAAAACGAAGTCTTAAAACTCTTTCCTCACGTGGTGTAAGTTGGGCAAGGGCAGCGTCTAATTCCTCACGAAGTGCAGATTTTGCAGTAAACTCATATGGATCAAGTGCAGATGCATCTGGTACAAAATCTCCTAGTGAAGAATCTTCCTCTTCACCAACTGGTTGTTCTAATGAAATTGGCTCTTGAGCAATTTTTCTTATTTCTTGTACCTTATTTACAGACATTCCCATCTTTTCAGCAACTTCTTCATCACTTGGTTCACGTGATAGTTCTTGAACTAATTGGCGTTGAACACGTACTAGACGATTAATTGTTTCAACCATATGAACAGGAATACGGATAGTACGAGCTTGGTCAGCTACAGCACGAGTTATAGCTTGACGAATCCACCATGTTGCGTATGTAGAGAATTTATAACCTTTTTCATATTCAAACTTATCAACAGCTTTAATAAGTCCCATATTACCTTCTTGAATAAGATCTAAGAATTGTAAGCCTCTTCCTGTATATCTTTTCGCAATTGAAACTACAAGTCTAAGGTTAGCTTGTACAAGCTTATCCTTTGCGTCATTTCCATTTTCTACCTTATCAAGTAAATCATTATATGTATCTTCATCAACAGTATTTTGATCGTTAGCCTCAATTAAATCAAGTTTCTCTTGAGCCTTTTGCCCTATATCTACAATTTTTGCAAGTTCTAGTTCTTCATCTTCTTTAAGTAATGGAATATTTCCAATTTCCTTAAGATACATTTTAACAGGATCACCAACTGAAAGATTTGGTGGAAGCTTATCGAAATCAGAAATATCAATTACCTCATCAGCAATTGATGGATCAAATTCAGGTTCTTTTTCAATTAATACATCATCGCCTCCATCACTAATTTCAGCAACTATATCAATTTCAGCATTTTTTAATGCTTCTTCAATTTGTGCATATTCATCCTTATCCTCAGAAAAATATTTAGTAATATCTGTAATTACTACAGAATCATTATTATTTTTTCCTTTTTCGATTAATTCTTTTATAAGTGTTTCTACATCCATTAGACTTTACTTCCTTTCTTTATTTTTTTCTGAATATCAAATAATTCGCCCGCAAGCGCAACTATTTTTTCTGTATCTGTTTCAGCTTTTATTTGTAATTTAAGTTCTTCTTGTTTTTTTAACATCGCATACTCATTTATTGTATCTATACAATTTTTCAAATCATTATCATTGTATTTTGCCACATAGTCTTTCGATAATGTATTAATATCAAAAACAAATGTATCTACAAGCATTTTATTATTGCTAATGATTGAAAGAAATTTATCTCTATCAAATTTTTCTTCAAATAAATAATAAGTATTATAAATTTCAGCCCATAAGTTAAAATGCGCTTCATCAAAGCCATAAGGATTTACTTCCTCATTAATTATTGTAGCCCAATCTTTAGACATTGTAGCGTAACCTACAAGCCTTCGCTGACATATTTGGTATTTATTGTCTACTTTTATATTTGTAAAATTACCATTATGTGGCCTAACTGGCGCAATAACATCTCTACGTTCATTTTTCCTTGAATAGTTATTGAAATCCGCAATTAAAGCATTCAAAGATGTATTTGATGCCTCACTAAGTTTTTTTAGATAACGCTCTGTAATTGTTGCGCTTCTTCTTTCTAATAGGAAATTAAATACATCATTTTTCGCAATTTCAAAATCATTTTCTTTAAGTAAATCTTTGTTATATGTAGCCGCTATATACCTAAATTCAATATCTGATATTTGTTTAGTATCAATAAATTCCTTTAATTTATCTGTACCAAATTTATTAACAAATTCATCCGCATCCTTTGCGCCTTCAAGATGAATCAGTCTTAAATTTAATCCTGCTTGTTTAATTAAAGGAATTGCCTTAACTGAGGCTTCAATTCCAGCCTTATCATTATCATACATTAAAATAAGGTTTGGTACATATCTTTTTATTAATTCCAATTGCTCTTTTGTAAGTCCTGTACCCATTGAGCACACGGCCTCACAATAAGTTGTACGGCTTACCGCAATTACATCCATTTGTCCTTCACATAGAATCATTCTATGCATCTTATTAGCATATGGAATTGCGTTATTTATATTAAATAAATCTTGTCTCTTTTTGAAAAGTATATTTTCATTTGAGTTAACATATTTAGGTTGCCCTTCATCTTGTTGGCGATAAATTCTTCCTGAATATCCTAATATATGTCCTTCAGCATCTTTAATAGGAAACATTATACGCTTAGTAAACAAGTCATAATATCTACCATTATCTGATTTAACTAACCCAACATCTACCATATCAAGTTCAATTACATTAGCTTGTTTTAATAGCTGATACATTATATCAGGCTTTTCAGATGAAAGACCTATACCAAACTTTATAATTGTATCCTTATCTAATCCTCTTTTTGATAAATATTCTAATGCTTCAAGTCCACTTTTAGTTTCAAGTAAATTTTTAGTATAGAATTCTTGAGCAATATCCATTATTTTATAGTATTTAGATAAATCAGGTCCCTTTTTTTGACTTGAAGTAATATTTAGCTTAAGTCCCGCTTTATTAGCACAGTATAATGCAGCCTCTTTAAAAGGAATCTTTTTGACCTCTGCAATAAAAGCGATAGGATCTAATGTCTTATGGCAGCCAAAACAAGTTGCTAGTTTTTTTTCTGAAGATACATAAAATGATGGAGTGTTTTCGTGATGAAATGGACATAGTCCTCTATAATTGGCTCCAGCCTTTTCAAGAGTCACAAACTCTGAGACAAGTTCAACCATGTCTGTTTTATCTACAATTTCTTGAAAAGCCTCATCGTATGCCAATTAAATCACTCCATTCTTAAATTAAAATTCGCACTTAGCCTTAATATATGATGCAACCTCAGATACCTTAAGAGTAATTTGTTCCATTGTATCACGGTCACGAACTGTAACAGTTCCTTCCTTTATAGTATTATCATCTACAGTAATACAGAAAGGAGTTCCTATCGCATCTTGTCTACGATATCTCTTACCAATAGATCCTGTCTCATCGTATGTAGCACTAAACTCTTTTAATAATTCATCATAAATCTTAGAAGCTTCTTCACTATGATACTTTTTAACAAGAGGAAGAACGCATGCCTTATATGGCGCAAGAGCTGGTGTAAAGTGTAATACTTCACGTGAATCTCCACCCTCAAGTGCTTGATTCTCATAAGCTGAGAATAGAACAGATAACATAATACGCTCTACTCCAACAGATGGCTCAACAACATAAGGTACATATTTTTGGTTAGTTTCAGGATCAAGATATGTTAAATCTTGTTTTGAATGATTTTGGTGAGCAGTTAAATCATAATCAGTTCTTGAAGCGATTCCCCATAGCTCTCCAAATCCCCAAGGGAAATTATATTCAATATCAGTTGTAGCATTTGAATAGAAGCTTAATTCTTCTTTTTCATGGTCTCTATATCTTAAATCAGATTCTTTAACTCCAAGTGATAATAAGAAATCCATACAATACTTTCTCCAATATTGGAACCAATCCATTTCAGTTCCAGGTTTGCAGAAAAATTCAAGTTCCATTTGTTCAAACTCTCTTACACGGAAAATAAAGTTTCCAGGAGTAATCTCATTACGGAATGACTTACCAATTTGTCCAATTCCAAATGGAAGTTTTCTTCTTGTTGTTCTTTGAACATTCTTAAATTGTACGAATATTCCTTGTGCAGTTTCTGGTCTTAAGTAAACCTCAGACTTAGATTCTTCAGTTACACCTTGATGTGTTTTAAACATCAAGTTAAATTGACGAATTGGTGTAAAGTTTAATTTTCCACAAGTAGGACACACAATGTTATTCTTGTTGATATATTCAACCATTTGATCGTTAGTCATACCATCACCAACTACTTCACCATGTGTAAAATCTTCAATAAGTTTATCCGCTCTAAATCTAGATTTACAACTCTTACAGTCAATTAATGGATCATTAAAATTAGTTAAATGTCCAGATGCCACCCAAACCTCTGGGTTCATTAAAATAGCTGAATCAAGTCCTACATTTAATTTGTTTTGTGTAACGAACTTTTTCCACCATGCATTTTTTACATTTTGTTTTAGTAAAACTCCAAGAGGTCCAAAATCCCAGCTATTTGCTAGTCCTCCATAAATTTCACTACCTTGAAATACAAAGCCTTGTTCTTTCATATAAGCTACTAGCTTATCAAGATTAATATTTGCCATATCAATATATCCTCCATACTACATATAGTTCCACTATATATTATAACATCAATATTTTAAAATTACTAGTTTATCCAAAAGAAAAACGCAGTATTTTTATACCACGCATTCCTATAGTTTAATTTTCTTCTTTAATATAAACCATATGAATATGGTCTTCCCATTTTCCATGGATTTTTAAATATTTTTTAGCTATTCCCTCATTATAAAATCCAAGTTTTTCTAATAAGTTTATTGCATTCTTATTAGAAGGCATAACATTAGCCTCTATTCTATGAAGCCCAAGGTCGTTAAATACAATTTCCATACCTTTTTTAATAGCCTCTGTCATATATCCTTCTCTTACATAATCCTTATCAAGACGGAATGACATAAATGTAGATTTAAATGACCCAAAGAAAATACCGTTGAAATAAATAACTCCAATAACTTTCTTAGAATCCTTCTTTGTAATCCAGAATTTAAACATTGTTTGACCATTTACAAACAAATAATCATTTAATAAAAGCTTTTTTTGATATTCCTCTGTGTAATATTCATCTGGTCTAATTGGTTCAACATCAGCTAAAAATTCCTTATTACGAATAAAGTAATCTAAAACCTCATGAACCATTTCAGGATTTGACGAATATAAGTTTAATCTTTCTGTTTGATATTCTTCTTTAACCATTTAAGCCCTCCATATTCAAGTAAGACTCTATTATTTCTAAAGCCTCCTCTTTTCCCTTCTTTTTTAAAGTTGATGCGACTATTATCTTATCATCTTTATCAAGTCCTAAAACTTCTCTACAAGCTTTGACTCTTGAATAAATCTTTGTAGTACCAACTCCATCAGACTTAGTCATTACAATAACGTGTGGTATATTATATTCTATACAATAATTTAGCATTTGAATATCTAGTGCTGTAGGGTCGTGGCGAGAATCTACAAGTAAGAAAGCACATCTTAGATTCTTTGAATCTCTAAAATATCCATTAACCCTTTTAGCAAACAAGCCCATTTGTTCTTTTGACACATTTGCATAACCATATCCTGGTACATCTACGAAATAGAAAGAATTATTTATTAAAAATAAATTTAACAATTGAGTCTTTCCAGGCTTTGATGAAGTACGCGCTAAATTATTTCTATTTAATATCATATTAATAAATGAAGATTTACCAACATTACTTCTTCCACAAAATACAAACTCAGGAAGACTTTGTGGAAAATGAGCCACATCAGGCGCTGATGTAACATATTTTGCGTCTTTAATTATCATTTTAACGCCTCCTTTATTTTATTCCATTCTATATCATCTAGATAAGATGTCGCAATCATAGCGTGATTTATATCTCCATGAAAATCGGATCCAGCGCTTAGTAACAAGTTATACTCCTTCGCAAGCGCCTTATATTTTTCCATATCTCCATCTTTATTTTTAGGATATTTATATTCTATCCCATCTACTCCAAATTTAATTACATCCAAAACTATATCTTGACTTGATAATGTAGGATGCGCATAAATAGTAATACAATTATTTTTCTTTAAAAATTCAATTCCTTCTTTTGTACTAAATCTTGCAGATTCAATATATGCAGGTGAATCATTAGATATCATTTTAGATATTTCTTCACAAGACAAATTCGGATTATATTCTAAAATATGTGAAAACATATTTCCTCTTGTAATAACATCTTTGCCTTCTAAAAATTTAGGGATATCCATTTTAACATTATAAATATTTTTTATATTATTCATCATATTAATAGCCCTTTTTACCCTAAATGATTTAATATCATCCGCTATATTTTTAATTTCATCGGGAATATAATTATTTTTAAATAGTCCTATAATATGAACAGACTCGCCCTTATATCTAGTAGAAAGTTCAATCCCAGGAATTACAGTAATTCCTAGTTTTTTACCTTCTATAATAGCTTCTGTGCAGCCATATGTTGAATCATGGTCTGTTAAAGCCATAATATCAACATCATGCATTTTCGCAATTTTAAGCAAATCCGATACAGAATATAGTCCATCACTATAATTTGAATGATTATGTAAGTCAGCTTTCATATTAAAACCTCTATTCTGCTTCCTTTAAAGATTTTACCATATCAAGCTTATTTATTCTAATGCTTATTAATAAATTTAATATAAAACCTAGTAAAATTATTACAACAAATGTAATTAAATATGTAGAAATATTAATATGCGGAATAAATGAAACCGAAGAATTTTCATTAAGTTTAAGCATTTCTTTCATTAAAGGCATTCCGATAATAGCTCCTAATGCAAACCCTAATATAGATAATATTCCTATCTCATATAATAATGTCTTCATATTAGCAAAATATCCATAGCCTAACGCTTTAATTTGCGCAATGTCTCTTATTCTTTCTTTATAATTTAATGATACAAGATCATAAATAACCGCTAAGGCAAGTAGGATTGCGAATACCTTTATAAAATTTGTTACTATCATAAGTGTATCAAAATATTTGTATGCAGTATCTTTCTTGGCTTCTTGTGTTTTTGTAAATATTATATCATCCATTTTATCTATTTGACTAATTATATCATTTTCATTATAACCATCAAGCAAATCTATATACATTCTATTATCATGAACCAGATCATATTTTTCATAATCTTCTTTAGAAATATATATGGTTTGTGACCAAAATACATCTATAATATTAGTTACTGGTAAAATATATGTATTATTTTTTTGATATAAAGAAATACAATCTCCAAGACTTATGTTTAACGTTTCAGCTAATTTTTTAGATATTGTGCAACCTCCATCAACTAGAGGTACATTAAAAGATTTTGATGTAGCATCTATAACTGTAATTGTAGTATCAACTAGCGAATCATCTTTATACGCCATAACTACACTATACCCAAAAGTCTCTATTCTTTCTACGCCTTCAATTTTTTCAATAAGTGTTGTATCAAATCCATGTTCATAAGATACTAAAACATCATATGATACACGTTTATTAAATTCTAAATCTATTCCATATTCAACAGTATCCTCAACACCAAAAGATACTACAAGTAATGCGCTACAGCCTAAAACTCCAATTATAACTAAAATAGATTTAAAAGGTGACCAAAAAATATTTCTTAATGCCATTTTTAAATGAATAAACTTTAAAGGAAGAAAATTAAAACTTATTTTATGCCCTTTCTTTATTCTATTCTTTTTCATCGCATCATTAGGACTAATCTTTAAATATGAATATACTTTAATTATAGCTGTTAATACTGATATTGTAATCAATATTATAAATATTATTATATATGAAGGATAATATAAAATCATTTTAGTTGATAAAAGATCATATAATTCATTATATTTTAAGTTCATACCAAGTGGTATAATAATAGGCCCTAATATTAAGCCTATAACCCCACCTATTAAAATTGAGGTTATAGTAGATAGACTATAGTGCATAACTATAGTTTTTTTATTAATACCCAATGCATTCATAAGACCTATATTAGGTTCTTCATTATCTATTTCTTTTATAATTGAAGCAATCACAATAAGTATTGCAGATATATAAAAGACAAGAGGAAATAGATAAGAAAATGTTTTTGTATTTTCGATATCGGCTAGTAATATAGATAGTGTCGGAAGCATTTCCATAGGATTTGCAAGAATCATATTATTTGTAGGTTTAACTTGAA
>CAVAQB010000004.1:0-5836 GCA_963590725.1 Anaeroplasmataceae bacterium | reverse complement strand
TTCAATATTATAAATTTTAAGATTTTTTACTTGACTTATAATAGTTAATCACCTCGCATAATCTTATTATATAAGAAAATGTAATAAATTGTTATCTTTACTTTTAAAAACTTAAGAATTATTGTAAAATATCCGTAAGGATGTGTTTTTAATGTTAACTTTATCTAAAAATGATTTTAAAACTGTACAAATGCAAATGTATAATAAGGCTAGAGATATTGATGTAGCCTTATTTAATGTTTTATTTGATAACAAATTTCCTAAGGCTTTTTTAGCAAATGCTATTACAGGATTTCAAAATAAGGATGGGGGATTTGCGCATGCGCTAGAGCCTGATAATTATAATAAGTATTCTAATTTAATAAACTCAGTTGAAGCTATGAGAATAGCGTCAATGGCTTTTGATAATATTGAAGATGATTCTGTGCTAAATGATACTTTTAAGAAATTATTTAATTATCTTTATAATAGACTTGATAAGTGGGAAGCACTAATTGAATCTAACAATTTTGCAATATGCGCTTCATGGTATAAATATAATGATATTAATTTAAAAAGATTTGGTGACGCACCAACTCCTGCAATACTTGGTTATACATTACTTTTAACAAATAATAAGAGTGTATATTTTAAGAAAGCCTGTGAGAAAGCTAAAGTAGTTATTGATAAGTTTCTTTGTAAAACATCATTTACAGAAGAGGAAATTAAATCATATAGTATTTTATATAGAGGAATTTTAAAACATAATTTATATCTTGATAAATTAGAAGAATATAAGGATAAGCTTTATAGCGTAGGCTATGAAATGATTGAAAAGAATAAAGAAAATTATTCTAAACCATGCCTACTTCCCTTAGATGTATTTTTTGAGTATACTGGGGTTGAAAAATATGATGATTTAATAAATCAAAATCTTGATTATATTATTACTTCAATTAAACCACATGGATTATGGGAGGCACCATTTGATTGGAGCGGGGAGATTGCAGAAGGTGCAACTGCTCAAATTAAATGGATTGGAGTTATAAGCGTTATAAATAGTTATTATTTAAAAAAGTTTAATAGAATTGAGGACTAATTATGAAAAGAATTGTCATAAAGATTGGTTCATCATCTCTTGTTAAAGAAGGAAGACTTGATGAGAGTAGATTAGATTCTTTAATAAATGAAATAAATATATTAAATAAAGATGGAATTAAAGCATGTATTGTCACATCAGGATCTATAGCTCTTGGCGCATATTCTATTGGTGTTAAGCCAAAAGATATGAAAATGAAACAAGCCTGTGCAGCACATGGACAAGCAATACTTATGCAAGGCTATATGCAAGCAGCATCAAAATATAATTTAAAGTGTGCTCAAATTCTTGTAAATCATACAGACTTTGAAAATAGAGAGAGAATGTTAAATCTTGAAAATACCATAAATTCTCTTTTAGATAATAATATTATTCCAATTATTAATGAAAATGATGCCCTTGCGACAGAAGAAATTAAGGTTGGGGACAATGACACGCTTAGCGCATTAATCGCTCCTATGGCAGATGCAGATATGCTTATATTATTATCAGATATTGAAGGGTTATATACAGACAATCCTAAAATTAATAAGAACGCAGTATTGATTAAGAAAGTTGATACTATTACTGATGAAATAAAAGCTATGGCTCATCCTTCATCAACAGATGTTGGAACTGGTGGTATGGAAACTAAGATTAATGCCGCAATTATTTCAACATCATCAGGTGTTGATATGATTATACAACACTCTGATAAATTGAATGAAATTCATAATTGTTTTACACAAAATTATAGTGGTACACTATTTGTAGCTAATAAATCAATTGGAGCACGTGAACAATGGATTTTATATAAAACAAGACCTAATGCTTCAATTATGGTAGATCTTGGCTGTGCTAAGGCAATTCTTAATAGAAAGAGTTTGCTTGCTAAAGGAATTGAAGGAATTAATGGCGTGATACAACCACAAGATGTAGTAAATATAGTATCAGGTGATAAAATAATCGCAAAAGGTATTTCAAATTTTAGTAGTCTAGATATTTTAAAGATTATGAAACATTCATCTAAAGAAGTAAAGGACATACTTGGGTCTAATGCTAAAAGTGAAGTCTGTCACGCAAATAATATAGTACTTATAGAGGAGTAATATAATGTCTGGTTGGAAAGAACTTATAAAAATGGCAAACATTGCAAAAACAAAGCTTCCACTAACTTCAGCTGAAGATAGAGTGAACGCTATGAAGGCAATGAGTGAGGCATTAATTAATAATGCTGATTATATACTAGAACAAAATAAAATAGATTTAGATAACGCTACATCTATTACACCTGTAATGAAGAAGAGATTATCTTTAACAAAAGAGAAACTTACATCAATTGCAAATGATGTAATTGCTGTATCAAATCTTCCTGATCCTTGCAATAGAATTCTTGAAGAATTTAGTAGACCTAATGGACTTATGATAAAAAAAGTTTCGCAACCATTTGGAGTAATTCTTACTATTTTTGAATCACGTCCTAATGTATGTGTAGATATTGCGGCCCTATCTATTAAAACTGCAAATGTTTGTGTTCTTCGTGGCGGTAAGGAAGCGAAGAATACTAATATCGCTTTAGTTAATACAATACGTAATGCTATATCAAAATATATTCCAAAAGATTCTCTGGTATTACTTTCTGATACAACTCATACAGATGTTGAGGAAATGCTTCAAATGAAAAATTCATTTGATTTATGTGTTCCAAGAGGAAGCAAGAATTTAATTAATCATGTTGTAAATACCTCTCTTATTCCTGTGATTGAAACAGGAGCAGGAGTATGTCATGTATACGTTGATAAATATGCTGATATTAATATGGCATACGATATAATTTTAAATGCTAAGACATCAAATCCTGCAGTATGTAATGCAGTTGAATCGGTATTGGTTCATAAAGATGTATGTGAAGAACTTTTTAAGTTGCTTAAAGCAAATGATTTTGATACAATTGTTAGTGTTCATGGAGACAAGAATATTCAAAAGTTTATGAAGGCAACTGATGTAGAGTCATTTGATATTGAATTTGATGATCTTGAGATAAATATGAGGGTTGTGGATTCAATTGATGAAGCTATAAATCATATAAACAAATATGGTACAAAGCATAGTGAAGTGATTGTTACAAAAAATAGGGATAATGCCCAAAAATTTATGAATGAAATAGATGCGGCATGCGTATATCAAAATGCCTCATCACGTTTTACTGATGGCGGATGCTTTGGATTTGGAGCGGAACTTGGAATATCAACAGGTAAGCTTCATGCAAGAGGTCCTATGGGACTTAAAGAAATGATGACATATAAATATTTAATATTTGGTAATGGCCAAGTAAGAAAGTGAGATAATTAAAATGAAAAAGAGACCAGTAATGTTAATTGTAATGGATGGATATGGATTAGCTCCTGCATCAAAAGGTAATGCAGTGTCACTTGCGAAAAAACCTAATCTAGATAGATTATTTAAGGAATATCCAAATACAATTATTGATGCTTCAGGAGAAGCAGTAGGACTTCCTGATGGACAAATGGGAAACTCAGAGGTTGGACATATGAACCTTGGAGCAGGAAGAATTGTTTATCAATCCTTAACTCGTATTAATGTAGCTATTAAAAATGGTGAGTTTGCTAAAAATGGGGCAATACTTGCAGCAATTAAAAATGCCAAAGATAATAATAAAAAGCTTCATATATTAGGACTATGCTCAACAGGAGGAGTACATTCTCATATAAACCATATTAAGGCAATTGCTAAGGTCGCAGAGAATAATGGATTAAATAAGGTTTATTTCCATGCATTCCTTGATGGAAGAGATACTGCCCCAAATAGTGGAGCTGGATATCTTAGTGAAGTATTAGAAGAAAAAAATATTTCAGTTGCGACAGTATCTGGAAGATATTATGCAATGGATAGAGATAAAAACTGGAGTCGTGAACAACTTGCATATGATGCAATGACACAAGGCTTAGGTGAGAAGTTTGATGATGCAATTGAAGGTATCAAGACTTCCTATAAGAGAGGAAAACTTGATGAGTTTGTAGTACCATTTGTAGTAGATAGTAATGGTACTATTGAAGAAGGAGATTCTGTAATATTTGCAAACTATCGTCCTGATAGAGCTATTCAAATCGCAACAGCTTTATCTAATCCATCTAAGACTCAAAATATGCTTAAGAATGGAACTGATCCAAAACTTGATATATCAAAAGGACCAAAGTCTACATTCTTTGTATCAATGATGCAATATGCTGATTCAGTTAAGGGACTTGTAGCGTTTGCTCCAGTTAAATTAACTAACCTTTATGGAGATGTTGTATCTGCTGCTGGTCTAACTCAACTTCGTATTGCAGAGACTGAGAAATATGCGCATGTTACTTTCTTCTTTGATGGAGGAGTAGATAAAGAAATTGAAGGTGCTGATCGTATACTTGTAAATTCACCTAAAGTTGCAACTTATGACTTACAACCTGAAATGTCAGCGTATGAAGTTTGTAGTAAAGTATGTGATGCGATTAAGTCAGAATCATACGATACAATCATTTTAAACTTTGCTAACTGCGATATGGTAGGACATACAGGAGTAATTCCTGCTGCAGTTAAGGCTGTAGAAGTTGTAGATGAATGCGTAGGTAAGGTTGTAGAAGCATTAGATAAAGTTGGTGGAGTTGCAGTAATTACAGCAGACCATGGTAATGCTGAAAAGATGCTTGATGAAAATGGAGAGCCATATACTGCACATACAACAAATAGAGTACCTCTTATTGTAACAGATAAAAATGTTAAGCTTAAGGAAACAGGTATTTTATCTGATGTTTGTCCAACACTACTTGACTTACTAGAACTAAATATTCCAGAAGATATGACTTCTAATTCATTAATAATTAAGTAATTAGTATAAGGTGAACATATAGAGTTTAAAATCAATTTAACACTCTTCCTTGTTCACCTTGTTTTATTATTGAGGTCTCTAAACATAAGTTAGATTAGTGTTTTATTTGACAAAAAATATATTTTATATTAATATATATGCGTATTAATTTTTATACTTCAGGGCAGGGTGAAATTCCCGACCGGCGGTAAAGTCCGCGAGCATTATGCATGAATAGGTGTAATTCCTATACCGATAGTAAAGTCTAGATGGAAGAAGAATATTTATTTAAATATTTTCCTATACCATTAATGGGAGCCCTAAAGGCTCCCTTTATTTTTTAAAAAGGTGGATTGATATTATGAAAAAAGAAATTGATACAAGAAGAACAATCTTAAGAATATGCGTTGATGCCGCTTTTGCCTCTATAACGTCTGTTCTTTATTTGTTCGCAAAATTTAATCTAGCTATTTTCCCATCATTTTTAGATATTAACTTATCTATGATTCCGGTCATTATTTGTACATTTATGATGGGACCTTGGGATGGACTCGTATCTATAATAATAAGATTTTTTATTAAAATTATGACACTTGGTACATCTACAGGATATGTTGGAGAACTTGCTGACTTTTTAATAGGGGCGGCTACCGTAATTCCTGCAGGAATTATGTTTAATTATACAAATTTGAAGCATAAAACATTGTATTCCTTTATTCTTACAATAGTATTTTGGGTAGTAGCTGGAATATGCACCAATATCTTTATTAATATCCCTTTTTATAAATCTTATTGGCATATAGATAACGAGACACTTGCAAATATGATATCAAAACCAGTAAATTTAATTTCGTTTGGTTTAATAGATACAACTGATGTGACAGCCAAAACATTTATGTTCTATTATATAG
>CAVAQB010000003.1:0-11990 GCA_963590725.1 Anaeroplasmataceae bacterium | reverse complement strand
CATTTTTATATCGCCTATTTTACTAATGACCGCCTCAAATATAGAAATAATATTTATTTTTTTAAGAACTGGTATAAATATAAGTGTAAATAAATATGGAAGCAATATATAACCAATTACAAATGAAAATAATGGCACCAAAACAATTTGTAATAAGTTTATATTATTATTAATATTTATAATTATAGGAAGTGATGATAGAAAGGCAAGTAAAGCCATTTTATAGCTTTTATATCGTCCTTTAATTAAATTTTTAGTTATAAGAAGAAAGAATGTTATTAAATATGTTAAAACAAATGATATCTGATATAAGTATCCAGGGTTTAATATAAAAACTATAAATATAGACATAGATAATATATCAAGAGATGTGAATAGTCTATTATACCTTTTATTTAATATAGAAAGAGTTATCATAATAACAGATCTTAATATTGATATTTGAAATCCTGTAAGAAATATATAAAATATAAAAAATGAAATTATTATATTATTTCTTATTTTCTCATTATCAATTTTCTTTAATACAAACGTTAAAAATAGAAACATTATAGATATATGAAAACCTGATATCGCAAACATATGTGATAATCCTAAGGACTTAATATTATCTTTTGTAGTATCATCAATATCATTTTTCGCAAATATTAACGCTGATACATACGATAATGTTTTAGCATCTAATTTTTCAGATAGTTTATTTAATATTTTCTCCCTTAAAGAAATAGGAAGCGGTATGTGCGTATATTTTTTAATTGTGGGATTTTTATAAATATAATATATTCTTTTACTTTTTAAATAATCCTTATATGAAAAACCATATAGATATGATTCACTTTTTGGTATACTCTTCTCTCCATCTATTTTAATAACATCTCCTATTTTATATTCATTATTAGAATAAAAAATAACACTATATGCAGGGTTTCTCACAACATATTTATTTTGACAAGCTTCTACTATTACACCCTTATAATTATCGCATGATGGTGTATATAGTTTATATGTAAGATAAGTAATTGAAGATATTATAGTTATTATATATATAGCTTTTGTAAATATTTTCTTTCTTGTTATATATATTAAATATAAAATTAAAAACAATATAAAAATATAATATTTAAATGATAGGGCTGTAAGAAGCAATGGTATTACAAGAAAATGAATATTATTATACCATGATGTGATTTTTAATTTTTTCATATAAATCACCACCGATAACGTTATTAGATAACAAATCGCTTATTTTATTATAAGGACGGTTTTCTATTATTTTATTGCCTCTTACATTACCAATATCATCTAATTTTTTTAATTCGTCTAATGTACATTTATTTATATTAATTTTATCTATATAGCCTATTACATAAACCTTATTATTTTCTATATAATCCATTTCATTAAATGATGTTAAATCAGCATATGGAGTCAAATAATCATATATAAAATCTTTTAGTCTAGTATCGCTTTTATATCGTAATTCAGATGTGTTTGTTACCTCACCCGAAAGATATATAGAATATAGTTGGGTTTTATTTGTATAATTTATTTTTACCTTAGATGTTTCATTAACATATATTGAAGCAATTATTATATAAATTATAATTGCAGGAATTAATAGTAATAAATAATATAATTTTTTTCGCATAAAAAAACACCTCACTATATATATATAGCAAGGTGATTTATGTTTTTACTAAATTTAATTATTCTCTTTTTGATAGTTCAGCTTCAATATCATCCCAAGATATATCCATTTGTTCCATCATTACAGTCATGTGATACATTACATCAGCAATCTCGAATATTGTATCTTGCTTAGAATTATCTTTTGCGGCGATGATTACCTCTGCAGCTTCTTCTCCAACTTTCTTTAATATCTTATTCATACCCTTATCAATAAGATAATTTGTGTAAGATCCTTCTTTAGGATTTAAATCTCTATCTTTAATAGTTAGAAGTAAATTATTTAAGAAGTGAGATTCACCTTTAATATTACCACGGTTAAGTGTTACCTCAACATCCTCAGTTAAATCTCTATAGAAGCATGTAGCATGTCCTGTATGGCATGAAATTCCACCCTTTTGTTCAACTTGCATAAGTAAGCAATCTCCATCACAATCAATAGACATTCCTTTTAGATATTGAAAATATCCAGATTCTTCACCCTTATGCCATAGTTTTTGACGTGATCTTGAATAATACCAGCAATCGCCTGTATCCAAAGTCTTTTTTAAAGCCTCTTCATTCATATAGGCAACCATTCTTACCTTTTTTGCATGATAATCTTGAACAACTACAGTTACAAGACCCTTATCATCATATTTTACTTCTTTCATTAATTCTTCTTTAGTCATATTAATACTCCTTATTTTCTTACAACTACATTATTTTCTATTAAGTAATCTTTCAATTCTTTTATTGGAAGAATATTAAAATGGAAAAGTGATGCGGCAAGTGCGGCATCAGCCTTACCTTTAGTAAACACATCCAAGAAATCCTCTTTAGAACCAGCGCCACCAGATGCGATTACAGGTATTTTAACAGCATTTGATACAAGGCTTGTAAGATTTAATTCAAATCCAGATTTTGTACCATCTTTATCCATTGATGTAAGTAAAATTTCTCCAGCTCCACGACTTTCACATTCTAAAGCCCACTCTACTGCATCCATTCCTGTAGGTGTTCTTCCTCCATTAATATATACTTCATAGAATTTTCCATTAAATTTAGCATCAATCGCAACTACAATACACTGATTACCATATTTTTTGGAACCTTCATTTATAATATTAGGATTATTTACTGCAGCGCTATTAATAGATACCTTATCAGCGCCTGCGTTGAGAATTTTTGATATATCATCAATTGTCCTTATTCCGCCACCTACAGTAAGTGGAATAAATACCTCTCTAGCGCAGCGTTCTACAACATCTAAAATGATATCTCTTTTATCACTAGACGCAGTAATATCTAAAAAAACCACTTCATCAGCACCACAACTAGAATATCCTTTAGCAATTTCAACAGGATCTCCTGCATCAATTAAATTTATGAAGTTTACACCTTTAACTACTCTTCCCTCTTTTACATCAAGGCAAGGTATAATACGTTTCGCAAGCATATTACTTAAACTCCTCAATAGCCTTCTTTAAATCGATTGTGCCCTCATACATAGCTTTACCTATAATAATTCCTTCACAACCAATTTCATAAGCTTTTCTTAAATCCTCAATAGTTTTTACTCCACCTGAGGCAATAATATTAATATTAGTATTATCAATAAGTTTTTTAGTTTGTTCTACATTAAATCCTGATAATGTACCATCTTTAGAAATATCTGTAAATATTATATATTTTACTAGATTTTTCTCAAGAACATGCGCAAACTCTAATGCATCTACATCACTTTCTTCTATCCATCCTTCTGTTGCGACTTTAAATCCTTTTGTATCAACGCCTACAACAATTCTTTCAGGGCCATATTTTTCTATAGCTTCTTTTACAAGGGTAGGATTTTTCAATGCAGCTGAACCTAGAATTACTCTTTTAACTCCAATAGATAATATTTCATCTATCTTCTCGATAGTTCTTATTCCTCCACCAAGCTCACAATCTATACCTACATTATTTATTATTTTTTTTACAACATCAAGATTAACTGATCTTCCCTCTTTTGCGCCATCTAGGTCTACAAGATGAAGGAATGTAGCGCCCATATCTTTCCATTTTTGTGCCATTTCTACAGGATCTCCATAATCAGTTACTTTTGAATATTCTCCTTTATATAGACGAACGCATCTTTTATTTAATAAATCAATTGCAGGATATAAATTCATTATAATTCACCAAAATTCTTTAATATTTTAAGTCCAACTTCCCCTGATTTTTCAGGATGAAATTGAGTTGCATATATATTATTGTGATGAACAGATGCGCCATAACGTATACCATATGTTGCGTAGGCCGCGATATCAGAAGGATCTGCTGCATCCAAATAATATGAATGAACAAAATACACATATGAATTATCCTCTATTCCTTTAAATAGTGGATTATTATTTTGTACAATCTCTATATTATTCCAACCAATTTGTGGAATTTTAAGAGAAGTATCAGAAAATTTAATAATATTGCCCTTTAAAAGTCCAAGTCCTTTATGGACTCCGAACTCATAAGAATAATCAAATAGCATTTGCATTCCAACGCATATTCCAAGAAGCGGAGTATTCTTTTTTACAACTTCTTCTATAATTGGTTCAAAGCCACGGGCTCTAAACGTATCAATTGCATCTCCAAATGCGCCAACCCCAGGTAATACCACCTTACTAGCATTAAGTATTTCATTAGGGTTTGATGTAACTTTCGCATCAAATCCTAGTTTTTTAAAAGCATTTAATACGGAATGAAGATTTCCAATTCCATAATCAATAATCGCAATCATATTATAAAGACCCCTTAGTTGAAGGTACTCCCTTAATGCGTGGGTTAATTGTCACTGCTTCTCTTAAAATCTTAGCTAAGCATTTAAACATTGCCTCAATAATATGATGTGCATTTTTTCCACGATGAACTACAAAATGTAGATTCAATTCAGCATTTAAAGCAAATGCACGGAAGAATTCTTCAGTAGTTTCTGTTTCAAAATCTCCACATTTTGGAGTTTGGAATGTGTAATCCATTTCAAAAAATCCTCTTCCACATAAATCACAAGCGCCAAGTACTAATGCCTCATCCATACACATTACAAAAGATGCATATCTTTCAATACCCTTTTTATCTTGTAAAGCTTCCTTAAAAGCTTTACCAAGCGCAATACCACAATCTTCAACTGTGTGGTGAGTATCTACAGATAAATCGCCATCGCAGAAAAGATCTAGATCAAATAAGCCGTGTTTACCTAAAGCATTTAGCATATGATCAAAGAACCCAATACCAGTATTAATATTTGCGTTTCCCTCACCATCAAGATTTAGTGAAACCTTAATTTTAGTTTCTTTAGTATTTCTTTCTAACTCTGCCTTACGCATATTGACGCACCACCTTTAAAAATTTCTCAACTTCTTCTGGAGTTCCGATACAAACTCTATTATATAAAACATTATTATATGTCATAGTTCTAATATAAATATGTTCTCTTGCCAAAGCCTCTTTAGTATTATCATTAAGTCTCATCCACAAGAAATTTGCCTTAGTAGGATATACTTCAATGCCAAGTTTTGTTAAAGCTTCGTATATACTTCTTCTTTGTTCCTTAAAATAAAGAACTCTTTCTTTATATAATACTCTATGTTCAATAATAGTCTTCGCCATAATTTGAGTAAGTACATTAATATTGTATGGTGAACGTACTGTATCTATTAAATCAATGTTATCCTTAATAGACATTGCATATCCAAGTCTTATTGCAGCTCCTGCATAAAGTTTAGAGAATGTTCTTAAAACCATTAAGTTATCATATTCCTTAATAAGTTTTATAAGTCCTTCGCCTGCAAACTCAATATAAGCTTCATCTAGTACAACTAAAGCATCAGTTGATTCAACAATAGTTCTTACTTCCTCTTCTGTTAGTAATATTCCTGTAGGATTATTAGGACTACATAATATTACCATTTTAGGATTAGATTCTTTTATAGCATTAAGCATATTCTGAAGATTAAATGTAAAATTTGGATTTGCACAAGCCTTAACAGGAATAGCTCCATAAATTGTCGCATATTCTGAATACATTGAAAATGAAGGATCCATTACTACAACCTTATCCCCTTTTTCAATACAAGCATTAAATAGGCATTGTAATATTTCATCTGATCCAACACCACAAGCAACATTTTCAACCTTTATATCATATGCCTTCGCTATTGCTTCCTTTAAAATTTGCGAATTCATATCAGGGTAACGATTAAAATTAACTTTCTTTACCTCATCTAAATATAAATCAATAATTTCTTGTGGGGTATTAAAAGGAGATTCATTAGCGTTAAGAATAACACCTTCTGTTAAATATGGGGTACTATATGGTACCATTCCTTTTAAAGATTTACGTAAATATTTCATATTTGAATACTCCTTTCAATAATATTTAATTATAGCATAATTGTACTATTTTAACAATATAAGAAAAGCCAATATTATATGCGCATATTCAGCTATTTTATTGCATATTATTCAAAAAAATAAAAAGCACTACCAATAGGTAATGCCTTTTTTACTTCCGAATTATTAGCAAATTCTAAAGATTTTATGATCAATAATCATAAAAATAAGGTCTAGAAGCCAAATAATATTCCATCCGAAAATTAAACGAATTAATCCACAAATGATGTGTCCTTCAGTAATTCTTGTAACTGCACCACAAATCCATGAAGTAAATGGAATAATAGCTAAAATTAAACTAATAATATAATCTAATCCGAAATAGTCTTTTGAGCTCTTTGCCATACTTTTTTCCTCCTTTTTCTTTGGTTAACTAGATTATACCACTTTTTTTTAAAAAGTAATATATTTAAGTGATTTTGTTAATCTAAATTTTAAGTCTTTTTGTGTTTTAAAACATTCTATCAACTATTTATTTTATAGTGCCCAAGTTTTATAAAGAAAAATGCATAATATATATTATATTGTGTTAAATTAAAATTGCACATTAGAGATTTAAGTCTAATGTGCTTTTTTGCGTATATTATATTTATCCTCTTATCATTCTAAATATTTCTCTATGATGTAAAATAAGTATCGCATCAATTACATCAAATATTAACCCTATACCACATATATTTAATAATATTCTTATAATTCCTGCAAATATATCTCTATCAAGTATTCTTGTGATAGGTGAGAAAATCCATCCAAATAATAATGCGATTAATGCTGAGAACCATTTATTTAATCCGAAGTAATCTTCATGTCCCTTTACTGCCATAATACAATTCCTCCATAACTTAATTAAATTATATCACACAAAATTAAATATTAAAAGGAGAGGTGATTGCCCCTCCATATTATTATTTTGCAGTAGCGGTAATTGTTTTACTTCCGTATGTAAGTGTATAAGTTGTGCCACTAATAATATCACTAGATAATACCACTATATCATTACCACTTTTCGCAGCACTACCACTCCAGATAGTTGTGCTACCTTTTGTTATAGATAATGAATCATTTGCGCTAAATGATTGATTTGTTGTGAAATGAATATATCCTCCTTGTGTAGGCACTACACTCATTCCTGATGTACCAACAGCAATAAGAGTTCCTCTTGTGTATACAAATGAAGCATTAAAATCTCCATAGTCAAGCGCTCCATTACCATTATCTGACGGACCATATATTATAGTATATCCACCATTTACATACATATTACCATTCGAATCAAGTCCATCACCATCTGCGTATATTGTTACATTACCACCATTTATATATAATTCATAATCTGAGGCACTTGTTGTAGATGATGTATTTGAACCACCACTAGGTCCGCCCATACCTCCTCTTCCACCCCAAGGATTAAATGAATCATTATTGTTTGATGAATCACTTCCACCACCGGCATTCATTCCATCATCTTTTGAATTAACTAGAATAGTTCCTGAATTGATATAAATTTTACTTCCTTCAATTCCTTCATATGATGAATTAATTGTAATATTTATAAGATCATTTGAAGCATTTTCCTCACCAATAACTACATTTGTATCTGCGTGTATTCCATCATCAAGAGTATCAATAATTAATGTAGCCGCTTTAATAGATACATCTGTATTTGAATGTATTGAATCATCATCTGAATCAATTGTAATATTACCACCATTTATTACTACAAGAGTATCACTCTTTATACCTTTTGCGGATACATACATGTCATATGATCCTCTTTCACTTTTTTCATATGTTGAGCCATTCTTTGAATAAGCTCCACCAGATACTGAATAGAATGTTCCTGTAGTATTAATATTTAAAATACCTGCTGTTACATTAACCAAAGTATCTCCACAAATTCCATCTCCAAGTGTTTTAATAGTTGTGTTTCCTCCACTTATTTCAACATTTGTGTTAGAACTTATTCCATCATCAAGTGAATTTATTTCAATTAAACCTCCGCTAATAGATACTAACGCATCAGATTTGATACCTTTGCATGATACTTTATTATAGAATGTCGTATATGATTTATATGTTTGATAATTAAGACTATCTATTTCTACATATTTATTTGATGTATAAACATATAATCCATAATATTCATCTTCTGTTGTATATGATTGTGTATCCTCTACTTCAAATGTAAATGAACCACTTTTTGTAAGTGAAGCATTCCCACTTGTACCACCATTTGCGGTAATGTTTATATCTCCGCCACTAATAGTTACCGAATCATCCCCTTGTATTCCGTCATTTTTTGAAATGATTATAACATTTCCACTAATAATATTAACACTTGCGGCATTAATTCCATCTGATGAAGTTGAAGTAAGATTTGATGTACCACCACTAATATTAATAGAGGCCTTTGCCTTATAAGCATCATCTGCTGAAGTAACTTTAATGTTACCTCCATAAATATTTAAATTTGCTCCCTTACCCTTAGCTTTTATTCCTACTCCTGCAGATGATACTACTATATTACCTGATGATAATGTTAAATCAGCCTTAGACGTTAGTATCGCAGCACCTTCTTGATTACTAGAAGTAATATTTAACAATCCATTTCCTAAAATGCTAAGCGCTCCAGTACTATAAATTAAGCCCTCACAAGTATTAGATGATACATCGCTTATAACATTATCGTTAGATACTGTAATATTAAGTGGACCATTTGAGGTAATAAACTGGGTTTCAAGTTGTGTGTCAGATACATTATTTAATACTATATTTGTTTCATCACTTGAAGTAAGCGTAATAGAGACATTTGTGTTTTCTCCCTTTATTTCATATGTACCTGGAGTATCAAGCACAATATTTGATCCACTTTGGTACGAAGAAATATCTATAGTGTCATTGATTTTATTAATTGAGCCATATATTTCTAAGTTACCTGCAGTCATATTTTCTGGTAAGTTCTTCCATCCACTAAAAACATAACCATCCCCCGCACTAACGCTAGGAGCCACAACAGCCTCACCATATTTATAATTTTTAGTATCATATTTTGAAGTAGTTCCATTTTCATCTTTTAAATAATAAGTAATATTATATGTATTAGCTACAAGTATTGCCTCTATCTTAATATCAGATGTAATATTAGATAATGACACATTATCTAAATTCCATGTAACAGTATAACCTTCCACTGTTGGTACCGCTGGAATTTTTGAAGCCAAAAGACTTCCTCCATCTTCTACCATAACTGTTTTATAAACACTACCGTTTAGATAAAAAGATACACTATGTCCATTTGTAATCACATCTGAAATATCGTTACTATTATCATTTGTATTGTTTTTTAAAGAACATGAGGCAAGTGATATTGCAGATAAAGCCGCAATTGATACAGCTCCTATCATTCTAATCTTATTCATATTATTCACCATTCCTTTTCTATATTTTTATTTTAACAATCAATTATTTAAAAAATATATAGAAATTTTGTGAAATTGTGTAAAATAAAAATCCCAGCAAACTGCCAAGTAATTGCTGGGATAACAATATTTAAAACTGTAGGGGTTTTAGGAAGATATTATAATGTGTTGTTTGAATAGTTTTAGTCCTACATTCATATAAATTTATTGAAATGGCCTCCAAAAATTTATATATATTTTAAATACCTTTAAGTTAGTGTTAACTAACTACAATATTATTATACACTATTTCTCGTGTAATGCAAGAGTTTTTTATAAAAAATATGGCACTATTTTTAGTGCCATAATTTATTACTTTCTTACTCTTACAGATTCAGCGTGCATTTGAAGTCCTTCTTCTTCTGCAAATCTTACTACTTTATCGTTATATTTATCTAAAGCTTCTTTAGTAAAGTTTAGGATTGAAGACTTTTTAATAAAATCATCTATTCCAAGTGGTGAGAAGAATCTTGATGTTTTTACAGTAGGTAAAACATGGTTAGGTCCAGCCATATAATCACCTAGTGCCTCTGGTGTATAATGTCCTAAGAATATAGCTCCTGCATTCTTAATATCATCAAGATAATCAAATGGATTATTTGTACATATTTCTAAATGTTCTGGCGCTATTTCATTCGCAAGTTCAATTCCTTCACGCATACTATCAACCAATATAATACGTGAATAATTATTAATTGATGAATCTAAAATAGCTTTACGTATTGAATTATTATAATAATTCTCTACTTCCTTTTGAGCTTCTAAAGCTAAAGTATGGGATGTAGTAATAAGTACTCCTGAAGCTAATTGATCATGTTCAGCTTGTGCAAGTAAATCTGCAGCCGCAAATTTAGGATTTGCACTCTCATCTGCAAGAATTAATATTTCAGATGGTCCTGCAATTGAATCAATTCCTACAGTACCAAATACCATACGTTTTGCCAGCGCTACAAATATATTACCAGGTCCTACAATCTTATCAACCTTTGGTACAATGTTTGTTCCATAGGCTAAAGCGGCAACAGCTTGAGCCCCACCTATTTTTATAAGTTTTGTTACACCACAAATATATGCGGCCGCAAGTACTGATTTCTTAACTTCACCATTTACCGCAGGTGTAACCATTATAATTTCTTTAACTCCTGCAACTTTTGCAGGCATAACATTCATTATAACTGATGATGGGTATGCAGCTTTTCCACCAGGAACATATACTCCTACGCTTCTTATAGGTGTAATCTTTTGTCCTAATTTTTCGCCTGGATTATCTTCCTTAATCCAAGTTTCTCTTAATTGATGCTTATGATAAGCCTCTACTCTTCCTTTAGATGTTAATAGTACTGTTTGAAGTTCAGGATCAAGCGAGTTGAAAGCCTCTTTCATCTCATCTTCTGTCGCAACTAAGCTATCTAGTGTTGCGTTCTTGTTATCAAACTTCTTAGTATACTCTAAAACTGCGTCATCTCCGTTTTTCTTAACATCAGCTAAAATATCTATTACAGTTTGTAAATATTTATTATTATCTACAGAACCACGTTCATTTAAGGCAGCCTTAAATTCATTTAAATCTTTTAAATTGTCAACAATTTTAATCATACTATTACTCCTCGACTAATTTTCTTAATGCTTCTACAATCTTACCAATTTCTTCATATTTAGTTTTAAGTGAAGCATTATTTACAATAAGACGAGCTGAAAGTGGTTCTACCACTTCTAAGACGTCTAATCCATTTTCTTTTAATGTTTTACCAGATTCTACTATATCAACTATAACATCGCTAAGCCCTACAACTGGTCCAAGTTCTACTGAACCATTAAGTTTTATAATCTCACAAGATCTATTAGTCTTATTAAAATATTCTTTAGCGATATTTGGATATTTAGTCGCTACTCTAATAGTTTTACCACTATTTAAAACACCGCTTGCGTCTTTAGGTCCTGCAACGCACATTCTACATTTTCCAAATCCTAAATCAAGCATTTCTGTAATATCTCTGTTTTCTTCTAAAATAGTATCCTTACCAACAACACCAATATCTGCAATACCATAGTCTACAAATGTTGGCACATCAGATGGTTTTGATAGAAAGAATGCATAACGCATATCTTTAGAATAAATAACAAGCTTACGAGTATCTGCATCAAACTCTACATCTGTTAGTTTGGCATTATTTAGCATTTCAATTATCTTATCTCCAAGTCTTCCCTTGGCTAATGCAAATGTAATTTCGCTCATTATGCCACCTCTATTTCACTAAGTTTATTATTCTTATATACCAATACCTTAGAAGCTTTTATCTTTTTTGCATAATTTATAGTTTCATCAAGTGTATCAAACATTGATACATCAACTATTATTCCATTATTACGAAGTTTATTATTTTCTTCTAAAGCATATTCATGCGAATTTGCATCAGTAAATGATACATATGTTTC
>CAVAQB010000002.1:0-9375 GCA_963590725.1 Anaeroplasmataceae bacterium | reverse complement strand
ATATAATATAGGTTATTGCAAGAAAAAAAAGGCTATTTTGAATTTTAATAAGTCCTTAAGTTTTATTGACTAAAACGCTTTTATAAGTTATAATAGAATATGGAATTTGAAATGTAGTTATACATTTAATTATATTTAAAATTTTAATAAACAATAATGGAGGTGTGATTATGTTCCTAATTGGTGGAGGACTAATTGTAGGAATGATCGTTGGCTTCATTTTATGTTTAGCTGTTGGTTCACTAGCAGGATTTTTCATTGGTAAAAAGCTTAAGGCTAAAGCTGATGAAAATGCATTTTTAAAGGGTAAAGAAGCAGCTGATAAACTTTTATCAGATACCCAAGCTGAGTGTGACCGTATTAAGAAAGAATCCGTTGCTGAAACTAAGCAAGAGATTTCCCTTTTAAAGCAAGATGCTGAAAAGGATATCCGTGAAAGAAAGCAAAGCGTTGTTGAACTTGAAAATAAAATCAATCAACGTGAGGACTCTTTAGATAGACGTAGTTCAAATTTAGATCGTCGTGAAGAATTACTTAATGTTAAAGAATCAAAATTAGATGAAAAGAAAATTGAATTAGAACAACTAAATATTAAAGTTGAAGAAACGTTAGAAGAACAGGAGCGTAAGCTTGTTGAAATTTCTGGACTTTCAAAGGAAGAAGCTTCAAAAATTGTTATGAATCGCGTTAAAGAAGAAATGTCTACTGAGATTGCGACATATATCAAGGAAGAAGAAGAGAAGGCAAAGAATGAGGTAAGAAATAATGCTAAAAATATCTTATCTAATGCTATCCAGAAATATGCTGGTGAAACTGTAGGAGAAACTACTGTTACAACAGTATCTATCCCATCAGATGAAATGAAGGGAAGAATTATTGGACGTGAGGGTCGTAATATTAGAGCTATTGAGACTATGACAGGCGTTGATTTAATTATTGATGATACACCAGATGCAGTAGTTGTATCTTGCTTTGATCCAATTCGTCGTGAGATTGCAAAAAAATCACTTGAAATGCTAGTATCAGATGGAAGAATTCATCCTGCAAGAATTGAAGAAGTTGTTGAAAGATGTAGATCTGAGGTTGAAATGGACATCCGTGAAAAGGGAGAAGAGGCTATCTTCAAGGCTGGAATCGGAAAACTTCATCCAGATTTAGTAAGATTAATAGGAAGACTATATTATCGTACATCATTTGGACAAAATGTATTACAACATTCGCTTGAAACTTCTTTCCTTGCTGGAAAACTTGCTGCTGAACTTGGTGAAAATGAGTCATTAGCTCGTCGTGCTGGTTTATTACATGATATTGGTAAAGCTGTTGACCATGAGGTTGAAGGTTCTCACGTAGAAATTGGTGTTGAATTAGCTCAAAAGTATCATGAACCAAAAGAGGTTATTGATGCTATCGCATCCCATCATGAGGATGTTGCTCCAAAGAGTGTTATCGCAGTCCTTGTAGCTGCAGCTGATGCATTATCATCCGCAAGACCTGGAGCTAGATCAGATAGCTTAGAAAATTATACAAAGAGACTTGAAGCATTAGAAGAAATCTCTAATAGCGTTAAGGGTGTTCAATCATCATACGCAATTCAAGCTGGACGTGAAGTAAGAGTAATTGTTAACCCTGAACAAATTGATGACTTACAAATTATAAAAGTTGCAAGAGAAATCAAGGAACAGGTTGAGGCAAAACTTAATTATCCAGGAAATATTAAAATCACAGTTATTCGTGAATCTCGTGCAGTAGAAACTGCTAAGTAAGCTTAAAATGCACCTATGTCAATAATTGATGTAGGTGCTTTTATAAAAGAAGAGTTAAATATATTTGATAAAACATAGAGGTATGAGCACACCTATGATGTATACTTTAGTATATAGTCATAAAAAAGTGATTAATCACTTTGCTCTTAGAAGGGTATTTTAAAAAATGAGGATTTTATTTATAGGAGACATAGTAGGAGAAGCAGGTCTTCACTTCTTAGAAGAAAATCTATCTAAAATAAGGCAGGATAACAAAATTAATTTAGTTATTGCGAATGCTGAAAATATATCTAATGGAAGAGGACTTCGCAAAAAAGACTATGATAGATTAATGAAACTTGGTATATTTGCCTTAACTATGGGAAATCATACATTTTCTCAAAGAGACATTAAAGACTATATATCTTCATCAAAGATAATAAGACCAGCTAATTTTAATTCTGATTTAGGTATTGGATATAAAACACTAAATTATAATGATAAGAAGATTACTATAGTAAACCTATTAGGGCGTGTTTATATGAACAACATGTCTCTTGACAATCCATTTACTGTAATGGATAAAATTTTAGAAGATGTTAAAGGCAAAACTGATTATATCATTGTAGATATGCATGCAGAGGCTACATCTGAAAAAATTGCCTTTGGACTTGATTTTGATGGTAAAGTGTCAGCGGTAGTAGGTACACATACGCATGTCCCAACAGCTGATAATAGAGTATTACCTAAAGGAACACTATATGTATCAGATATTGGTATGACAGGACCATATAATGGTGTTTTAGGTGATGATGCCCAAACAATAATTGAAAGATTTAGAACAGGCATTTATACTCCATCTAGGGTAACAGAGGAAAAAGAAGTTCAATTTAATGCAGTAATTCTTGATATAGGAACTTTAAAAAATTCTATTGAAAGAATTTCAGTAATAAAAAAATAACACTTGCGGCCTATTTAATAAATAGGTCGTTTTTTGTTTGTATTTTTTTAATCTTTATACTATAATAGAGCACAGGTGATTATAAATGGCAAGACTTGAATTAAGTATTCCTTCTTTAAAAGAAGCAAGAAATAGAAGGAAGGAAGAAACTTTAAAAACAGCATATGCTTTACTAGATAAATATAAAAACATTGGTAAGGATAAGACTTACCGAGTTTTAACATATGGATGCCAAGGTAATGAAGCAGATTCTGAAGTTATGGAAGGTATTTTAGAACAATTAGGATATACTAAATCAGATGATGAATATTGTGCTGATGTTGTTATTTTAAATACGTGTGCTATAAGACAAAATGCTGAAAATAGAATTTGGGGAGTTCTTGGAAGACTTAAAGGCGTTAAGAAAGAAAATCCTGATATGATTATTGGAATTTCAGGATGTATGCCTCAAGAACCAGAAGCTACTACAAAGATTATGGAATCTTATCCACATATAGATTTAATATTTGGTACACATAATATAGGAAATCTTCCAAAACTATTATATGAAGCATATATGTCTAAGAGTAAGGTTATAGAAGTCTTGTCTACTCAAGGAGGAATTTTAGAAAATACTCCTAAGAAGAGAGCTTTAAAACACAAAGCTTGGGTAAACATTATGTTTGGATGCGATGAATTCTGTACTTATTGTATTGTTCCATATACAAGAGGTAAAGAAAGATCAAGAGATAAGGAAGATATTATTGCTGAAGTATGTGAACTAAAAGAAGCTGGATATAAGGAAATAACATTATTAGGACAAAATGTTAATGCTTATGGTAAAGATAAATATAGTGATTATTCATTTGGTGATCTTCTTGTAGATTTAAATAAAATAGGTATAGATAGAATAAAATATACTACATCACATCCACGTGATTTTGATGAGAAAACAATTAACGCAATGGCTACATGCGAGCATGTAATTCCTTGGCTACATTTACCTGTTCAATCAGGAGATGATGGTATTTTAAAAGCTATGAACCGTAAATATGATATGGCTCAATATCACCATATAATAGATGAACTTAAAAGAAGGATTCCAGGAATTGCTATTACAACAGATATAATTGTAGGATTCCCTAATGAAACTGAGGAGCAATTCCAACATACTCTTGATTTAGTTAAGTATGCAGAGTTTGATGGAGCCTATACATTCGTATATTCTCCAAGAGAAGGTACGCCTGCTGCTAAAATGCAAGATAATGTAACAGCCGAGGAAAAAGATCAAAGACTATATAGATTAAACGATTTAATTAATGAATATGCATTAAAAGGTAATGAAAGATTTATAGGACAAGTTGTAGAAGTACTTGTTGATGGTGAATCTAAGAATGGTTTAGATATGATGTGTGGATATACTCGTCATAATAAACTATGCCATTTTAAAGCTATTGATAAAAATATAGTTGGAGAAGAGGTAAAAGTAAAAGTTACAGGTGCTAAGACATGGTTTATAACAGGAGAACTTTATAATGAGTAATTATGAGGAGGCTCTAACTGATTTAATTAAATCAATTGGTGAGCTACCTTTGATTAAAAGACTTCATGAACTAGAAATTGTAATTGATAAAAATGTAGAACTTAAGGATACTTTTAAAGAACTTAAGGAAATGCAAAAAAGATATGTTAATTCGAAACATTACGGGCTTATAAATGAGGCTTTGTTAGATAAGAAAAAAATAGAAGAATTAAAAAATAATATAGAAGATACCCCACTACTTAATGAATATATGGATTTATTAGAGGAGGCATATTCTATGCTTTTATCTATTAAAAAAATTATTGAAGGCGAATTAAACAATCATATTTAAAATTATAACAAATATTAAGAGAGGTTTAAAAACCTCTTTTTTTTATGTATAATTAAAATAGATGTTTAGGATGAGGTGAAAAATATGAAATATTATATAGGAATGGATATAGGTACATCATCTACTAAAGCAGTTTTGTTTGATCGTCTTGGTCATATTCATAAGGCTTCATCTTTTGAGTATGATATTATTTCTCCAAAGCCTGGATATGCCGAGGAGAATCCGCTTGATTGGAAGAGGGCTTGTCTTAGAGTATTAAAAAATCTAGCACTTGAAGGTAATCCAGATGATATTATTGGTATTGGACTATCAGGACAAATGCATGGACTTGTATTATTAGATAAGGATGATAATATTTTATATAATTCTATTATTTGGTGTGATAATAGAACTGAAAGAGAAGTTTTGGAACTAGAAAGATTTGGAGTAGATAAAATACGTAATATTACAGGTAATAATCCGATGCCTGCGTTTACTTTGGCCAAACTTTTATGGATTAAGAATAATGAGAATGAAATATTTAAAAAAATTAATAAAATAATGCTTCCAAAAGATTATATAAGATATATTTTAACAGGTGAGTTTAAAACAGAATATAGCGATGCCTCTGGAATGCAGATTATGGATTTAAAAGGTGAATGTTATAGTGATGAAATACTTAACTATTTTGGCTTAGATAAAAGCACACTACCACAAATTGTAGAATCAGCTGAAATTACAGGTACACTTAAAGAAGATATTTGTAAAATTACTGGCTTAAAACCACATACATTTGTAGTAGGTGGCGCAGGGGATCAGGCAGCATCCGCAATAGGAAATGGTATTGTAGATGGAAAGGATGTCTCAATTACTCTTGGATCATCTGGCGTAGTATTCGCATCTCTTCAAAACCTTGAAATAAAAAACAATGGACTTCAATATTTTCATCATGCAATTCCTCATAAGTATCATACAATGGGTGTTACTAATGGATGTGGAAATTCACTTAAATGGTATAAAAATAATATGTGCCAATATGAGGCTTCAATTGCACATGCTGAAGGTATTTCAGCATATGATTACCTAACAAGAAACATTGATAAAATCCCTGCCGGATGTGATGGACTTATTTACCTTCCATATTTAATGGGAGAGCGTACACCAAATCTTAATCCAAACGCAACAGGAATGTTTATAGGTATTCGTGGAAATACAACTAAGGATATGATGACTAAGGCAATTATTGAGGGTATTTCATATTCTATGAAAGACTGTTTTCAACTGCTAGATTTTAATCCTAGTAAGGTTTTAATAAGTGGTGGTGGATCACGTAATCCTAAATGGTGTAAGATACTTGCCTCTATGTTAAATCATACTGTATCGCGTGTAAATAATGATGAGGCAGGAGCTTTAGGAGTTGCGATACTTGCGATGGTCGCAGATGGAATATATAAAGATGTATATGATGCATGTAAGAAAATTATTTCATATAAAGATTCATTTGAACCAAATATTTTAGACTATAGATTGTATTTAAAATATTTTGATGTCTATAAAAAATTATATGCACAAAACAAATTATTATTTGAAATGGAAAAGGAGATTAGAAAATAATGAAAAAATATTTTACTGATGTAGTAAGAAAAGTTAAATATGAAGGACCTAACTCTAAGAATCCTTTTGCGTTTAAACAATATAACGCAAACGAACTTATACTAGGCCGTCCTATGAAGGAGCATTTAAGATTTGCGATGTCGTGGTGGCACACACTAGGTGCACAAGGAGAGGATATGTTTGGAGGCGCTTCAATCTCTCGTCCTTGGAATAATAAAGATTTAATGAAAATGGCAAGAAATAAAGTTGATGCAGGATTTGAATTTATGCAAAAACTTGGCATTGAATATTTCTGTTTCCACGATGTTGATATAGCATACCCATGCGAACATTTATCTGATTTCCATAAGGCATTAGATGAAATATCTGATTATATTAAACAAAAAATGGATGAAACAGGTATTAAATGCTTATGGGGAACATCTAATCTATTTGGTCATAAAAGATTTGTTCATGGAGCTGGGACATCATCAAATGCTGATGCATTTGCTTATGCAGCGGCATCTATTAAAAAAGCGATTGATATAACAAAAAAACTTGGTGGAGAAAATTATGTGTTCTGGGGTGGAAGAGAAGGTTATGAAACACTTCTTAATACTAAAACAGATTTAGAACTTGATAATTTCGCAAGATTATTACGTATGGCAGTTGATTACGCTTCAGAAATAGGCTTTAAAGGACAATTTTTAATTGAACCAAAACCAAAAGAGCCAACAAAACATCAATATGATTTTGATACTCAAACTGTATTAGGCTTCTTAAGAAAATATAATCTAGAGAAGTATTTTAAGGTAAATATTGAAGCTAACCATGCGACACTTGCAGGTCATACTTTCCAACATGAGTTAAATATGGCACGTATTAATGGGGCATTAGGATCAATTGACGCAAACCAAGGAGATATGCTTCTTGGTTGGGATACAGACCAATTCCCGACAAATGTATATGACGCCACAATGGCTATGTATGAAGTAATCTTAAATAAAGGACTACATAGTGGTGGACTTAATTTTGACGCAAAGGTAAGAAGGGCATCTTTTGAAACATCAGATTTGCTTATTGCCTATATTGCAGGTATGGATACCTTCGCAAAAGGCTTAAGGGTTGCCGCAAAATTATATGAAGATAAAGTATTAGAAAACTTTAAAGATAAGAGGTATGAATCATATACATATGGAATAGGTAAAGATATAGTAGATGGTAAGGCAAATTTCAATACGTTACTAGAATATGCACTTAACCATGATGAAGTTTTAAATGAGTCAGGACGCCAAGAAATGCTTGAGGCTATAGTCAACCAATATATTTACAAGTGATTGACAAATAATTTTATATTAGGTATAATTTATTTAGATTTTTTTGGAAAGGAAACGTTTGAAAATGGTTTTTGAGAAAGTTAAAGAAATTATTGTAAAAGAATTAAATGTTGATTCAGCTAAGGTTACTCCTGAAGCTAATTTAAAGGATGATTTAGGTGCTGATTCAATTGATGCAGTAGAGGTTATTATGTCTCTTGAAGATGAATTTAATATCTCTATTTCAGATGATGCCGCTCAAAACATTAAGACTGTAGGAGACTTAGTTTCATATATTGAAGCTGAACAAGCTAAGTAATAATTTTTTTCGATTGATAAGGGGTGAAAAAATCACTCCTTTTTTCTTTTATTTTTTAATTATAAAATGTATAATTTAAGTAAGGTGGTGAGGAATAGATGTCAGAGCTTTATAATGAATGGAATAATAAGCGCATTTTTAAAATTGAGCGTGATAAATTTAAGAAGAAAAGATGTCTATATACAAGCCCATTTCCAATTTTGTGTAATGGATTTAATAATAAAAATTTATTTCCATATGTTTATTCTGATGTGTTAAATAAAGCGTATAGAATGATGGGGTATAATGTGATGTATAGTGTCGTTTGTAACAATTTAAATGATACCACATATTCCTACTCTAGGCTTCGCGGTGAGGGAATAGATTTTTTAAGAAAAAATCATATAGAGGAACTTAAGGATTTAAATATAGGTTTTGATAATGAAAAAGAAATATCACTTAATGATTCCAAAACTATAAAATTTATTCAAGATACATTTAAAGATATGTATAACAAAGGTTATATAAATTTAAAAAAGATGGATGTATTTACAGACTTTTCATCTCATCAAATATATTCTAACTCTATGGTAGAAATAGTGAATGACAAATATACCCTAAAGGATAGTGGTGAGGATGTGTTTGCACACAAAATGGATGTATTTACAATAGATGTAAGAAAATTTGATTCGCTTATAGATAAGATTAATTCACTAAAAATTGATCCAATATATAAAAGTAAAATGTATGAATATCTTGGATGTAAAAAAGGTCTTAAAATAGGATTGAAAAATGAAAATTTTGACCTTTTTGTCTCCCTAGATAACCCAGAATATTTAGCTGGAGTATCATTTATTGCCCTAAATCCTAAATTTATTGATGTGTTAATGTATACAACAAAAGATGAATATGTATCCGTATCTGATTTTTTAGTAGATGAGGATATGGATAAAGATTGTTTTACAGGTTTAATACTTAAAAATCCATTAACATTTAAAGATATTTATGTATTCGCATCATATAAATATGATGAGGGAGTTCATGCGGGAATTCCTTCTATGGATACTCTTGATCATATGTTTGCTAGAAACCTAGAATTAGATGAGAATGTATTTTTAGATGAGGATATGAAGCTTATAAACTCTGATTTTCTTGATGGCTTAAGTTTGGATATGGCAAGAGAAAATATTTGTAATGCATTCACTGATGAGGGTATGGCATCACTATATTTAAAGCCAGAAGAAGATATTATAATTTCATCGTTTAATGATCTTGGTATCTTAATCCCAATAGGCGCCGATTATAAAGGCGAAATAGTGGTTTTAGATGAAAAATATTATCCTATATATTTTAATAATAGATTTAAACCAACCGCTACTAATGAAGAAGCACTTGATTCAAATTTATCAATTCAAAAGATGACTTTTAATAAAGGATTTGTTTTAGGTCTTATTAGTATATACTCTAAAATATATGATAATATGATGGACCCTTTTGAGTCCTATAATGAAAATACATCTTTTAATGATTTTAAAGATATTGTAGGTATTTTTGATAAATCTAGTGTAGTAGAAGAGCTATTGTTTAATACTATATTTAATATGTATTTTGAATCTATCGGTAAAGAATGTAG
>CAVAQB010000001.1:0-3905 GCA_963590725.1 Anaeroplasmataceae bacterium | reverse complement strand
AGGGTTAATAGAAGAAGGGATCTAATCCCTTTTTTAATTGACTAAAAATAATAATATGATATTATTGTAAGAGGTGATTAAAATGGCTAAAAGAGTTTTGGAAAAATATCAAGAAATTGAAAGATCAATTTTAACTACATATAGAGGAAAACTTTGGGCTCCATTTGTTCGTGCCGTTAAGGAATATGAACTTGTAAAGCCAGGAGATAAAATTTGTGTATGTATTTCTGGTGGTAAGGATTCTACATTATTGGCGAAATTATTTGAAGAACTTCACAAACATTCTGATTTTCCATTTGATGTAAAATATTTAGTAATGAACCCAGGATATTCAGATTTCAATCTTGAAGTTATTAAAAATAATTTAAAAACACTAAATATTAATGCCCAAATTGTAGAAACCGATATTTATGAAATAGCACACAACCAACTTAGTGGTGGATGTTATTTATGTGCCAAAATGAGAAGAGGAGCATTATATAGAATTGCGCAAGATATGGGATGTAATAAGATAGCTTTAGGGCATCACTATGATGATGTAATTCAAACAATTTTAATGAATATGCTTAATGCTGGATCATTCCAAACAATGATGCCAAAGCTTCATAGTGATAACTACGCAGGAATGGAACTTATAAGACCGTTATATCTTATAAGAGAAAAAGATATTATTGCTTGGCAAAAATATAATAATCTTGAATTTATACGATGTGCTTGTAGATTCGAAGAACAATCTTGTTCGACTGAAGAAAATTCTTTATCTCAAAGAAAAGCTACTAAGAATCTAATAGATAATCTTAAGAAAAATTATAATGAAAATGTTGAAAAAAATATATTCGCAGCAGCTTCAAATGTAAATCTTGATAAAATTATTATGTATAAAACTGGAAAGATAGCACATAGTTTTTTAGATGAATACGAAAAGGACGAAAAGTAATCGTCCTTTTAATTATTATAAGCAAAAATGATTAAAAGAAATGACTTTGAAAGTCCTTTATTATTTTTATTAAATTTAATATAATAGATTAGGGGTGTTGTTATGGAAATTGATGTACATGGAATGTTAAGGCTTGAGGCAAAAAAAAGAATCATTGAGATGATTGATGATTGTTATAAGAATAGAATTACTATTTTAAATGTCATTCATGGATCTAATAATGGCACAGCTATAAGATCATGGCTTAGAGGCAGTAAAACATTAGGCGATAAGGTTATATCTGTTGAACCTCATATAATACAATCTCTTGATGTAACAACAATTAGAATTAAATTAAGAAAGTAGGTGAGGTTTATGGCAAATTTTTTATTGGTATCTAAATTTAATCCGACAGGAGATCAACCATGTGCCATAAACACACTATCTGAAGGAATAGAGAACGGCTTAAAAGAACAAGTATTAAAAGGGGTTACTGGTTCTGGTAAAACATTTACTATCGCAAATGTTATTAAAAGAACTGGTAAAAAGGCGTTGGTACTTGAGCCTAATAAAACACTTGCAGGTCAAATGTATTCTGAACTTAAGGCAATGTTTCCTAATAATCACGTGTGTTATTTTATTTCATATTATGATTATTATCAGCCAGAAGCATATGTAGTAACATCTGATACATATATAGAAAAAGATGCTAGAATAAACGAAGAAATAGATGAGATGCGTCACTTTGCGACATCGTCTCTTATTGATTTTGATGATGTAATTATAGTCGCATCAGTATCGTGCATATATTCAATCGGTTCTAAAGAAGATTATGTAGGCTCAATGATGACTTTGCGAAGTGGAGAGGAATATAAAAGAAAAGAATTAATTGAAAAGCTAGTATCGCTTCAATATTCAAGGAATGAAATAGATTTTCAAAGAGGTACATTTAGAGTACACGGAGATACAATTGAAATAATACCACCATCAGAGCATAAAAATGGAGTACGACTTGAATTTTTTGATGATGAATTAGAACGCATTAGAATATTTGATGTATTGTCAGGCAAGGCAATAGATACTGTAGAATATGTAAATATATTTAGTGCGACGCACTTTGTAACATCTAAAGATAAATTAGGAGAAGCTATTAAAAGAATAAAAGCTGAACTTAAGGAAAGAATTAAATATTTTAAGGATAATGGTAAGCCACTTGAAGAAGAAAGAATAACAGGTCGTACTGAATATGATATAGAAATGCTTGAACAAATGGGGACTTGTAATGGAGTTGAAAATTATTCTCGTCACATGGCATTAAGAGAAGAGGGAGAAACTCCATCTACTCTTATTGATTTCTTTGATAAAGATTTTATATTATTTGTAGATGAATCACATGTTACCATTCCTCAAATAAGAGGAATGTATAACGGAGATAGAGCTCGTAAGACAACCCTTGTAGACTATGGATTTAGATTGCCTAGCGCGCTTGATAATAGACCTTTAAAATTTGACGAATTTGAACAAAAACTTGATCAAATAATTTATGTTTCCGCAACTCCAGGAGATTATGAAATGCGTGATAATAATCCTGTTGTTGAACAACTTATTCGTCCTACAGGACTTCTTGACCCACTAATCGAGATAAGAGGCACTATGGGTCAAATTGATGATTTATATTCAGAAATTGTAGAACGTGCTAAATTAGGTGAAAGAGTACTTGTCACAACCCTAACTATTAAAATGAGTGAGGATTTAACTGCTTATTTTAAACAAATGAATCTTAAAGTTGCCTACCTTCATTCAGAAATTAAGGCATTACAGCGTTTAGAAATACTAAGAGATTTAAGACTTGGTAAATATGATGTACTTGTAGGTATTAACCTATTAAGAGAAGGGTTAGATTTACCAGAAGTATCTCTTGTCGCTATTCTTGATGCCGATAAAATGGGATTTTTACGTTCTACACGCTCTTTAATTCAAATAATTGGACGTGCAGCACGTAATAGTAATGGTAAGGTTATTATGTATGCGGATACAATTAGTGATTCAATGCGTGAAGCAATTGATGAGACTAAGCGAAGAAGACAAATACAAATGGAATATAATACTAAACATAACATTGTCCCTAAAACTATTATTAAAGATATAAGAGATAGTGTTACTGTACATGTTAGTGAAGCATTAGAAAATAAATATGATAAGAATAAGTTGTCTAAAGATGATAGACAAAGATTAATATTAGAACTTGAAGAAGAGATGAAGCAATATGCTAAAGATCTTAACTTTGAAATGGCTGCCGAAGTACGTGATGTACTATTAGAACTTAAGGGTGAGGTAAAACAATGAAAGAAAATGATATTATAAAACTTAATATCACTGATTATGATTCAGAAGGTCTTGGAATAGCCCATTATGAGAATAAACCGGTATTTGTCCCTAATGCTATACCAGGTGAAGTGATAAAATCATCTGTCACAAGGATTACTAAAAATTTAGTATTTGCCTCTAATCTTGAAGTATTAGAGCCATCTTATAAAAGAGAATATAACGTATGCCCATATTATAAAACTTGTGGTGGTTGTAATATTATGCATATGAAATATGATCTTCAATTAAAATATAAAACAGAACTTGTAAAAAGAACAATTCATAAGATTGCAGGATTTGATCCTAAAGTCAATGATTGTATCCCAAACCCTAATCCGTATGGATATCGTAATAAGATAATTGTGCCATTTGGTTTGGAAAATGGTGAAATAATATCAGGGTTTTATGAGGCAAAATCTCATAAAATAGTTCCATCAAATGGATGTATGATAGAACCATCTATTTCAAGAGAAATTATTTCGTATATTAAAGAACTTATAAAAAAGTATAAAATAGAGGTTTATAAGGAAGATACTAACAAAGGTATAATTCGTAATGTAATGCTTAGAGTATCCTCTACTTCTAAAATCATGGTTGTTCTTGTGGCTACTAAATATATACA